>DALTWF010000034.1 GCA_029987235.1 Methanocorpusculum sp. | reverse complement strand
AATCGGACTCGACCACCAGATATCCCCCGAAGAAACTTACCATGCCTGGTACGACCACATCGATGAAGGCTCCTACGGACTCGTAGCCGAAGCCGTGGAAAAAATGGTTGCAGGAAGCCATGCCGAAGTACAATACCCCTGGCATCACCCGAACGGTACCACCTTCATCGTCCGCTGCGGCGGCGTGAGAAACCCCGCCTATACCGCAGGCGTCCGAATCGAAGGATGTCACCAGAACGTAACCGATGTGCTCCACTTCCAGGAAGAAGAAATCACCCGCAAACTCGATGAGGCATACTATAAAGTCATGGAACACATCTCCGGTGACTACAGGACGGTAATTGAATTCGAGGGTGCCACCGGAGAAATTGTACACCACTACCGCGACACGCCCCACTTCAAAGAGATGTATCAGAAATTCGGCGGCACGAACCTGTACACCTGGGTAAAAGCCGCCGCACAGCAGGTATCAAAAGAAGACAGCAAAGAACTTCTTTCCCGCATTACGCCGGAAAAAATCGCGGAAAAACTGAAAGGCAGAGACAAATACGTCTTCCGCTCGCGTGCGACCGTCGGCGCTGACGTATACTGGATTGAAGTAACCTTCTTCCCCTCCCCGTCGAAGAAAACAAACATTATCTTCGCACTGAAAAATGTCACCGCCGAGGAACTGAAAAAACAGCAGGAGGCAGAAGCCGTCTCGCACGAAGCGCAGTTAATGCTCTCGCTCTTCGGCGACCTTGACGCCATGTTTATTATGGACCCTGAATCAGGCGCCTATGACATATACTTGAATCCGGGTCATTCGGACGAACTTGAAGCAATGCCCAAAAAGCAGGGACGCAACATTTTCGAAGAAGCATGCTCTATTTCAGACACAATCATCCATGAAGAAGACAGGGAATTGTTCATGGACTATTTCAGCGCGGAAAACCTGAAACAGATTGCCAAATCCGGCATTACGCAGGACCTTGAGGTCCGCTGGAAAATACCGGATGGATACTGCTGGAAACTCAACAAAGCCGTGCGGCATATTGATGAAGACGGAAAAACCCGGCTGCTCATCGGTGTCTGGGACACCACCGAACAGCACAAAAAAGAAAAAGCCGCCCGCGAGGTAAAACTCTTAATCAACGGTCTTTCCCGTGAATACCACACCATCTGGACGCTGGACGGAAAGACGCATGCCGTAAAACTCCACCGTGCAGTAAAGCAGAATACTGTAATGGAAAGTGTCGAATACGGCAAAGAAAAGCCGGATTACGACACCGGCATGAAATGGTATGTGGAAAACTATGTTGACGACGAAGACAAAGAGCGCGTGATGAAAGCATCATCGTGGGACGAAATCGTCAAAAACACCCCGGACAACGGTATTTATGCAATAACCTTCAAACGCCGCATGAAAACGGGCGAGGCTGACTACCACCAGATGTGTTATGCAAAAGCCGTAACCGAATCGGGCGAAACAAACTATGTATTCGCCTACCGTGACGTAGACGCGCTTGTGCGTGAACAGATTGCAGCAGAGGAACGGTACAGAGCCGAACTTGAAGAAGCTCTGAACATGGCACAGTCGGCAAACCGCGCCAAGACCACGTTCTTAAACAACATGAGTCACGACATCCGCACGCCGATGAACGCCATCATAGGGTTTACCGGTCTTGCCGCATCCCATATCGACAACAAAGAGCTGGTACAGAGTTATCTGGCCAAGATTTCCCAGTCCTCCGACCACTTGCTTTCCTTAATCAACGATGTGCTTGACATGTCCAGAATCGAGTCCGGAAAGATGAATATTGAGGAAAAACCGGAAAGTCTTGCCGTCATTTTACACACCCTGCGCGACATTGTTACAGCAGACATCCACTCAAAGCAGCTTGAGTTCTTCATTGATACGGTAGATCTCACCGATGAAGACATATACTGCGACAAGCTGCGCTTAAACCAGGTTCTGTTAAACATATTGTCCAACGCAATCAAATACACCCCTGCAGGCGGCACCGTTTCGCTTCGTGTCCTGCAAAAGGCCGTCTCCGGCGAATACGCAACTTATCAGTTCTGTGTCAGGGATAACGGAATAGGCATGAGTCCCGAGTTCCTTAAGACGGTTTACGACCCGTTCACCCGGGTAAAGTCGTCTACGGTCTCAGGCATTCAGGGCAGCGGTCTTGGCATGGCGATTACCAAAAGCATCGTGGACATGATGGGAGGCACAATCTCCATCGAAAGCGAGGAAAACAAGGGAACCGAAGTCACTCTGGTCTTTGATTTCAGACTTGCAAAGACGCATCACAAGCCCGAGCCGATTCCGGAACTCAAAGGCATGCGCAGTCTTGTGGTTGACGATGATTCAAACACCTGCATGAGTGTCTCAAAGATGCTTCGCGACTGCGGAATGCGCGGCGAATGGTGCGTATCGGGTCATGAAGCACTTATCCGCACAAAAGAGGCGCTGCAGATTGGCGACCTGTTCAAAGTCTATGTCATCGACTGGCTGATGCCGGATATGAACGGCATTGAAACCGCCCGCCGTATCAGGAAATTGGTCGGTGACAAGGCGCCGATTATTATTCTGACGGCATATGACTACTCTGATATTGAAGAAGAAGCAATGGATGCGGGCGTTACCGGATTTGTATCCAAACCGCTGTTTGTATCCGACCTGCACCGGGTGTTAACCAAAGCCTGCGGAGAACAGGCAGACGAAGATAAACAGAATTCAGGTGCTGCGGATGCAGAGTATGATTTTGCGGGACTCCGTGTTCTTTTGGTTGAAGACAATGAAATGAACCGCGAAATCGCCGAAGACATTCTCACTGAAAACGGGTTTGCTGTTGAAACGGCAGAAGACGGCGATATTGCCGTTGAAAGGATGAAACATGCAAAACCCGGCGACTTTGATGTCATCTTAATGGATGTTCAGATGCCGAGAATGAATGGTTATGACGCAACGCAGGCTATCCGTGCTCTCCATAACGGTGTGGAAACCATCCCGATTATTGCGATGACCGCCAATGCCTTTGCCGAAGACCGCGAGGCTGCCTTTGCCGCTGGTATGAACGAGCATATTCCAAAGCCGATTAATATTCCGCTGATGAAAAAGACGATTGCAAAAATACTGCGGAAATAATCCGGAGTATTCTTTTTTTTTAGGTTGCGGAAGCCCGATAACTGTCAGACTTTTCAGGAAAGTTCGTCATAGACTAAAGGAACATCTTCGGTGACCGTTATCCAGACATAATCAATATCGACTTTGTAATACTGATGGGCTAATATATTGCGCATGGCCCGCATTTCACGAATCGGCAGATCTGGGTGAGAAGTACAGAAATCCTCTGAGAGATTTCCGGCAGCTTCACCGATTATTTCAAGCGGGCGAATAAGCGCGTCCTGATACAGTGTTTCCCTTTTGAAAATCTCATAATCAATTTTCTCTGTAATTGCAAGAATTTTCCTGCATTCGTTCAGAATATGCCCGACTAAAATTTCATCAGAAAGAGCACAGCCTTTCATACTATTGCCGCCTTTTGCCCGTATAATATAGCATCAGCCGCGACATAACTGCGAATCAGCGGCGACACATAATTTATTGAAATCAAATCTGTTTTTCGCCCGAACAGATCCTCAAGATAGAACTTCAGACCTGCAAGATCCCGCATACCTCCCCGTCCCTCTTCAAAAAGATACAGGATATCCACATCTGAATTAACATCATCCTCGCCCCGTGCAACCGAACCGAAGATACCGAGAGTCTGTACACCGAAACGTCTCGTTAATTCCGGAAGATGTTCCTGAATCTGATTCAGGACCTCTTCTTTGATGCTGACATATCCTTCCATACGAACTATATTTAGTTCGCAAGATATTCAATTTTTTGTATGCAGTTCAAAACATCCCTCAAAAATAAGTCACTGACTTATTTTCATCCAAAAATAAGTCACCCGGTTTTTTCCGTCAGAAATTTCACCCGATACCCCTGTATCATTATGAAAAGAATTTAATGCAATACAAGCAAGATATATAGTAAGTATGCAGACAGAATATTGTGAGTTATGCGGAGCTCCCATAACAAAGGGAGCCCGTCTTGTACAGATAGAAGGCTCCAAGCCCATGAAAGTCTGTGACAGCTGTGCAAAGCACGGAACCGAGGTCGCAGGACCGAAGGCAAAACAGACCTCCTTCGGTGCCCGCCCCCAGTCCCGCCCCTCCTGCGGCGCACCCCGCCAGGGCGCACCATCCCAGCCTCGCAAACGCGATATGTTTGACTACATCGAAGGCGACATCGTCGAAGACTACCCCAAACGCATTGCAGACGCACGCAAAGCCAAAGGATACACCCAGAACGACCTTGCCTTCATCCTGAAAATGCAGGAAGGCGACATCAAGAAATTCGAACGCGGCGAACGCGCCCCGACCGAAACCGAAAGAAAGAAACTTGAAACCGAACTCGGCATTGAACTCCTTGACGCAGAAAGCGCTGAGGAAAAAACAAAAACCGGCGGCGTAGCAGCAACCACATTAGGTGATGTTATCCAGGTAAAGAGGAAATAATGCCCTCTCCTTTCATCCTCATTAATTTCAAATCGTACCGCGAAGGAACCGGAAACAACGGAGGACAAATTGCCGCCGCAGCCGAACTGGTAATGCAGGAAACCGGCATTACCATCGGAATCGCACCCCAGTTTGTCGACCTCCACCCGTTTTGCAAACACTATGAAGTACCGGTATATGCGCAGCATATAGACGCGGTTGAAGGAGCATATACCGGTCGTGTTCCGGCATATTCCGTTAGAAACGCCGGATGTACCGGTTCATTAATCAACCACTCCGAACGCAGACTTACCCTTGCCGAAATCGAAGCCTGTGTTGAAGCCGCAAAATTCAACCACCTTGAATCCGTTGTCTGCACAAACAACGTCGGAGTATCACTTGCAGCAGCAGCCCTTTCCCCCACGTATGTTGCAGTCGAACCCCCCGAGTTAATCGGATCCGGCATCTCGGTTGCCAAAGCCGACCCGGAAATTATCAGAAATACCGTAAATGCAGTTCACAAAATCAATCCAGACGTCAAAGTCCTCTGCGGCGCGGGAATACAGACCGGAGAATGCGTACGCACCTCAATAGACCTCGGTGCAGACGGCGTACTTCTTGCATCAGGCGTGGTAAAGGCAAAAGACCCTGAAGCCGTTCTGCGCGACCTGGTCTCTCAATTATAATCCATTTTTCCCGCACCTTTTTTCCACAGTATTTCCATAGTATTACATAGTAGAACAAACCATTCTATTACTATGAATGATACCTCTGAAGCCTCGCGGTTTTTAGCCGGCGTGGAAAAAATCGGATTTTTCGCCAGGCTGTTTTCCTGGAAAAAAATAAAAAAGGCCGCAAGGCGCGCATCAGAAGACCTTGCCGGGCGGGAAAATCAATACCGGATGGAACTTAACACATGCAGAGCAGACATTACACGCCTTGAAGAAAGTGCACGCGCAGAAAGCGCAAATCTTTCCCGCATCACGCTTGAAAAGCAGACTCTCGAATCCCGCCTTGCCGCAGGCGAAATGCGCGAACGCGAAAAAGATGCACGTATTTCCGCCCTGTATACAGAAAAATCCGATGCGGAAAGCAGTCTTGCAATAGAAAAAGCCGCACGAAAAACAGGCGAAGAAAACGTACGCGACCTCAGCGGAAAATACGAAAAACTTCAGACCGACTATGAAAATACGAAAACTGCGGCAATAGAATACAAAAATAAAGCAGAGGCCGCGGGGAAAACTGAATCAGACCTGCAAACCCTGAAAACAGAACATACTGACCTTGAAAACCGCTACAATTCCGCAAAACAGGAACTTGCCGAAGTCCGCGGAAAGCTTGAATCCGAACAAAACACAGCAGCCGGTCTGAAACAGCAGATAGAAACACTTGCATCGGAAAACAGAACAAAACAGGACAAAGTAATTCTCCTTGAAAGCCGTCTTGATGCCGCAAATACCGCAGCACGGGACCTGGAGAATAAATATGCGGCAGCCGAGTCAGACTTAAGAAAGACGCATGACGAACTGACCACCGTAAAAGCGAGCCGTGAAAGTGAAATGAACAACTATTCCGCGCTCAAAACCGAATATACGGCAAAACTCACCGAACTCACCGAGGCAAAAAAGAAAATAGCCGCAGATGAACGGGTAAAAGAGGAACAGACCCGCGAATATGAGAAAAACGTCACCGCCTTAAACACCTTGATGGAAGAACAGCGCACTGCAAAAAGGGAACTGGAACAAAAAGAACTTGACAGAATCGAAGAACACAACAGAATGCTTGAAAAATCCTGGAAACGCCATGAAAGCGAAGTTGAAGACTATATGCGCGAAATTGCAAACAGATACGACTTTGCTCTCTGTGAAAAATCCGCATACCCCTATCGCGGAACCCCGGACAATGCATTCATAATCGGCGGCATGTTTACGATTTTCGATGCGAAATCACCGAAAAACCCGGAAGACCTTGACAATTTCCCGGCGTACTTAAAGCAGCAGGCGGAAGGAATGGACAAATACTGCAAAAACGAAAAAGTCCGGAAAGACGCTTTCCTTGTCGTTCCGTCAAGCACACTGTCCGTTTTAGACACCTTCAAGTATTCCCTTGCAGACTATACAGTATATGTCATATCCCCTGAAGCGGTATTGCCGGTCCTTGAAATCCTCAAAGTCATTGAATCCTATGATTTCGCAGACCAGCTCTCGCCCGAGGACCATGCGGAAATCTGCCAGTTAATCGGCCGCATGTCCCATACGGCAAAGCGCAAAATCCAGATTGACAACTATATGTCGCGTGAAATGATAAGCGTCCTTCAGGGCATAAGCCGACTTCCCGATGACTTTGAAAAAGAAATCGGCAGATATGAAAAAGAGGCGAAAATGAATCCTCCTATGGAAAAACGTGCGAAACTGATTACCATTAAAAGCATTGACAGCGAAGTGGAAAAAATCTACAACGACACGCTTGGGTGGTCGGTAAGTCCTGAGGAAAATAAAGCGTAAAAGTGAGTAAAATGCATCCGTATATCGAAAAAATAGAAAAATCAGGTCAGAAAGCAAACAACACCTTTGTTACCCTTGGCATCACCCCGGTGTCTTGGGGTGGGGGAAAAGCGGTTCTGAAAATGACCGTTTCCGAAAAAAACCATAACGGCGCGGGATTTTTACAGGGGGGATTTTATGTGGTTCTTGCCGATGAAGCAATAGCCCTTGCCCTTTGCACGCTGCTTGAAGAAAATCAGGGCTGCACCACGGTAAACGAAAATACCTCGTTTATCAAAGGAGCGCATGACTGCGATATTTATGCAGTTGCGACCATTCTCAGAAAAGGGCGGCGTATTGCCTATACCGAGGCGGAAGTGCATGAAGGAAGTCCGGATGGTCTTCTTTTATCCAAAACATCGGCAACCTACCTTATTCTTGAAAAATAATACCTATGCCGGAAAAAACCTCATCAAAAAAAGACGACGGCTTCTGGACAAGACTTGTCTGGCGGCTTGCAATGACGAAAAAAAGCCATGCGCTGATTTTACTTGCAGCATCTCTTCTTTTCTGTGCGGGTGCCGCGGTTCTTTACAAAGCTGCGCTTATCTCGATGAATGCAGGAACTGCCCTTGTTTCAGGAATTGCCCTGATTATCGGAGTAATTGCACTGGTTACTTCTGTAATGATGCTTTTTATGCAGAAGATAAAAAACGACATCAGAAAAGAACTGACGGCGGGAAAAAAGAATTAATAATCGTTTTTTGCGATTTCCCGCATCCGTTCAATACCGCCGATTTCTTTTATTACAGAAACTGCATCCTGCGGCAGAAATCCGTCAATTTCCTTGTTTTCAAGAATCCGTGCGCGGATTACTGTTCCCGAAAGTGATTCGCGCGCATGCATGGGATGTGATTTTACCTCGCATCCTGCCTCGCGGAAAAGCTGGATTACGAGCGGATTTGAGGTATAAACGACATCAAACGGCGGAACAATGGATTTTACATGTGCAACCCACAAGGCATTTCGTTTCACATCTTCAATCGGAATAACATAATACGGGATTTTCAGATGCGAAAGCGAGCGGGTAATCATTAAAACACGCTCGCCTGCTGTAAACGGGTCGGTTAGCGTGTGACTTGCGTCAGCGCTTCCGATACCGATAATCAGTTCGTCCACTTCCTGTGAAATGCCCTCGATAACCGCTAAATGCCCGTTATGGAACGGCTGGAAGCGTCCGATGTAAAGTCCGCGTCTCATTTGCGCCCCTCCGCAATTAAAGCAGCCGTCCGCGCCGCAAACGCTCCTGCGGTAAATCCTGCATCAATATTTACCACGGTTATTACCGCGCAGGACTGAAGCATTGAAGCAAGTGCCGCCTCGCCTTTGCCCATGTAACCGTATCCGGTACTTACCGGAACACCGATTACCGGTTTGTTTACGAGCCCTGCAACGACTGAGGGAAGTGTTCCTTCGCGCCCGGCGCAGACCACATAGACATCGGCACCTGCCAGGCGCTTAATTGCAGGAAAGAGCCGGTGAATGCCGGCAACGCCTACATCATAGGAGGTAAGAACCGTACATCCCATTTCCTCGGCAATGGCGCGGGCCTCTTCTGCGACTCTGATATCAGAGGTTCCGGCCGTAATTATTCCCACAACACCGCCGCAGGGTCTGGGCCGGGTTCCGTCTGATAAAATCAGAATGCCGCCCGCCCGCGGTTCTGCGGTGATTTTGGCCGGCAGATTACGGCATACGGCTTCGGTCTGCGCATCAGTTATCCTGCTTGCCACGCAGCGCCCGGTTTTTTTGACAAACGCATGCATTATTTTGACAAGAGAATCCGTATCCTTACCCTCGGCAAGGACAACCTCAGGCATTCCGCACCGGGCAACGCGCTCAATATCGATATTTGCCACATCCTCCACTCGCTCAACTGCAGAATCTAAAATAAGGCGCTCGGCGTCTTTTGGCGAAAGTTCCCCCATCTCTACTTTATTCAGAATATCAGATATCTCGAAATGCCCCGGCATAGATGACTATATATTGCATTTTTGAGATAAAGAAAGTTTGGTGACTGTATAAGTAAGACTTATGCCGCCTCCGCGCCAATATGTATGGACAAACATGGCAAATCAACCAGTCAGTCCCGGATTACTGCAGCTTACCGAGCTTGTATTAACCGCGGAAATAGTAAATACCAACCCCTCGCTTGAAGTAAACGATATTCCTCCGTTCATGCGCGAGATGTTCTGCCCGGAAGCGGCAGGAGTAATTGCACGTCCGGTCACTATAAAAGAAGGCGTTCTTCGTACGGCTTTCCCGGAACTTGCAGTGCGTGAACTTATTGCAGACAAAAAAAATACCTATCTCATCATAAGCGACCTCGGACAGATTACTCTGTCCTCGTCTGCTCCCGCACGCAAATGGTACTTAAAACAGGCCGGAGTCGACAAAGTACTTGAAAATCCGGCCCTGTCTTTAGCCCTTGAGACCGCAGGCGAAAAATCCGTTTCCTATAAAGATGCGCGTGCAAAAATCCCGCTCTTTGAAGACACACTTGCAGCATTAAACGGAAAACTGGACGCGGCTTCGGAAAAATCCGAGTCAATGAAGGAAGCAGTTGAACTGATAGTTCCTTATGCGCCGGAAGAAATAGAATTTTCACTCTCAGACCTTGTCTGCACGCCCGAACAGCTTGCAATCGTGGAAAAAGTTCAGACCGCGCTTGAAAACCAGGAATTCCTGCGTGCCCACCGGATTTATGAACTCGGCCGCATTCTTCTGGTCGGTCCGCCGGGAACAGGAAAAACCTCGTTTGCCCTTGCGCTTTCCCGCGCTGTTCACATGCCGGTGCTTGAGGTCAGACTTTCCATGATTACCTCGCAGTATCTTGGTGAGACTTCGAAAAATATCGACCGGATTTTTGACCTTGCCAAGAAAATCGCGCCGTGTATTCTCTTTATTGACGAATTCGACTACCTTGCAAAGACGCGTATTTCTGATGACAACGGAACCATGAAACGCGCGGTAAACACGCTTTTAAAATCAATCGACCACATCAACCTGATGAAAAACCAGGTTATCTTAATCGGCGCAACAAACCATGCAGGAATGCTTGATGCGGCAATCTGGCGCCGCTTTGACGAGGTTGTGGAGTTTGTTCTGCCTGATGCAAAGATGCGTGAGGCGATTTTGCATCATGTTGCCTCAGGTATCCCCTGTACCATTAATTTCAAGACCATTGCCAAAATGACGGAGGGCTTTTCTGGCGCCGACCTGCGCATGATGCTGACTGAAGCTATTATCTCAGCACTTCTTGCCGGCCGCAAGGAGATTAATGAAGATGATGTTAAGGCAGGAATGGCACTGGTTAACCGCAGAAATACGGTAAAAGCAGAGTGCGTGTAATCCGCGCATCTGATTTCCGGAACTATAATCCGGAACTTTTTTTTGTACATCCCGGGGCAGTTACCGGTACTGTTTGCATATCTGTCTATTGAAAGATTTTGAGAGAAGGACATTTATATCGCGCAGTACAATAAATATATATTATGAAAAAAATCCTTGTACCGCTTTTAGTGTGTATGATTGGACTTGCTCTCTTTGCAGGATACGGCGCTGCAGAAGATGCTCGCGGACTTCTGGAAGTTTCATGCGGTGTGGAATCTGCCAAGATTTCTATTGTAAGCGACAATACAGTAATTGAAACACAGTCTCCTGTTAACGGCAAATGCCAGTTCTATGTAAACTCGCTGACAGTTCCGATTGATAAAATCATTGCAGAAGATTATGCGCATTTTACCAATGCCGTTGATTTTCATAACTCTCCTGTTCCGGGTCAGCGTGTAACCACCTCAATCAGTCCGGGCGATTCAATTCTGTTTACCGGCAGCAACCACGGATACATAGATGTATATACAAATGTACTCGGAGCAAAGGTCGAGTTAAAAACCAAATACAATATTGATACATTTACCGGATATACGAACAGATTCGGTTATGCACATATTCCGATAAAAGGAGAGGAATACAGGATTAAAACAATCACTATCTCATCATACGGATGGGATACAGAGGTTATTGATGTTGATGTTGCTCCGACAGACAATAATGTGGTAACATATCATGCATATCTGAACAAGACTCCGGAGTCCCAGATAACGTACACTCAGACTCCAGTGCCGACAAAAACCATGGTTTTCATCGGATATCCGACACAAACATCTGCAGGTTCTACAACGTCTCCGTTGCCGTTTGCAGGAGTTTTGGCAGGTCTTGGTCTTGCAGTTTTCTTCCTTAGAAGAGACTAAACTTTTTTTAAACAACTCTTTATACTATTGAGTAGCAGTATTAGTTACAGAACATTGTTTCTGATCAGGTGAATCATGAAAAAAAGTATGTATGTACTGATTGGACTTGTCGTTTTAGCCTGCTTTGTTTCGGCAGCAGCTGCAGACACCACTGGGGGCGAACGCGGTTTCATTCAGGTAAAGTGTAATGTTGACGGAGCATCTGCATCTCTTGTAAACATTAACAACCAGGTTTACGATACCCAGATTATTACAAACGGTCAGTGCGAATTTATCGTTTACACCACCGGAACTCCGGTAAACAGAGTAATTGTTTCCAAAGAAGGATATTTCACCAATGGTGCAGAGGTTTCAAATCCTGCTGCAGGTAAAACCGAATTTGTAACCGTTAACCTTGACTCCTCCCAGGGCGGTCTTGTCGGCGGTGACCGCGGTATTTACAAGATTCAGACCAATGTAATCGGCGCAAAGGTTTCTCTCATCTCAATCAGCGGTGATGAATCTGTTGCAGGTTACACCGATATTTACGGTGTTGCGCAGATTCCGGTTTACACCACAGGCACTCCGAGCAAGGGTGTGAAGGTTTCCGCACCGGGATGGACAACGGTAGAGCGTGATGATTTACAGGTTCCGGCAGCAGGTCAGACGTTAACCTACAGCATTCAGCTTCAGCCTTTAAACCCGACTTCTGCTCCGACTGTACCTCCTGCATCACCAGTGCCGATTGCAGGTATCCTGGCAGGTCTTGCAGTTCTTGGTGCAGCAGCTCTCATTAAGAGAGACTAACTCTTTTTTATGGCAGACGAGTTTTCCAATGCAGCGCTCTGGTTTGAGCGCGGTGAATTTGAGCGTGATGCGGGTAATTTCCGTCAGGCGGAACTGCTTTTTGCAAAAGCCGTGGAACTTGCGCCGGCAAACGGCGGTTATCTTGCAGAACTCGGTCTTGCTATGGATGAAAACGGAAAGATTGAAGACGCGCTGCGGATTTTGCAGTGTGCCACTGATGTTGCGCCTCTTCTTGATTCGGTGTGGTGCGCGCGGGGCGTGACGCTCTTTAAATCAGGCGACAGTGAGGGTGCTATTTACTGTTTTGAGCGTGCTGCGAGACTTAATCCGGATGAAGTGCTGAACTGGACAAATCTTGCGCTTGCGTTCGGTGCGCTTGAGGAATATACAAAAGCGCTTTCCGCGTTTGAAAAAGCGTGTGAAATCACGCCTGAAGATGCGGAATTATGGATGAAAAAGGCGCGCGTACTTGATGCGCTTGGTGAATCAGAGCGGGCGCGTCACTGCGCGGCAAGTGCAGAAAGATTAGGCGGTTATTAATAGCCGGCAAGTTTTGCAAAATCCGCCATTACTTTTGTAATTTCTATTCTCTGCGGGCAGGCTTTTTCGCACGCGCCACACGCTGAACATGAACTGGGGCGCTTGTTTTCGGGAAGTGATGCAAGGAAATGGGGTGCCACAAAGCCGCCATTGGTGAATTTGTACTCGTTATAGGTATTTATCAGGCACGGGATGTCAAGTCCGTTCGGACAGTGGTCAATGCAGTATCTGCATGATGTACAGGGCACCCCTTTTGTCATTTCGCGTGAAATCGCATAAAGCGCCCGGTTTTCTTCTTCTGTGGTCGGGGAATATTCCTCCATTGCGGCGATATTTTCCTTTAACTGTTCCATATCCGACATTCCTGATAAAACGACTGCAACCTGCGGTATCGACTGAAGATATTTCAGCGCCCATGCAGCAGGAGAGAGAGTTCTGAATGCTGCAAGAGTTTTTTCTGCATCAGGCGAAAGAGAAGCGAGTTTTCCGCCGCGCAGCGGTTCCATGACAAAGACCGGCAGATGGTATTTTTTGAGAAGCGCAAGTTTTTCGCATGCATCCTGAAATTCGTAGTCAAGCCAGTTTAACTGAATCTGGCAGAAATCCATGTCAGCTCCGTATTTTTCTAAAAAAGCTTCCATAACATCGATTTTTCCGTGCGCGGAAAAACCGAGATATTTTATTCTGCCTGCCTCTTTTTCCGATTTGAGATAAGCGTGTATCCGGTATTTTTCATCAAGATAATAAGAGATATTTGATTCACATACGTTCTGCATAAGATAAAAGTCAAAATAGTCTGTATTGAAGGTTTTCAGCTGACGGGAAAAGACCTCTTCAACCCGGTTAACATCGGAAATATCATAGCCCAGGAATTTTACAGCCAGAAAATAAGAACTGCGCGTGTAATCCTTCAGGGCTTCAGCGGTCACGCGTTCACACTGTTTTGCGTGATATCCCGGGCCGGTATCAAAATAATTGAGCCCGTGCATCATTGCGTATGCGACCATTTCATTGATTTTTTCCTGATCTGGTTTTGCATCGTTTCCATTTACCGTGGGAAGCCGCATCATGCCAAGACCGAGGGCGGGGAGTTTGATGTTTTTGAACGTATGTGTAATCATGTTCAGAGAAGTATTTGCATGACAACGGGATATGAATTTGGATTTCTATTCACAAACATCATATCCTATCAGTACAAATATATCAAGAATGAAAGCCTGCATTATGTGCGGAGGTGAAGGCACCCGTCTTCGTCCTCTTACCTTTGAGCGTCCGAAGCCCTGTATTCCGGTCGCAAACCAGCCTTCAATTGTACATCTGGTAACACATCTTGCCAATCTCGGATTTACGGATATTATTATAACCATAGGTTATCTTGGTGACGACATCCAGAAAGCATTAGGCGACGGGTCGCTTTATGGTGCAAATATCACCTATGTTTCCGAGGAAATCAAGCTCGGTACCGCCGGAAGCGTGAAAAACGCCCAGAAATACCTTGATGATGCCCCGTTCCTTGTTGTAGGCGGTGACCACATGACCGACCTCAACCTGCTTGAGTTCTACCGTGAGCATATGGCGTCGTCTGCCACTGTATCGATTGGTTTAATCAGCGTTGAAGACCCGCGTGAATTCGGTATTGCAGAAGTTGATGCAAACCTGCGGATTCGCAGATTCCATGAAAAACCGGCGCCGGGAGAGATTTTCTCAAATCTTGCAAGCACCGGAATTTACGTATGCGACCCGAAGATTTTCGAGTTCATTCCGGAAAACACCAAGTTTGATTTCGCCAAAAACCTCTTCCCGCTGTTAATGGACAAGGGATTCCAGATTAACGGCTGGCTTGCACGCGGCAACTGGACCGATGTCGGAAATCCGGCAATGCTTCGTGCAGCTGAAAAGTGGAAACTGCAGGAAAGCGGCTCAACAAGCGTGCTTGGAACGTTAAATGTAAAAGACGCACATATCACCGGTCCGGTTAAATTCGGCGACGGCATTACGCTTGGCGCAGGCTCGCGCGTTGTCGGTCCGGTATTAATTGGAAACGGTGTTACTGTCGGCGAAAATGTCATTATCGGTCCGTATACAAGTATCGGCAACAATTGTGTAATCAAGGATAATGTAAAGCTCTTCTCCTCATCGCTCTATAAAGGCTGCATTATCGGTGAAAACACTACTATTTCAGGCAGTATTGTTGATATTGACACGCATATCGGCAATAACTGTTCGATTGAGCACAATACCGTTGTCGGACCCAGAACAGTTATCAGAAACGGTGTTACTATTCATTCCGGTGTACGTATCTGGCCGGATGTTATCATCAATGCAAATGAAGTGGTAAAAGATATTGTCTTAAATGACAAATACGATACAAAATACGAAGGTTCGTAAGAACCTTTTTTATTTTTTTATTGGGTCATCGTCATTTCATGTGAAATTTCACAATATGGTTCATCGTCATTTCGTAT
>DALTWF010000057.1 GCA_029987235.1 Methanocorpusculum sp. | reverse complement strand
ACCCGTTTCATTACCTCATAAAGTTCAATGCCCGGGTCGATTTCATTTTATGCGGTAAAAATACCCTGATGACTTTTTTTCACCCCCGGAACAAGTCATCTGCATACATTCGCACCAAACCATAATTACCCCTGCAAACCAATATACTACACAACTATGCCGCAAGACACCATGTTCCTCACCATCAACAAAACACCGCTGAAAACACCGATAGTCCTTGCCTCCATGGCAGGAAGCACCGACGCCGAATACGCCCTTGCACGCAAAAACCACCTCGGGGCGGCATTTTTAGGCGGCTTTAATATAGATACCGCGGCACAAAAAGCATCCGAAGAAATAAAGACCTGCGGCCGCAAAGAATTCGACCATGACCTTGAACAAATAGCCGCCGAAGCAAAGAAACTGCAAGGCACCGGCATACTCTGCGGCTTAAACCTCAGAGGAAAAGACCCGGCCGCATTTTTAGCTGCCGCAGAAAAAACAGGTGCCGCAGTTGTATATGAAATAGACGCACACTGCCGCCAGAAACCCATGACAGACGCAGGATGCGGCGAAGCACTCCTCACCGATACAGACACCCTCTGCAATATAGTTACCACCCTTGCAAAAGCAGGATACACCGTCTCCGTTAAATTCCGCGCAGGAATCGTAAACGATGCCGACCTCGCACACAAACTCTGGAAAGCAGGCGCCTCTATTCTTCACGTAGACTGCATGGACTTCGGACACGCAAAAATCCGCCAGATACGAAACGCCTGCCCCCTCATCCTCATCGCAAATAACGGCGTTGACAGCCCTGACACTATGATGGACTACTTCAGCCATGGAGCTGATTTGGTTTCAGTCGCCCGCCATTCAGACAGCGACACCCTCAAAGCACTGGACTATTTCATCACCGAAACAGCAAAATCAGTCGGCTGGTACAATGCGCCAAAACAACTCTGCAGGGGAGGAGATATACGCTCTCTTGCCTTTTGCTGCATGCCGGTAAAAAGCTGCCCCCTTCTTCCCTTCCTCGAAAAAACCGGTCTTGCCCGCGAGGAATACCTTGAACTAAAGAAAGTTCTGACCGCAGACACACCCCTTGCCGAAGGAAGCCACACCTGTTTTGGAAGCCTTGCCTTCTGCTGCAAAACCTCAACCCCGTGCATGTTCAGAGAAATGATTACAAAAGCAATCGGCCTTGAAAACGACGTCTATATGGACTTAAAACGCCGGCTCGGCACACAGATGATGAACTATGTCTTCAGCAAAGAATAATCTCTCCCCCGCAGAAGCAGCGGAATTTGCCATGCTTCTTGAAGTCACGGCAAAATGCAAACCGGGAAACGTTGACCGGTTTCACGACTATGACGACACAAACTTAAGCCATTTCCTCTCAAGCGCCTCCCGCGCCCGTGTGGTTATTGACCATATCGATGAAATGCCCCTCGGCCGTGCATTTTATGACGCGGTTGACCGGACAAACAATCATTCAGGCGGCAACACCCATTTCGGGGCATTTATTCTTCTGCTGCCCCTCGTAAAAGGGCGCGGAATTGCGGGTGCACAGGCTGTTGTAAAGAAAACGGATGTCGAAGACGCCGTTTTATTTTACAAGGCATTCGGTCTTACGCAGGTCAGAACGAACAAGGAAAGCGAGATGGATGTAAACGACCCTGCCTCGATTCAGATGCTCTATGACAAAAAAATGACAATGCTAAACGTCATGGAAATGTCAGCGCCAAACGACATGGTTGCGCGCGAATGGACGAACGGATTTGCCTTAACGCGCGAGTTTGCCGATATGCTGAAAGAGACAGGCGGCGCGTCAAAGATTTCCGAAGTGTTTCTGAAAATGATGGCGCGCCACGCAGATACTTTTATTGCAAAGAAATTTGACGCGCAGACGGCAGATTCGGTAAAAACCCTCGCACAGAACGCAGCATCAGGCAAAACGAGTCCGGAAACCTTTGATGCATTCTGCCTTAAGGAAGGAATCAACCCGGGCTCTCTTGCTGACATCTGCATCGCAGGAATCTTCACCGCACTTATGGAGGGGTGGAATTGGGACTGTTAGGCACTGGCATCAATGAAATAATCGCAGTAACAAAAGATAACGCGGCACCTATCGGGATTATCCATAAAGCCGGTCAGACGCCGAAGATGATTTTATTCAAGGGCTCAAAGACCTCGGAAAATATCATTAAATACGGCTGGGTTACGGCGAATTTTATATCTGATTCGTATCCGTATGCATATTATGCATTTAACGATGCAAAGCCGGTAGACTTAGCGGAAATCTCCGTTGAAAACGGAAAACAGATGCAGATTTTAGCCGCGGCTGATGCATGGATTTCTTTTGATGCACATGTTCTGAACGAAACAGAGCAGACGTATTTTGTTGAACTTATCCAAACCGGTTCAGACATAATAAATCCGGGAATCCGTCCGGTAAACCGCGGATTTAATGCTGTTATCGATGCTTCGGTTCATGCCACGCGCTATGTAATGCATCCTTCGGATGAACTTAAAGAGCTTATTGAGTATCATTTGGGGCTTGCAGTAAAATGCGGCGGCGTTCGCGAGGCAGAGGCCGCAGCCCTTATCAGAAAAGTCTGCGGGCTGTAATTTTTCAGTCATCTTTTTTGCAAAATCCGGGCGGGATTTTAGTGACGCAGAATAAGATGCCGGCGGGTATTTTTCCCGGCTGCTGTTGTGCTCAAACCCATGAAAACGTGCAATTAATACTCATCCCAAACCCATGAAAACGTGCAA
>DALTWF010000006.1 GCA_029987235.1 Methanocorpusculum sp. | reverse complement strand
GGCTTTTGCCGGTGCTTTGACCTCTTTCTTAGCCGGGGCTTTTGCCGGTGCTTTGACCTCTTTCTTGCCAGAGGCTTTTGCCGGTGCTTTGACCTCTTTCTTAGCCGGGGCTTTTGCCGGTGCTTTGACCTCTTTCTTAGCCGGGGCTTTTGCCGGTGCTTTGACCTCTTTCTTGCTAGGGGCTTTTGCAGGAGTCTTGACCTCTTTCTTGGCTGCTGCCTTCGGCTCTGCCTTGACCGGTTTCTTCACCTCTTTTTTCATCGTCTTCTTACCCTCTATTGTATCGACTTTTTTCTTTGCGGCCATTAAGATATATGTTGGATGGCAAGACTAATATTTTTATGCAACCGCTCCAGAGCATCTTCACGGGTTTTACCGGATGCGGTTACTGAAAACATAACCTCACCCTCCTCGAAAAAGGTGCCGGGTGACGGAATATCCGTAATGAAATCCGCAAGAACGGAAAGGTCTGCTTTCAGCGTTAAATCATGCGGTGCGGCAAGAATTTTACGTACCGCATACTGCTTTGGGGCAGGAGCGGTTTTGGGAAGAACTCCTTCGCATGCCGCTTTGTGCAGCTTAAATATGTTAATACCAAGCGACTGCTCAACGGTTTCCACCGTTCCCTGAAACCGTGGATTGATTTCTATTGCATAGGCTTCATCTTCGGTTAAGACAAAATCAATGCCGAATGTTCCGACACAGCCGCATGCGGCTGCTATTTTTTCGCCGGTTTCCTTCATGCGTGCTGCCATCGGATGAGAACACGGCGTAACCGAGCCGGAAAAAGCATACTGACATGTTTCTCCGCCGCGAAGAATCTGCTCATTGGTCGTCAGAACCATAGCGCGTCCGTCCGGCGTGCCTAAACAGCAGACGCTTGCGGGCTGGCCTTCTATGAATTTCTGACGAAGGTAAGGCACGTTTTCCACAAATTCGCACCATGTCTTTTCCTCATCTTCATTGCGCACAAGCGCATTGCGCCATCCGCCGCTTCCTGACGTGGTTTTGAGCATGGCAGGATATATTCCCGGAAGAAGAAGTTCCGGCACAGGAACGCCGGTTTTTTCAAAAAATGCCTGTGTTGCGCCTTTGTCCATAAAGGGCGCGGCAGTCTGCGGTGCTGTTCCAAGACGTTTGGGCAAATCCAGCAATTCCGCGCCGGACGTGGTAACAACATAGTCTATGTCATGCTTTTTCAGCATGGCATCAACGGCAAACGGCAGTTCCTCAACTTCGTCAAACGCCAGATGGTCGGCACAGTATGGAATTAAATCCTCGTCGCAGAAATGATCCACTGCGTAGACCGTATAGCCTGCTCGCGCGGCGGAGCGGACCACATGGCGCGTAGTGTATCCGGCTGCAAGAATTGAGCCCTTATTCATCGTTTTCTGGCAGATCATGCCTTTTGGTGGTTTTTCCGACTGCGGTCGGGATTACTTCAATCTCAGGGTTGTCAAAGGAAAGTTCCAGTTCCTTTCCTTCGTAGAGGTGGTCAAGGAAAAGAGCAAGTGCGGAGATTTCCGAGTGCGGCTGGTTTGCAACGGCTACATTGTAGTCAGCCATCCCATACATATCGCCGGGTACTTTTTCAGAACCTACGGCAATGAGGATTTTTTCCTCTTTGCGGATGTCTGCAATAACATCCTGCAGGCGCAGTCCGTACATGGTGAGGTGCACAACTTTTCCGCCTTCTTTCTGGAACTGTCTGATGCAGGATTTCCACTTTACATCGTTTTTGCAGAAATAGTCGCCGCCGAACCGGTGTGACACATCTTCAATGCTTTGGGCGACTTTTTCATCGTCTGCGCACAAATACATGCCTGATGCGCCTAAAGCGCGGGAGGATAAGCCGACATGGGTAGTTACACGCGGGTCGCGTTCCGGACGGTGTCCGATGCGCAGGATATAGGATGCTGGACTGAGTTTCATTTTCGTACCTTTATTACGCCGTTTTCTATTTCGAGGAAGGGATCGTCTGCCATGCTCTGTTTTATCTCATTGGCCATGAAGAAGTCCTGAATGGACATTGCGTGCACTTCTTCACCGGCAACGGTGAGGAGACAGGATTTTTCAAGGCGCATAAGCGATGCTTCAACAACGCTTCGTTCATATCCGGTCTTTTCGATCAGTTCGGATATGAGAGCAGGCTTTGATTCCGGCACCAGATGAAAAATCTTCCAGTCGACTTCTTCCTCGGGTTTCATGATGAGGAAGTATATAGGCGGTTTAAGGGATTAATAGTTTGTAAAAGTCAGGAAAAGATGAGCGCCGCCAACAGGACTCGAACCTGTGACATTTTGGTTAACAGCCAAACACTCTACCAACTGAGTTATGGCGGCTCAACGTGTTGCCTAAATAAATAGGTAGTTAATTGTATTAAAGGTTGTTATTTGTTATTGTTGCTTTCAGCCATGCGGAGCTGACTAAGCTTTTCAATGAGTACATCAAGGTCGGTATTGAAATGCTCAAGCATCTCAAAAGCCCTGGGAGTTGCAACAGCTCCTGCCCGGGTTGCTTTGAGATATTGCATTTCCTCTAAAATACGCAGGGAATAGCGAATCCGGTGCTGCGACTGATGCAGTTCTTCGGTAAGTTTCATAATCCCTATCGGTCCCTGTTTTGCAACCACGCGCATCACCGCAAGGTGGCGTTCGAGGAGGTCTACTTCGCCGCTGATTTTTTCAAGCATGGGTTTTCTCCAGTTCCTTCAGTTTGTCCTGATATCCCTTTAACTCGGCAAGTTTCTGCTCGATTTCTTTCTGAACGGCCGCACGGTCCGGTTCGTTTTCGCATGCCGCGGACCTGACAGTAAGTTCTCCGATTTCTTTTTTGAGGTCGTCGCAAGCTTCTTCAAACATCTCGCGTCTTATCTTTAGACGCTGTGTTTCAAGGTCGGCTGCTTCTTTTGCCTTGCGCTCTGCACGGGTTGTTCCGTGGATATCCAGCCACGCCTTGGTTGATTTGTATTTGCGGATAAAGAAATACAGGGATATTCCAAACAGGACAAAAAATACTGCGGCAACAACCCAGGTCCAGACGGCTGCTTTGCCCATTACCGGAGGTATAATGACAAAACAAAGACCGATTGCGCAGGTTATACTGAAGGCATTCAGCAGCAGGACGCATGTACGAAACATGGTCTTGAACTGTGCTCTTTCTTCTACATCCATTCATAATACATCTGTAGTTTATAGATAAAAACTGCATCTCTTAACATCTAGAGAAACCTATAGATTAGTGATACTCATGAAACGGCTTTCGGAGGAAATAACCAGGCAGTCCTGTGATGCGTATGTTATCTATAATTCAGCCTCGAATGCGGATATGCGCTATGTAAGCGGGTTTTCTGCAACCGACCCGTATATATATGTGCATAAGGCGGACGGTTCTTCAACCCTGATAGTATCGGTAATGGAGGAACTGAGAGCGCGCAAAGAGTCGGCATGCAGCGTGATAACACGAAGCGCTTTAAATATGCCGTCCCTTCTGAAAGAGACGTGCGACATTGAGCGCGCAACTGCACGGATGATTGTGCAGTTTGCGGGCGCGCATCTTTTAATCCCGCGCACGATGGAAATCGGGTTTGCGCAAAAACTCATGGAAGAAGCAGAATCAGTCATTGTCGATGAAAACTGCACGGTGGAAAAAATCCGGATGGAAAAAAGCGAGGATGAACTTGCAAAAATCCGGGCGGTGCAGAAAGTAAACGAGCGCGCCCTTGATGCGGCTGTTTCTGCAATACGGCGCGCCGAGGTGCGGGGGGGTCTGCTCTTTTTGGACGGTAAACCTCTTACTTCTGACATGGTGCGCGACATAATTCATTTCGAGATGCACAAAGGGGGCTCATCCGACATTGACACAATTGTGTCCTGCGGCAGCGAAACTGCAATGCCGCATGCAGCAGGGGAACGCCAGCTTTATGCAAACCAGCCGATAGTAATGGATTTGTTCCCGCGTGATATGCGCAGCGGATATTTTGCCGATATGACGCGTACGGTTTCCCGCGGCAGACCTTCTGAGGAAATTATTGCAATGTATGAAGCCGTGCGCGAGGCAAAGCGGCTTGCAGAAGGTATGATAAAACCGGGAATAACCGGTGCTGAGGTGCACAATGCGGTTGTATCCTTCTTTAAGGAAAAAGGCTTTGAGACCGCAGGAAACTCAGGGTTTATCCACAGTCTCGGTCACGGGGTAGGTCTTGAAATTCATGAGTCGCCGAATTTATCGCCATCGGGCGGTGAATTAATGCCGGGGCATGTTGTAACGGTCGAACCGGGTCTGTATTACCCGGGTGTCGGCGGTGTGCGTCTTGAAGACATGGGTGTTGTGACGGCGGATGGTTTTGAAATATTTACAAACTATGAGGAGGAATTAATAATAGAATGAACGATACTGAACTTGATAATTATCTTGAGGCCGGAAAAATTGCGCATGCCGTGCTTCATACATGCGCAGCCGAAATAAAGCCGGGGGTTGCCCTTGGCACCATTTTCGACCGGGTGGTTGATGAAATCGGCTCTGCAGGCGCGGGGCTTTCTTTTCCGCCGAATATCTCGTTAAACGACTGCGCAGCGCACGATACCGCGTCACCGGATGATGAACGGGTGTTTTCCGAAGGCGACCTGGTAAAACTTGATATCGGCACGGAAATTGACGGATATATTGCAGATACGGCGGTTACGGTTGATCTGGGAGATCATGCAGCCTTGTGCGAAGCATCGCAAAAAGCGCTTGAGGCGGCAATTCAGGTGGTAAAGCCGGAGGTTGTTGTTTCTGAAATCGGTCAGGTGGTCGAAGACACGATAAAATCCTATAACTGTCTGCCGATTGTCAATTTAACGGGTCACGCGCTTGCACGCTACAGTCTGCACCACGGGCTTTCCATTCCGAATACGGGGGCTTACGGCTCGTCGGTTCTTCGTTTAGACAATGTTATTGCGGTTGAACCGTTCGCAACGACCGGAAGCGGTTATGTTCATGAATCGCCCCGCGGGGAGATTTATCAGGTTGTGGGCGATGCTCCGGTCCGGTCTCCTGCCGGTCGCAAAATCATGAAAAAGGCATCAGAAATGAACGGGTTGCCTTTTGCACGCCGGTGGCTTGGTGTGCCGAAGGCTGAACTTGCGCTGCCAACGCTTGTGCGTCAGGGTGATTTATACTGTTATCACTGTCTTTGTGATATTCCGGGCAGTTTCGTGGCGCAGTTTGAGCATACGATGATTGTAACCGAAGAGGGTGCTTTGGTTACGACAAAATAATTTATTTTTTCAGATACAGATACAGCGCATTATACGCTTCATCATATCCTTTCTTCCAAAGCAAAGGCGTTTTGGGTCCGTCTTCGAAAAGCGCGTCGGCCGCCGTATGCGATTCAAAAAGCGTATCCCACTCGGGCGCGTCTTCTTTTGCTTTTACGCCTCCTTCAAACAAATCATCCTCATTGACAAAAAGAAAATCTGCTGCCCTGTCATGCGAAAAAAGGTCTGATTCGGACTGAATCACCGAACACGCCTCGCGCAGCCCGTCCAAAACCCCTGCCTGATACTCAGAATCCGGGTTGACAAATGCATGCGACCGGATAAAAATACGCGCCTCTTTTTCGGAAACAAACTCCTTTAGGGCGCGAAAGATTTCCGCTTCAAACCCGGATTTTATTTCAGTATCCTCTTTTGCAAAATCCGCCTCGCAAAATCCGTATTTGTCCATTAATGCCCGCGCTTTTGCCAAAGCTGCTGCTGATTCACCGGTTTTGTCAGATGCGGCAAGCCGCAGCAGTTTTTCTATTTTTTCACGCGGGTCAGACATTCAGAAATGTACCGGATTTAAACTGCGCATCAGAACTGCGATTGTTTTTGCATCGTTAATCTGACCGCGGGATATCATCTGCGGGATTTTTTCCTTCGGAATTCTGATAACGTCTATGATTTCATCATCGTCACGCGGACGGTCCTCGCACGGAGTTAAACCCTGTGCTTCAAAGAGCCAGAGTTTTTCCGTGCAGAATCCCGGACTTGAATAGATATATCCCCGCGGAATGAGTTTGCCTGCAGAAAAACGGGCTTCTTCGGCAAGTTCACGTTTTGCACACTCAAACGGACTTTCTCCTTCATGGTCCATGCCGCCTGCAGGCACTTCAAGAATGTAGCTGTTAATTACCGCACGGTACTGACGGATTAAATAGACATACAGTTCATCGGTCGGAAGAATACAGACCGCTTCAACCGGCTGGACGAAAAGGTATTCGCGGTCATTGCCGTTTGGCAGGTGTACGGGTTTTGTTTCAATTTTCAGACGCGGGGTTTCGTAGATTGTTGTCATGAGTAAACCTTCTTTGCTAATTTCTGCACCAGGGGGAGAAGAGATGAATCAACCCATTCTGCTGTGCAGTAGTGTTCGTAAATACAGAGGCGTTCGGAAAGCATACGGCCCTTTGTGATTTCACGCAGCGCATCAATGCCGGGCCAGGGGTGTTCAGGATTGATATAATCGATGGTTATCGGTGATACGCCGCCCAAATCGTCAACGCCGAGTGACAGAAGTGCTCCGGCATCGGCGAGGTTTGGGGGAATCTGAACGGAAACGGACGAGGGAAGAATTTCTGCTGCAAGCCGGAGGGTGTCTGCAAGGATTTCTATTGAAGCGCCGGGAACGCAGGCCATTACAGTTCCTTCCTTCGGGCAGAAGTTCTGGATAATAACCTCCTGGATGTGTCCGTAGCGTTTTGCGATATCTGCAATGACGTTGAGTGAATCTATACGGTCATCGCGTGTTTCACCGATTCCCAAGAGGAGACCGGTGGTAAAGGGAATTTTCAGCCGGCCGGCGTTTTCAAGCATTTCAATGCGGACTTCGGGGCGTTTTCCGGGGCTGTGTTCGTGGGCGGGAATTTCTGCGGTGGTTTCAAGCATTAAGCCCATGCTTGCATTTACTTTTCTGAAACGCCTGAGTTCTTCGTACGTCAGAATGCCGGCGTTGGTGTGCGGCAGCATGCCAAGGGTTATGGCTTTTTCACACATTGCATAACAGTAGTCAAGAATTGTATCATAGCCGAGTTCCCTGACATATGCGGTAAATCCGCGTTCAAGACCCGGGCGTTCTCCGAAGGTGAAAAGGGCTTCGGTGCATCCGAACTGTGCCCCGCGCTGAAGAGTGGCAAGAACTTCTTGCTTTGGCATTACGCAGCCCGGACCGACCGGCTCTTTAAATGAGCAGTAGCCGCAGGCGTTTGCACAGACATGAGTTAAGGGAAGAAAGACGTTTTTTGAGTAGGTGACGGTTTTTTCGCTCATTTTTCCTCCGGCGGCTCTTCTGCAGGCATCTTGCGGGCCTGTGCGAAGATGAAAAAGGATATGACAAGGAACAGGGCGGAGAAGGCAAGCATGATATAGACGCGACCAATGAGGGAGGCGATTGCCGATAGTACTGATGCAATCAGGAATCCCTGAGACCATTTGACGAGTGTTTTTCTGTCCGCGAATGCCATGTGTGGTATATGTAGGTTGTTTTCTCACATCAAATGTTTGTATTGATGGCTCGGAAGAACCGGGTATTTGCCTCAAAAAAGTCCTGCGCAAAATCTGAAAAATAACTCACACAATACTATTATGCATCAGAAAAGTTGCGGGAGCCTGCATGAAACATTAATCAGAACATACCTGTACAAATAAGTTAGGTTGCACAGGTTAGGATATCTGTAATATTGATCCCGCATTATATTATAATGCTCTCGAGAATAAATATGTTTCGATATAGTACATAAAAAACAATAATGACTTTTTTTATTAAATGAGAATAGTTTACAGGTAATTGACATTATGATACAGAGCATACCTATTCGTGTACATCACATATCATTTATATATGAGGCGATGCCATATTATATTCTGCCATATATATAACCCCGAAAGAAGTGAGCTCCATTAACCATACAACCCTTATCCTCTGCGCTGCGCTCATTCTAACTGCCGTCTTCCTTTCAGCCGGCTGCGTAACAGAGCCCGTTACCGAAACCAAACCCGTATTGCTTATTGCAGTCAACACGGAAATCGGCGCATACAACTTCTATGATGAAAACGGCAATCTCACCGGAATCGACATAGAAATAGCAAAAAAAATCTGTGATGAACTCGGTATGGAACCCGCATTTGAAGACATCCCTTTCAAAGCTATCCTGCCCGGGGTTGAAGCAGGAGAAGTGGACATAGCGATTGCAGGAATAACCAAAACGGAAGAGCGGAAAAAAACCGTTGACTTCTCCAATACCTATGCAAAAACATGGCAGACCGTTTATTATAACCCGGTAAACGGCAGCACCCTGAAAGATAGTAGTGACCTGAAGGGTAAAATTATTGGTGTCAAAGCAGGCACGACCGGTGAGAATTTGGTGAAATCCCGGTGTGCAGACACCGCAAAGAAAATAGTGTACTATGAATGGATTGAAGACGCTGCAAAAGACCTGAACATTGGAGAAATTGACTGTTTCGTCTTTGATAACTCAATTACCTCCGCAATGCTTGAACAATACCCGGACTTCAAAACACTTGATGATAATTCAACGATAGAAGAATACGGCATTGCTGTCCAGAAAGGAAACACGGAACTTCTGAACAAAATAAATGCAGCAGTAGATAAATTCCTTGCAGACGGAACCATTGACGCAATCAACCAGAAATATCTCGGGAAAATACCCTCTTTTATGTAAAATAGATACTATTTATTGCCGCATAGTATATATACTGCTAAATCATATTATATAATATCTCAAAAATATCACAAGGCGGAAGTGAGACGCATTATCCGAAAAGCCATTATCCTGTGCACAGCCCTTCTTCTTACAGCAGTTCTCCTTTCAGCCGGCTGCGTAACAGAGCCCGTTTCCGAAACCAAACCCGTACTGCTTATTGCCGTCAACACGGAAATCGGCGCATACAATTATTATGATGAAAACGGAAACCTCGTTGGAATCGATATCGACATAGCAAAAGCCATCTGCGATGAAATCGGCATGCAGCCCGCATTTGAAGACCTTCCCTTCAAATCAATACTTCCCGCGGTCAGATCAGGCGATATCGACATGGGCATTGCCGGAATTACCATAACCGCCGAACGTGCACAAACCGTTGACTTCTCTCACCCCTACACAACCACCTGGCAGTCCTTTATTTACAATCCTGAAAAAGGAGTAAACCTTGCATCGCTCAAAGACATAGCAGGAAAAACCATCGGTGTCAAATCAGGGACCACCGGCGAAAGCATGGTAAAAACGAGTTACGGCAGTATCGCAAAGAAAATCGTCTCCTATGAACAGATAGAAGATGCCGTACGTGAATTAAACTCCGGTGAAATTGACTGTATCGTCTTTGACAATGAGATGACCAAAACCATCCTTTCAGAAAACCCGCACTTCAAAGCACTTGATGACAAATCAGCAACCGAGGACTACGGCATTGCAGTACAAAAGGGCAACACCGGACTTCTGGATAAAATCAATGCAGCCGTTGATAAATTCCTTGCAGACGGTACGATTGACGCAATAAACAAAAAATACCTCAATTAAAAGGAACCTCCTTTTTTAACCATATATTTATTATATTCAAAAACAAATATTCATATTTATCAATAGGGAAGAGAAAAAGGCCTGTGAAAAAAACTGACGACTCTACTCGAAACTCCCCCCCCCCCTGTGCAGGAGGAAGATACTATGCGGGGTGAGAATCTGATGAAATCCCAGGACAAAAAGCAGATTCCGACACTGATAGGTATCATTGTCTTAATTGTCGCACTGTTTGCCGGGATTACCGCAGGGTACATCGCTATCTACGATAAATCGATTTATGCTGACATAGTCGAAAATACCGAAGAAATCTCCGCCCAGCAGGCAATCACCCTCAACACCTATATCTCAGACACCATGACAAACCTTGACCGGTTTGCCGCAAATATCGAACACCATTCCAAAACAACACAGGATGTTTTGGATAACCTCTATTTTGAAAGTTCCCTGACAGACAGCAACGTCAACCTCATGCTCCTTGACGACAAAGGAAACGTCTATTATCCAAACGGAGATATTGTAAAATATCCATACGAATACAAGCTTTTTGAAAAACATGCAGATGCTGATGCATTTATCGTACGGTATGATGCAAACCTGGACACCCATGTGGAAAATTACCGCCAGTTGCTGATTCACGGCAAAAAGATTGATATTACCGTTGACGGTGTGCATTATATCGGTATAATGGTTTCAGGACCTGTCAGTGCATTGGAAAATGTCCTGTCCATGGAATCCTTCAAAGGAGAAGGATACACCTCGCTTATCGACAGCGAAGGAAACTATCTCTTTAACAGAAACTTCGGCTCTCACACATATACCGAACGCATCAACCTCAATGATGTCATTGACAGCGGAGAAATGGTAATTGAAGGAAATATTGATGCATTTGAAAAAGCCGCTGAAGAAGGAAACGCTGTCACCACAAAAGCCCTGTACACCCGCGCAGGACAAACAGAAGAGCACATCATAAATATCCGACCGCTTTCCCTGAATGGATGGTACAGCATTGTTGAGATTCCGGCAGATGTGTACTATAAACAAAGTAACTCATTCAAATTCCTCACCATAGGTTTCCTTATCGTAATCTGCATTGTGTTTATTGTTATTATCATCTTCTTCTACAGAGCAACCTATGCTTCAATCAACGCACGCGCTGAAGCAAAGGCCCGTGCCGAATTCCTCTCCAATATGAGCCATGAAATCCGGACACCGCTCAATGGCATTATCGGTCTGATTCAGCTTGCCAAACTCCATAAAGACGACCCCATACGCGTCAATGATGATGTCGAAAAAATGGATCAGTCTGCACAGTATCTCTTAAGTCTTGTAAATGATATTTTGGATATCTCAAAACTTGATGCCGGGAAAGTCGAGATAAACCCGCGT
The DNA here is from genome assembly GCA_029987235.1 of Methanocorpusculum sp. Classification (GTDB taxonomy): domain Archaea; phylum Halobacteriota; class Methanomicrobia; order Methanomicrobiales; family Methanocorpusculaceae; genus Methanocorpusculum. The sequence continues at coordinate 56,981 of DALTWF010000006.1, read as the reverse complement.
CCGACCTCGCTTGAAGTGCTGGTCGACCATGTCGTCTCGATAGAACACGGTGTAATGGAAAAACGCGGCATAAACTTCGTCCCGGTACACACACTCCCCTTCCCGAGCGTGTACATTGACGAACGCCCGGTAAAGCAGATTCTGATTAACATTTTGGGCAATGCCTCCAAATTTACACCGGAAAACGGAACCGTTACCTTTACTGTTACCCAGGAAAAAACAGGCGACGCCGAAGTAACCACAAAATTTATTATTGCTGATACCGGGCGCGGCATGAGCAAAGAGTTCTGCGAAAAGATTTTTGATGAATTCACGCAGGACCGCTCGGCAAACGAACAGAGTCAGAAAGGTACCGGTCTTGGCATGGCAATCTCCTATCGTCTTGCAAAAGCGATGGGCGGCGATATTTCGGTCGAAAGCGAACCTGGTGCCGGTTCAACCTTTACCGTTGTCATTCCGTCAAAGATTGCTGATGCAAACGAGGTAAAAGAAGCGGTAAAGGTAAAAGAATCCCTTCCTGCAATTGATACTTCAAAACTGCACATTCTCCTTGCCGAAGACAATGAAATCAATGCGGAAATCCTCATGGAACTCTTTGAGGATGAAAATATCCCGGTTGACCATGTCGTAAACGGAGAAGAGGCAGTGCAGAAATTCCATGATTCAGAACCCAATGTCTACAATGTCATTCTGATGGATATTCAGATGCCGGTAATGAACGGATACGAGGCAACGGCCAAAATCCGTGCTCTTGACAGAGAAGACGCAAAATCGGTCTATATCTTTGCCTGCACCGCAAACACCTTCGAAGAAGACAAGATGAAAGCATTTGAGGCAGGAATGAACGATTTCATAACCAAACCGGTCGACATCCGTCTGTTAATGGACAAACTCAATGAGGTAACTAAAAAATGAAAGAAAAACACACCCTGATACTTATTGCAGCACTGCTTATAATCTGTATATTTGCAGCATCCGCCGGCTGCATTGCCGAAAAAGAACATGTCAATGTCATAATTAAAATCCCGACACACACCTGCATTCCGCTTACAGACCCGGACTGCAGGTCAACGACTGATTTCATTGATAAAGCATGGAAGGCGTTTGCAGAGCAGTACACAAAATATGATGTGCATGCAGACATTATCACTTTTGAGCAGACTGAGCATGAAAGAAACATCCAGGACTGCTACGGAACGAAAAAAGCGGCTGATTTGATTGTTGGCGGCTACAATAATTTCGCCTCGTTTATCCACGATGGTTATGCAGTACCGCTTGATGATGTCATCACCGATGAACTGAGAAACGATGTCAGTCCGTCATTCTGGAAGATATCGCAGGCAGAAAACGGCAAAACCTATCTGCTTCCGTTCTTCTGCCTCGAAAACATCCTGTCCTACAACAAGGACCTCTTCCGGCAGGCCGGTCTTGAGAAATATATCTCGGATAAAGTTGAGATTCAGAACTGGACGCTTGAGGAATGGGAAGATATTCTTGACACATTAGCTGAAAAACTTCCGCAAGGATGTTACCCATATCTGATGTATGCGAAAAACAACCAGGGCGATGCACACGTCCTTATTTTACTGCGGGCAAACGGTGCGGATGTTTTTGATGAATCCGGTCATTTCAACATGAATACGCCTGAAGGTATCGCCTCACTTAAATGGATTTCAGACGGTAATGCAAAGGGCTGGTATCCGAAGCATGCTGAAATACTTGAGATTTTAGACAATCAGGTGCTGTTTAACAATAATCAGCTGGCATTCTACATCTTCAACTCGGGATTTGTTGATACAGTGAACAGCAAAGATATGGGCTTTGTCAACTTCCCGTCTGCTGACGGAAAAGGACTTTCCTCGGTCTTTATTGAAGGATTTATGGCATTTGACAACGGCGATGCGAAAAAACTCGAAGTGGTTAAGGATTTCATCTCCTACATCTATGCAAACAAGGAATGGAGAGATTACGCATCAGCCGGCATTCCATGTCTGAATTCCGTTGCAAACGAATACGGACCGCAGATTTTCCTCGGTGAAGCGTTTGCAAAGAATGCAGAGCGTGTGGTGGATTATACCGGAAACAACCCGAACTGGGTCGGTGTGCGTGCAGCATTCTATCCGGTAATGCATGACCTCTTATCCGGCAGACTGACGCCCGAAAAAGCGGCAGAAGCAATTGACAAAAACTGCAATGCGGCAATCGATGAAGGATACAAAAACAGTATTCTGCACGAGTAAGGCAGGTGAACCAATCTCTTTTTTTTCTTCTGAAAGAGATGAAAAAACACATACATTTTTTCATACCGAATCTAAAACCGTCAGGAAGCCGAAATGTCCAAAATCAGCACAACCACGAAAAATCTCTATACCATTGCTGTTGTCTGTGCTCTTATTGCAGCACTGTTCAGCGGCTTAAAATACCCGCTGACAAAACTGCTGATAACCGGCACCGACCCTGTTATGGCAACCGCCTTTATTCAGCTTGGTGCAGGACTGGTAATGGTATTTATTGCTCTGTTCGGCTGGAAAACCCCGCTGATGGATAAAACCCGCCATGTACGAAAAGAAGATTTTCTGAAACTGTTCGGTGTTGTAGCAGCAGGGGCTGCCGGGTCGATTCTGCTTAATCTCGGAATAGCCGGAACATCTGCTGCAACCTCTTCCGTTCTTGCCAATCTGACAACCGTTGCAACCGCTGTTATCGCCTTCTTCATTTTTAAAGAAAAAATATCCAAACGACTCGGCATAGGAATTATCTTCACCACACTTGGAGCAGTTGCCTTATCCGTATCCGACATCAGTACGTTTTCCTTTTCAATAGGAGCTCTCCTTATTATTATAAGTACTATAGGTTACGGTTTTTCCTATAACTTCATGAAACTGGTTTCCGAAAGAAACCCGGTTGAAACAGCATTGATAAAAGGTCTCGGAATTGCAGTAATCGCGTTTATTACAGCCTTTGCCCTGGGCAATTCCCTGCCTGACATCACTCAGATTATCATGTTACTCCTTCTTGGTGCAGGCATTTACGGGATGATTACATTCTTCCTTCTTTATGCCCAGAGAAAACTCGGAGCGGCCAAATCCGGAGCAATATCAGGATTTGCGCCGGTAATAGGCGTAGTACTCTCCTTCCTCATCTATTCTGAAATGCCGACACCCGCATTTCTTGCAGCACTGGTTTTAGTAATTCCGGGAATGTACTTCACCATAACGAAAAATTCGTCTATAGCAGTAGAAGAAAAAGAAGAACTCTGCCCGGCAGAAAAAGATGAATCGCTTCTGTCATCAAAGAGCGAAGAGGCAAAACACCTGGTACGCAACTATCTTACGGCCTTTGCATTTCTGTTAATGGCAACACCTTATTTCCTGCTCTTCCTTGAAACAATGAGTCTGCCTGCAGAATATGCAAATCTGCTGACAGGACACAGCAGCATTCTTGTCCCATGGACATCATCAGGCATATTCCTCTTAATCTGTGCAATCCTCCTTCTCGTCTTACAAAAACGTGTTTTAGTTGCAGTAACCTGTCTGTTTAACTCGGCTCTTATACTCATTACCGGTCTGTTTCCTGAAAATACACTGACATACGGCATATCAGGAGTATTTCTCCTGATATTTGCACTGATTCTTCTGACATCAAAGAACAGCCACAAATATATTTTTGCAGGAATTAACGGATTATTCGGCATAATATCCATACTGGAACTCTTCCAGTCCAGTTTTCCGGCATTATGCATCGCTGTAATTCTCATGGTTCTGCAGTCACTTCTGCTTGTCTACCTTGCTGTTGCCAATGCTTCGGAACGCTCAAACATCCCGCTGAAAAAATATCTTACTTCTGATGAGGGGGTTGATTTCAGAAAATGCGGCTCAGTACTTGCTTATATCTTTATTGCAATGTATATCTGTTCATGGCTGGTATCTGAAATAATCGATGTGAACATACTGAACACAACCAGTCTGAATACAGGACAAACAGTAATAATCGGAATGCTGCTAATTACCGGTATCCTTCTCTTATTCATTGGCAAGAAGCGGTTGACACCGGTGATATGCCTTGGAACGGCTTTTGCGTTCATCCTTGACCTGACCTGTGACGGAATAACACTGTATGCAGCATCGTTACTTTTGATGATACTCGGCATATTTGCAGTATTAAGAAAATATTCAAAGCTTCTTCTGTCTCTTTTGATTATCGGTACTGCATTCAGCATTATGATATACAATGCATGTCTGGATTTCCCTGAAGTACGGTTTGTTCTGCTGCTTATAGACGGGGTATGTCTGTCTCTTTCCCTCTATCTTGCGTTTGCGGTCTTTTCAGATAAACCGAAACTGCCTGTCTTTTAAAGGCAGTATCTGTTTTATCTCTCCTGTTTTGATAGATTATTTATATTTCCTTCACCAATATAATCACAGGTGATACAAAGTGAATACCGAAACTAAAGCAAAAACGGTAAAAACACTCATGGCTGTGCTTGCGGTCCTTGTCGCAGCTGCCGCATTTTCAGCACCTGCTGCAGCTGCATCAGATGATGTATTTCTTATGATTTATATAATCGGTGTTGATCTTGAAGATAAGGGTTCTGCAGCAACAGCAAATCTGGTTGATTTACTCAGAACATGGGATCCGGAAAGCGGCGAATTCCTTGTATTCTACGGAAGTGCCGAAAAAACGGGCTGGAATCCGGGAACTGCAGTTGCAGATTATGTAACACTTGCCGATGATTTTCTTGCAGACGGCAAAATCGGTTCTGACAACGGAACTGTAACCTCATCAGTCCTTGCCAGGCTTCCCTCGCCGACCGGTTCAAAAGCAGGACTTGAAGATGCCGTCCGGTATGCAAATACCTATGCAAAAGAACACGGTCTTTCCGATGCTCACCGTTATCTCATATTATGGGATCACGGAGGAGGATACAGCGGAATAGGTAATAAAGGTCACAATATTTCAAACGATGAGATTGGACAGGCGCTTTCACTGACTGATAAAAAGTTCGACATTATTATCTATGACGCCTGCCATATGGCAAGTCTTGAAGCAGCATACACGGTTAAAAACTATGGATACTACATGCTTGCCTCTGAAGAAACCGAGCCGAGCAGCGGATTAGATTATACCGGTATTTCACAAGCACTTTCCCCGTCTGCATCAAAGAATCCGGTCGATATCGCATCAGTTATCATCGACAGGTATCTTGCTGACGGAGATGCATCAAAAACAGACTCGCTCATTGATTTAAGCAAAATTGACAATGTTGTATACAGCATTGACAAAGTGGGTGGCTCGCTTAAAAATCTGGTAACCGATTCCGATGCACAGGAAGCTCTCGGTTATATCTATTCCAATACTGAGAAATTCAGTGGAGATGATGAAGATATTATGGATCTTTATGACTTTTCCTGGCTTCTGAACAGTATTGCAGAGGGCAGTATTAAAGACAATGCTGTAAATCTGATGAATGCAGTAGAGCAGTGTGTCATAATTGCCAAATCAAATAGCGGACATGATTATGCAAACGGATTAGCCATTGCCAATGTTGCGAAATTCTATCCGGAAGATGTGGGCAGCAGAATGACCTTGTCCAACGGAGGGTGGTCCGAGTTCATTAAAGGGTATGCAACTCTTCTGAACAGTGAATATGATGCAGAGTACACCTATTCGGCAGATACCGGAGCAGGGGGTTATACACAGGAAGCGTCTGTAAAATCTGTCTCACCCGGAACACTTGTCATTAAAAATGACCATGGTCAGTCAGAGGTTTATGTTGACCACCTGTATCGTATCGGCGATAAATTTTACATAGTGGGTCAGGAAAAAGCAGAACAGGGACTGAAAGAAACCGAAGGAAATGCCAACTGGGCATTTTTACCCGACGGCGAATATAAGACCGGTGATGACTGGGAATGCAATGCTTTTGTTCTGAAAAATAAGGACAAGACCGTACTGGTGACGCCGCTTTATCTTGATGAGGTCAAACTCGAAAACGGAGATGTACAAACCGTTTATACCATCAACGGCGAGATGACAAGAACCATTGACGGAAAAGATGTCACCTATCAGTCTTATCTTACGGCGTATGTCAATGACAAAACAGGAGAGGTTTATGATTTAACGGTGAACTCTGAAACAGAGGGCAGTGACTCCACTCCGCGTCTGAATCTCTGGGGCAGTGAGGAAATTAAAAAGGGCGACCGGTTTACTCCGCTGCTTGACTACATGTCTGATGAGTCGGAATATATCTTATCGGAGATGTCGGATAAGTCCTTTGCCTTCAGTGATAACCCCATCAATGACCTGGTACTTATTGACCTTGACGAAGATAACTGCTACTGGGATTATGAGATTACCTCCATTTCTTCAACTGAGGATGAAGTTCCGACGTCTTTGAGTGTGCTGGACTTTGCTGCAAATGATACGGTAACAATTGCGCATAATACCGGATTTCCGACTGCAGCACCGAAATCCTGTGCCCCGCTTGCAGCAGTTCTTGCAGGACTTGTTGCGGCATGTGTTGTACTCAGAAGAGTGTAAGGGGGGAAAAAATCCCTGCTTTTTTTTACCGGAATTGTACCTGTCTGAACGGAAATGAGGTGGTGTGCAGTACCGGTCTGTACAATACCTATAAATCTATTCAGAACATTATAATTTATTATGAATAAAGTACTGTTTACCGGAACAGTTATTCTTGTTCTGGTTTTTTGCATTATGGCAGCAGGATGTGTTTCACAGCCTGTACAACCAACGCCGACTCCGACACCAACGCCTGAGCCGACCCAGGAATCCCAGATGACTATTGAAGAACTCCGTGCCTCAAGTCCGAAAATTACCGAAAAAGACATTGCGGCAGCATCAGCAGTTAAGATTGATTACTCTGATATGAACAACTGGATGTATTATCCGCAAACCCATGAACATGCAGTTGATACCTTCTTCCTGTACCCGACAGCAACAGCGGATGACAAAACCTGCCTTTACACCCCGATTGATGATGCAGGAATGAGAGCAAACGCACACAAACAGTATGTTGACGATGGTTCCCAGTTTGAAGGCATTACCGATGTGTATGCCCCGTATTACCGTCAGGTTTCCCCGCAGGTGCTTGCCGGGTGTACTGCAGATGAATTCGCAAATCTGGTCGGCACAATTCCGAAACAGGATGCTTTTGCAGCGCTTGATTACTACTTTGAACATGCAAACAAAGGCGGAGAAAGACCGTTTATTCTGGCAGCATATTCCCAGGGTTCGTTTACTACCCGCTATATTCTTGCAGAGTATATGAAAGAGCACCCTGAATACTACAAGAACATGGTTGCAGCATATGTAATCGGCTGCCCGGTTACGAAAGAGTATATTGCAGCAAACCCGCATCTCAAAGCTGCCACAGGTGAAACCGATACCGGTGTAATTGTATCATGGACCGTTGAAGAGCCGGGAGCAACCGTTACTGACAACTTTGTCTGGGATGAAAACATGTATGTTATCAATCCGCTGAACTGGAAGACAGATGAAACGTATGCAGGCGTTTCTGAAAACAAAGGTTCAATGATAACCAACGAAGACGGAACGCAGACTCTTGGAACCGGACTTGCCGATGCGCAGCTTGATTTAAAGCGTAATGTTGTTGTCTGTACAACAGTAAAATCACTCTTTGCAGGCAATGAACTTATGGACTATATTCTTGGAACGAAAAGTCTGCACCTGAAGGAATGTTCACTTTACTACATGAACATGCATGAGAATGCTGAAAAACGCATTGCTGCATTCCTGAATCAGGCATAATTTTTACCCCTCTTTTTTTGTAACTTTTCACCTCTCTGAAGAGTAAACTGAAAGTAATATGGCAGGAGCGTAAGCGACTTATTCTGATTCGAAAAACACTATCAACTTTTTTTTCAAAAATGAGAGGGGGTGAATATTAACAAAAAAATCAGAATCTTGGAAGCTGCTTTTTCTGACAGAAGTAAGTCAGCGCAAGATAGACTGCAGTCAGACACGGGATTCCGGCAAGAAGAAGACTTAATGCAGGAGTCTGAAGACCGAAATGATGCAGAATAATCAGCACCCCTGGCAGCGCAAGCAAAAGGAAATGCAGTATGCGTCCGTCTTTCAGTAATAAGAACAGTATGCCGATAAAAATAAGACATGCACCCGGGACAATAAGAAGTGAGGTATTTATGAGGGCACATGCTCCGAAAATGACAGCGCAGAGTAAATAAAACGCCGCTTTGTAACTGTCTTTGGAGAAATAATAAAGCAGGAAACCGGAAAGAGCCATGGAAACTGCAGCGACAACAAGCATGGCACGGATATCAGCCAGTTCTGCAAGAGTAATTACCGAGGATACGGCAATAACACCTAACGGCACCATTAAAACAACATATCCGAGAACGGATGCGGATTTTTTAAATGAGAAATTCTCATCCGACTGCAGAGTTGCAGCCATTTTCATTTTTGCACCAGGCATGAGAAGCATTACCGCATACAGCAGGGCAACAATACCGAAAAGAGTATGCATAATAAGGGTTACTATGGAAATCTGACCGGATACTGCAATACCTACCGCACCAATACCATAGGGAAGGAACACGCAGAAATAGGTGGATGCCTTCTTTTCTCCGGTCAGAAGCATCATTACTGCGCAGATGATGAAAAAGATCAGAATTACCGGTGTTCCAACCGAATAAATGACACCGCCTGTTACCGTATAGTATCCGAACAGCAGTGCAAACATGAGCATAACCGTTGCAGTCAGGTCGCGTTTTTCAAGAATCAGGAGAATTATGCCGCAGATTCCGACCAGTATCTCAAATCCCAGCAGAAGAACCGGTACCGGAGGTAAATTGCAGGCGGCACCGATTGTGAAGAAGGCGGCAAGAACGGCAAGTAAAAAATACGCAACCGCTGTTACACCGTTGCGTCTCTTTGCCATCATTATTTCATCAGTCATAATTACTCATTAGTCAATCATACTATTTATTCTATGGTATCAAAAGCAGCAGCCTTTGGATATACCCTGCCGCACCTCAGAACAACGGCAGTTTGTATTTATCCGAAAATACCGCAAACGCGAGATATATCGAAACGATGATACATGAAATATGCACAAGCACCGTCGCCGTCATAATTTCCGGAAGGGCAAAGACGGACATGAAAAGCATCATCGAAAATGCAAGCATAATGAGAAATATCGAGACCAGAAGATGCGAATATTTCCGCATAACCGCAAAGACTGCAAGTAATATCAGAATCAGCGGCGCAGTATACAGTGCTGTTCCTGTACAGAAAGTATTCATAACCAGCGCTAAATCGATACCTAAGAATATTACAGATATAAACCGCATTTTTCCGATAAAGATGAGAAGCATGGCATCAACAAATAAAACTGCTGTCAGAATCACAGAACTAAGGTCCAGCGAATCTGTTATGAAGGCGTCCGGGCTGGCGAACTCAATAATTATGGTAGAACCAATAAACAGTGCTATTGCGAGATAGCCGAGAACCGGACCGCATTTGCGGAAATCCATATCCTGATTTGAAGTCAGATACTTTGTCAGAGGAAGCTGCTGCTTTTCTGCTGCACATGCAACTGCAAGATAGAGTTCAATCATACTGCACAGTATCATGAAGACAAGATGTATGTGATATATAACTGGCGACGCACTGCAAAGCGCGAGAAGCGTTCCAAGACCGTATGCTGCGTTGATTGTAGCAAAAACATATTTCTGCTTTGATTTTGCCGTGAGCAGAATGAGAGCAAATATCAGTACTGCAGCGGCTGTCAGGGCTGTCAGATTGCAGTTATCTGCAAAGAGAATGATGTATATCAGGAGAATTCCATTGAAGAAGAAGGTAACGCCGCATAACACTCTTTTGCGCAGTATCAGGAGCAGAATCCCGCAGATGCTCAGGATGATGCCGCTTATCATCCAGGGAAGATACAGACTCTCCTGCCAGAAAGAAAGCAGTGCATCAGGTTGGGGTGTTCCTATGGAACTGAACAGCAGAAGAAGAAATGGCAGGGCAAGTACGATAAATCCGAATGCACAAAGATAATTGCGCAGATAGTTACGCCATTCCTCAGTCGTGTTTACAAAGAATGGGGATTCGTCATCTTTAATCCGGATCGTTGTATCTCTTTTTCCTTCAACGGCAATATGTGTGTTTCTTGTAATAACAAAGAATAATCCCGGAATAACCAGCAGCAAAGCTGCAAGGAATGCGGGTGTCGGCCATTCCGAATAGAGAATAAACGAAACGCATATGCCGATTAATGGAGCTATGCCGATTATTGCAGAGGTTTTTGCAGCTCCGATATGTCTTTGTGCGTAAATATTGAACAGATTAAGAAGACCGGTGGTGACAACACCAATCAGCATGAGAATAAGACAGTCCATCAGTGAGGGAAGGGCTGTCTGCATTATCAGAATCGGGATTATGGTAATAATGCTTATGCCGAATGCCTTTATTATAGTGATTTCTATCGGGTTGCGTTCGGAAATGAGTTTGGTAAAGTTTCCTTCAAAACCGATTAATATGGATGAAACCAGGATGAGAATTGCCCCCGGGGCCATTGCAATCAGTGACAGATCCGGAACGGTCAGGGCAATTGCCCCGAATGTGGTAAAAATAATACCTATTACAAGCCGTTTGGATATTTTTTCCTTAAAAATGAAAAAGGCGATAATAGCAGTTGTAACAGCAACCGTGTTAGTGAGAACGGATGCAGTTGCAGCAGGTGTTGTTGCAATTCCGAAGTTTGCGAGTATCGTCCCTCCCCCTCCGGTAAGAATTGCACCGAGAAGAATCAGCCAGTCTTTTTTCAGGACATGACGGTTTTTATCAACCAGCGAGGTTTTGTGTCCAAACAGGAAAAGAAGAAGCATCCCGACAGCAGCGCCGAGGTTGACAAACATGGTTGTCACCAATGGTGATGTATTTTCAATGGCAATTTTCAGTACCGGGGTCCGTATTCCTACACATATTGCTGCAATAAGTGCGCACACCACTGCAATTACATATATGTTCTTCTGCCGGCTAACATTTGTCATTGTATAGAGTATAGGTATGTTTAAAGGGGTTAATAATAATACTGTTTACCAGTACTGTTATTGCACTAAGTCAGACGGTTATGTGCTGTATCTGGTACTGGCATATATTTGCTGCAGAATGGCGGATACCTGGATTATTTTTGGCGCACTTGCTGCAGCCGGTTTGCTGATGAGAAAGATACAGAGATAATAACACATTACTCTGTATCGCAACCGGGGAAAACTCTCCTCACCCGATGTTTTTTATCTCAGCTCATTTTTTACATAATCAGAAAAATATATATTACAGAAATAGAAATAAATCTTTGAATACTCATGGGTAAAAAGAAACAATATAAAATTAAGGCAGTAGAATCTTTTACCGATTCAAAACAGGATTATTTCAACCGTGAACTGTCCTGGGTCAAATTCAACGAGCGTGTTTTAAACGAGGCGCAAAACCCCGACAACCCTCTAATGGAAAGAGTTGGTTTTCTTGCTATTGTCGGCGACAACCTTGATGAATTTTTCCGTGTTCGTGTTCCTCCGTATCAGAACTCGAAAAAAGACATGGTCAATGAATTTACCTCGCTTGCACGTTCTGTAGAGCAGCTTGACATAGTGTACTTCAGCACCATTGACATGCTGCGCCGGGCTTCCAAACTCTGGAGAACCGAACTAGTTCCGGAAATGAAAAAAGAAGGCATCTCTATTGTAGAATGGGCAGATTTATCCAATTCCGAAAAAGAAGCCTTCAGGCATCTGATGGATGAACAGACATTTACGGTTGTCCGCAAAAATCCGAATGTATCTGTCGGCAGTGATGAATTCCACAGCGGTCTTGCCTTTGGCGTAATCGTAAACTCATCTGCTGCACTTGTTCCGGTTCAGGATATTATTGACAAGGTAGGCAGAATTCTTCCGGTGGGAAAAGACGGAACCCGTTTTATCTTCATTGAAGAAATCATGGTCAATTATATTGAAAAACTCTTCCTCGGTGAAGAAGTATACCTTATCACTCCGCTTCGGTTAACCCGTGATGCTGATTTAGACCTTCAGGGTGATGATGCCGAAGATTTATACGAAGCCCTGCAGAAAGCAAAACAGGAGCTCCCTCACAGGCAGGCAAGCCGTCTGGAAGTTCTGGAAAATATCCCCTACGGCTATATTGCAAAAACCGCCGAACTGTTCAAACTTCCCCCGACACTTATTTACGATTACAAAGCACCGCTCGGCATTGCCGATATCCGCCAGATTTCAGTCAACAGAAGCGATCTGTATTTCCCGACCTTTGTTCCCCCGACACCGGAAGGACTTGAAAAAGAAGGACTCTTTGACTCCATTGCCGAAAAAGACCGGCTGCAGTTTACTCCGTATCAAAGTTTCAACGGTCTCTTAAACTTCTTAAATGCAGCGGCCGAAGATGCAAATGTCACTGAAATCAAAATGACGCTGTACCGTCTCGGTTCCAAGTCCCCGGTTGTCGATGCGTTGCTTTCTGCAGCAAAACGCGGTGTAAAGGTAACTGCGGTCATTGAACTGAAGGCAAGCTTTGACGAAGAGCGCAATTTCCACTGGACTGATGAACTAAGAAAAGGCGGCGTAACGGTAATTCATGGTCCCGCACAGCTTAAGACGCACGGCAAATGCTGCCTTGTCACCCGCCGCGAAGGCAGAAAGACGGTCAATTATGCAACGGTTTCGACCGGAAACTATAATGCACGCACTGCGGCAATTTATTCGGATTTCTCGCTGTTTACCGCAGACAAGAAAATCACCAGTGATTTGGTCACCCTCTTTGAGATGCTTGAAAAGAGTGAGACGAAGGCAAAGTTCAGCCACCTGTTAATCAGTCCGGAGTATCTGGAAAAGTCGATGCTTTCCTTAATCCGCAAGGAAATCAGTATCAGCAAAGAAGGAGGCCGAGGTCATATCATTATGAAGATGAACTCCCTTACCGACAAGGTCATTATCAATGCGCTGTATGCCGCATCAAAAGCAGGTGTCAAAGTTGATTTGCTCATCCGCGGTGTATGTATGCTTCGTCCGGGAGTGCCAGGTCTTTCTGACAATATCACGGTTTCATCCACGGTGGGCAGATTCCTTGAGCATGCCCGTGTGTTTTACTTTGCAAACGGAAACGACCCGAAAATATACATCGGCAGTCCCGACATGATGCCGAGAAACCTCAGAAAGCGGGTTGAGATTGTGTGTCCGGTTTATGACAAAGAAATCAGAAAGACGCTCACTGATGTTCTTCGTACCTATATGGAAGACAAAGGCGGTGCGTATCATCTTGATGCTCTGGGCAGATACTCGGTTCCCAAAGAGGGAAAGAAGCGGGCGCAGGAACTATTCATTGAGCAGTTCGGTCAGAAAAGTCTCTGAATCCCCTTTTTTTTCCAGCGGTTTTTTTCCTTTTCGTCTCCTGTTCCGTACAGCAGATATATATAATTACATGACAATGAATTAGTAAGAATGTATGCTGTTATCGATATCGGCTCAAACACTATCCGGCTGTCTCTGTACAGCGTAGAAAACGGGACAATTATCCAGATGCTGAACAAAAAAATAACAGCAGGTCTTGCCGGATACACGCAAAACGGCCGCATGTCAGAGGAGGGCATTGAAAAAGGCGAGGAAGCATTGAAAACGCTTTCAACACTCCTGTCTCATATTAAGATTCAGCGTCTTGTCTGTTTTGCAACCGCCTCACTTCGCGGCATTGACAATGCCGGCGAGGTAAAGGCACGTTTTGAACAAATCATCGGAACGGAAATTACCATCTTAAGCGGTGAAGAAGAGGCGGAAATAGATTATTTCGGTGCAAAACAGACTTTTCTTGAAAACGAAGGGCTGCTTGTCGATATCGGCGGAGGAAGTACGGAAATTGCCTGTTTCAAAGACGACAAACTGGTTTTTTCCCGGTCTATTCCGGTAGGTTCACTGATAATGTACCGCAAACATGTCAAAGATGTTGTTCCGACAAAATTCGAGACGTTAAAAATAGACAGCGAGATACAGCGCATGCTGAAAACCGTATTTGCGGGTGAAACAATTCAGGTGAAGCGAATATGCGGAATCGGGGGCACAGTCCGCGGATGCGGAAATGTGCTTTCCGCTCTTATGAAAGACAAGACGAAAAAAGAGATGTATCTGGTGAACGATATTTCCCTGCTAATGGATGAAAAGAAACGTTCCCGCACGGATATTATACTGAAAAACGAACCGGAACGTATTCACACGCTTCTGCCCGGAGTATGCATATTGTATGCAGTTGCTGCATTTTTCGGTGCAGAATCAATCCGCGTAAGCAAAACCGGCGTGCGTGAAGGATATCTTGCAAAACTGCTTGCTGAAGAGAAAAACAAAAGAGAAGTAACCGGAAATGACTGAAACACAACGGATATACACCCAGAACCGTGAACTTTCATGGCTCAAATTTAATGAACGCGTATTGCGCGAAGCAGAAGACCTTTCTGTCCCGCTTCTTGAACGGCTGAAATTCATTGCGATTTTTACCAGCAATCTGGATGAATTTTTCATGATTCGTGTCGGCAGTCTTTACGACCTGATGCTGATGAATCCCGAAATACAGGATACTCGTACCGGTATGACGCCAAAAGATCAGCTTGAGGCGGTTTTTGCTGCGGTAAAGCCGCTGTATAAAAAGCGGGAGGCAATTTACCGGAAGGTGGAGAAAAATCTTGAGGAGGCGGGTGTGAAAAACTGCAGTATGAAAAATCTCACTGCCGATGAGAAAAAATTCATCAAGCAGTATTTCAAATTCTCCATCGCACCGGTATTATCTCCGCAGATTGTCGATACTCATCACCCGTTTCCGCATCTACAGAATAATATCCTTCATGTCGGGGCACTTTTAAAGGGGGGTAAAAAGAAGGTTTTCGGTATTATTCCGGTTCCTCCGTCATTGCCGGGAATTGTGATAATTCCCGGTTCAAATCTGCGGTATGTGCGGATTGAAGACATTATTTTAGACCGGCTTGATTCAGTTTTCGGCATGTATGAAGTGAAGGAAAAGACGGTTTTCTGCGTTACTCGCAATGCTGATGTGAATCCGTCTGATGAGGCGTTTGCGGATGCGAACTCGGATTTCAGGCATATTATGCGGGATGTGCTTTTAAAGCGCAGGAAACTTGCGCCGGTCCGGCTTGAGTTAAATAAGAAGGTGAGCGAGGATTTTTCGGGATATTTGTGCAAGATGCTGTCGTTAGCCCCGGCTCAGGTGTATGTGACTTCTGCTCCGCTTCTTCTTTCGTATGCGTTTGATCTGGAAAAGGAGGTTTCGAAGAATCTTAAGGATATGCTTACGTATCCGCCGTTTTCACCGGTTATTCCGGAGTCTATTCCTGTTTCGGTTCCGATTTACAGGCAGCTTGTAAAGCATGATATCTTTTTGTCGTATCCGTTTGAGAGCATGAAGCCGTTTCTGCGAATGATTAAGGAGGCGGCGTATGATAAGAACACTGTTTCCATCAAGATTACTATTTATCGTCTGGCACATAAGACAAAACTGGTTGATTATCTGTGTGCTGCGGCGGAGAATGGTGTTGATGTTACGGTCTTTATTGAGCTTCGGGCGCGGTTTGATGAGCAGAATAATATTGACTGGTCGGAGTTTTTAGAGGAGGCGGGCTGCAGGATTATTTACGGGTTTGAGGAGTACAAGGTTCATTCGAAGATTTGTCTGATTACAAGAAAGGAGCGTGGGGGTGTTAAATTCTATACGCAGATTGGAACGGGCAATTATAATGAGAAGACGGC
This sequence comes from Methanocorpusculum sp., assembly GCA_029987235.1. Classification (GTDB taxonomy): domain Archaea; phylum Halobacteriota; class Methanomicrobia; order Methanomicrobiales; family Methanocorpusculaceae; genus Methanocorpusculum. The sequence continues at coordinate 41,160 of DALTWF010000006.1, read as the reverse complement.
TGAGCAGTATACTGATTTGTCTATTATGACGACAAATCAGGAGATTGGGGCGGAGGCGGATTTGTTCTTTAAGAATATGGCGCTTGGAAATCTGCACGGAGATTATAAGCTGCTTCTTGTTTCTCCTGCGGGGTTGAAGAGTGCGGTGCTTAAGCTGATGGATGAGGAGATTAAAAAGAAGAAGGGCGGGCGGATTTTGGTCAAGATTAATTCGCTGACTGATATTGATATTATTGACAAGTTGAAGGAGGCGTCTTGTGCGGGGGTCAAAGTGGAGATGATTGTCCGTGGTATCTGCTGTATTATTCCGGGGATTGTCGGTGAGACGGAACATATTACGGTCAGGAATGTGGTGGGGCGATTCCTTGAGCATTCGAGGATTTATGTGTTTGGTGAAGGGGTGCAGGAGAAAATGTATATTGCTTCGGCTGATTTCATGACGCGGAATACGGAGCGGCGTGTTGAGGTGGGGTGTCCGGTTCTTGATCCTGAAGTGCGGAAGCGGGTTCATCATATTCTTGATCTGATTCTGCGGGATAATGTGAAGGCCCGCAGGCTTTTGCCGGATGGTACGTATGTCAGGTTTGAGGGAGAGGGGGAGGAGGTTAACTGTCAGCAGATTTTATTGGAGGAGGCGCAGGAGGAGGGAGCAAAACTCTGATTTTTTTCTGGCGGGCTGGTTTTTTTTTTTCACGGGTGGAAAAATGCAGGTGCCTTATTTTTTATTCGCATGGTTTCTTTGCTTTTTTTTTGGAGGGGGTTTTAAGTATCTCCCTCACGAAAATCACCACAAAAAACGCGAAATCCCGCGGGAGTCGTAAGGAGACCAAGGATTTGAGCCAGTCAAGCGAAGCGACAGACAATTATATGGAAAGCAGCGAAAGACACGATAATATGTGGGTGAAAAAAGTCATCCGGTAATTTTCCCTCTCAAAAAAAGTCACTGCCAAAAAATTACTTCCCGTAAATCTCCTCCGGCTTTTTCAGCCGTTCTAATACGACCTCCCCATCGATTCTCCGGAAAAAACAACTCCGATACCCCTCATGACACGCACACCCCTCCTGCTCCACCAGATACAAAAGCGTATCACAGTCACAGTCCACAAGCACCTCAGAAACCCTCTGCAGATGCCCCGACTCCTCACCCTTCTTCCAGAGCTTACCCCGTGACCGCGAAAAATAATGCGCAAACCCCGACTCAACCGTTAACAAAACCGCTTCCTCATTTGCCCACGCAAACATCAGCACATCCTTACTTACCACATCCTGCACCACCACCGGAACAAGACACGCATCATTATATTTTATAGACGAAATCAGAGAAGACATACACAATTATACGCGCTTATCCCTGATAAAACAGCCGCGAACCTCAACCCGCGGATACACAACACCCCGGATTTTAAGCCCCCACGAATACTCATACACATCCCCCGCCCCGAACAAAGCAGACACCTCCCCGACCGTAAAAAAATGCGTCATAATCCCGTCTCCCTTAAGAAATGAACCCTGTTCCACCTCAACACCCCGCTCATTGCGAAAATCACCCCGCGCAAACCCTCGGAAATAAAGTGCGCCCCCCGGCTTTAGCACACGCAAAAGCTCCGCTGCCGCAACCCTGCGCTCAGTATCCATAAGATGCCCGAGCACATGAAAACAAAGCACACAGTCAAAAACCCCGTCCCTGAACGGAAGATACCTGATATCCCCTAAAACAGCATACGATGATCCCGCAAGACGAACCGCCTCAGGAGAAATATCAACCCCCACTGCACCCATCGGCAGCGCAGAAAGCGTCTTGCCGTTACCGCACCCTGCCTCAAGAATAAGCGCACCAGACGGCAGACTCGGCACATCCACCGACCCAGCCCAGCGCGCCCCCCGAAGCTTATAATCGGACTGGAATACCTCTTCCATGCAGATACTGCTTCACATCCGAAATCGTAAACTCACCGAAATGAAACACTGATGCAGCAAGACACGCATCAGCCTTACCCTTCGCAAACCCGTCATAGAAATGCTCCAGCGTTCCCACACCGCCTGAAGCAATAACCGGAACATCCACCGAATCCGAAATAACCGCCGTAATATCAAGGTCAAATCCGGTCTTTACCCCGTCCGTTTCCATCGACGTCAGTAAAATCTCCCCCGCTCCCCGCTCAACCGCATCCTGTGCCCACTTCACCGCATCAAGCCCCGTTCCATGGCTGCCGCCATAGATAACGACCTCATACCAGCAGGTCCGCCCGTCCGAGAGATGCACCGGCGTAACACCCTCCTTCATCTCATAATTACGCCGCACATCCTCCGCAAGCACAATACACTGATTGCCAAACAACTTTGCACCCTCGCTGATAACCTCCGGCGTCTTTACCGCAGCCGTATTCAGACTGGTTTTATCCGCACCTGCACGCAGAATCTCCTGAATATCCTTAACCGTACGAATACCCCCGCCGACCGTGAGCGGCAGAAACAGTTCATCGGCCGCACGGGAAATAACGTCCCGCATCGTCTCCTTACCCTCGCGCGAAGCGGAAATATCCAAAAACACCACCTCATCCGCACCCTGCTCATTATACCGCTTCGCAAGAGCAACAGGGTCTCCCGCATCCCGCAAACCCTCAAAATGCACACCTTTTACCACACGCCCCTCCTTTAAGTCAAGACAGGGTATAATACGCTTCGTAAGAGTCATTTACTCCTCCAGAAACTTCTTTAAAGCAGGCATCAACTCATTTGCCTCACGATAACCGACCTCATACAAATCCCGGATTTTCTGCCTGTCAACCTCAAGACGCTTCAGTTCGACCGGTTTCTGCGGCCGGATAACAAACACCTTTCCTTCTTTTTCCATTTCATCAATAAATTTGAGCGATTCATTGTACCGCACATGCCGGGTTGCAAAACTCGCCGTATATTTTGGATAAATCAGGTATTTGAGAGCGACAAGAGGCGTAAGCCAGTTGAATTTCTTCTGAAACGGCTTTGCCTGGGTTAAAACAAGAACAAGTTTATCATTGTCCTCCTCAAGAGTCCGCTTTACCGGTAGAGAATCGGCAACACCCCCGTCCAGATATTTCTGACCATCTATTTTACAGATTTTTGCAAGGAACGGAAGCGCCATGGAAGCCGCAATTTTCATATACTCGCTTTTTTCGTACATATCGCCGACTAAAAGATAGTCCATTTTTCCGGTCTTTAAATTAGTCGCACAGGCATAGAATTTGGTCGGGGAATTGCGTGCGGTCTCAAAATCAAATTTATCCAGTTCACGCGGGATAGTCTCGTAAATCATCTCAAGACCGAATAAATTGCCCGTTTTGAAAAGACTCTTTCTGCTGCAGTAGCGTTCATCACCGATAAAATCCGTAATCACCCGGATTGAACGCCCTGCCTGCTGCGAAACATAGTTCGTTGCATGACACGCGCCGGACGAAACACCGTAGCACTTGTTGCATAGTATGTTATTTTCGATTAGTGCGTCTATTACGCCCGAGGTATACGCACCCCGCATACCGCCTCCTTCAAATAATATTCCTGCCTTGTAGACCATTCTGGTGTAATATATGCTCTCTGACAAATAGTAGATTTCGATAGGAAGGCACCCTGTTGCCGCAAACTCTAATGCCCAAAACGTACAATCAACAATACACAATACGCATGATAGTAAACGCCGACCTTCACATACATTCCTGCTATTCCATAGCAACCTCCCGCGACATGCTGCCGGAAAATATCCTCAAAGGCTGCAAAACGAAAGGAATTAACGTCATCGGCTCCGGAGACGCTCTGCACCCGGGATGGCGCAGACTCTGGAACGCGGCAGAAATTCCTGACAATATCACCGTAATTCCCCAGACCGAAGTGGAAGACATAAAACGCGTGCATCATGTGATTTTGATGGAGACATTTGAGCAGTTTGAGGAACTGCAGGAAAAACTGACGCCTGCCTGTTCGCATTTTGCAACCTGCGGACGTCCCCACATATATCTGAACGGGGAGCAGATTGCAGAAACCGTGCACGAATGCGGAGGGCTGATTGGACCCGCTCATGCGTTTACCCCGTGGACTTCGCTTTTTGCTGCATACGAACTCCCCTCAGACTGCTACGGGGAAGAAAAACTTGATTTCTGCGAACTGGGGCTTTCGGCTGATTCCTCCTACGGCGCCGGTATTGAAGAATTCGCAGACGTGCCGTTTTTAACCAATTCCGATGCGCACAGCCATCATCCGACCAAACTCGGGCGCGAATTTACCCGGCTTGATACCACATCCTGCGCGCCCAAAGATATCCTCAAAGCAATCACAGAAGGCCGCATCATCCTCAACGCAGGCTTTTTCCCTGAAGAGGGAAAATACAACCGGACCGCGTGCGTCCGCTGTTTTGAGCAGTTCAGTTTAAACGAGGCAGAACGTCTGCACTGGAAATGCCCGCATGACGGAGGTCAGATTAAACTCGGCGTACTTGAGAGGGCGCAGAAGATGTCCACACTCAAAAAGGCAACACCCCGCCCCCCGTACATCAAAATGATACCCTTAGCCGAGGTAATCGCACGGGTGCTGCATGTTGCAAATCCGGGCGCCAAAAAAGTAACTGCCATGTACGAAAAGTACCTTGCCGCATGCGGCAGTGAAATAACCGTTTTACTTGAAGCCCCAAAGGAAAAACTTGCGGAAGTCTCGCCTGCAGTTGCAGATGCGGTCATTATGATGCGCGAAAGCCGTGTAAAACTCTTCCCCGGCGGAGGGGGAAAGTACGGCTCGTTTTCTTTTGAATAACACATCCCCTAACCCTATTTTTATATGCTTTCAGACCAGATTACTACATAGAATGCCCAGGATACTTGTGACCTGCTACAGCAGGACCGGAAAAACAAAAATACTGGCTGATGCCATAGGCAAAGGCGCAAAAGAAATCGATGGAACAGAAGTTGACGTATTATCATTCAACCGCATCAGCGCAACGGATTTAGTCGCCTACGATGGAATAATTTTAGGTTCGCCGGTCTATTACGGCTCGGTTGCAGCAGAGGTAAAAGAACTCATCGACGACACCACATTCGTGCGCGGAAAACTCACCGGCAAAGTCGGCGCCGCATTTGTCACCTCGGGTGACCGGACCGGTGGAAAAGAGACCGCACTCTTATCAATTCTGCAGGCAATGCTGATACACGGCATGGTTGTGGTCGGCGACCCGATTGACGAGGAAGCCAAAAACGAAGAGCACAACGGGGGACACTACGGTCTTGCAGCCGACGGTCCGATTACTGAAACACACATCAGACAGGCCGAATTATTCGGTAAATATGTTGCATCCGTGGTTAAACGGATGAACTAATCCTCTTTTCTGAAATATTTTGTACTGCGGGCCGCCCCGGACTTTTCCACACGCCCCTCGCGAACAAGTTTTCCAAGGACAGCCTCCACAGTCGTAGGGCTGACATCAGGAAGAGCTTTGCAGATTTCCGCCTTGGAAACAGGAGTTATTGCCGAAAAAACCTCCTGCTCAATTCTAAACGCCTTTGAACCGGAGACCGCCTCTTTCATGCAGATGTTCAAATCAAGATAACTTTCGTAAAGCATCCTCTGAAAGAATTCGATAAACGGCAGATAATCGCTCTTATTTTCATTCCAGCCGACCGATGACGCTTTCAGCTCAGTATAATACAGCTCTTTTGCCCGGTCGATTTTCGCCTCAAACGATATATACTGCCCGGCAGTAAAACCTGCCTTATAGAGTAGTAAAAGTGAAATAAGACGGCTTATTCTTCCGTTTCCATCGCGAAACGGGTGGATGCACAAAAAATCAAGAACCACACAGGGGATAAGAAGCAGGGGATTGATGTCTGGATTATCCCGCGCCTGCGCATATGCAAGAAACATCTGCTGCATTGCGGACTTTGTGTCTTTTGCCGGAACCGGTCTGAATCTGATTTTTTTCTCACCACATGCACTGTATTCAAGAATCAGATTGTCCGCTGACTTATAGATGCCTGCATCGGATGCGCCGCTTTTTGCAAGCATTTTTTTGTGCATCGCCCGCACTGTTTTTTCATCAAAGGAAATCGACGCATATTCTCTGTAAATCAGACGCAACACATCATTATATCCTGCAATTTCCGCCTCGTCATGCGTAAGGGGCAGCGCACCGGACGAAACAATTGCACAAATCCGTTCATCGCTTGTGACAATGCCTTCAATCGCATTGGACGATTTAACCGACTCAACCCTGGCCCTGTTTTCAAGCCCCGCAAGAAGTTTTGCCTGATTCTCCAAAGCATGCGCTGATGTCTCCCCCCGTAACGAGTAAATATTTGCCGTCAGATTCAGAACCGGAACAGTTACCGGCATCTTTTGAAGAAAAGTATAATCAAAATGGTGCATGATTTATCTGCATATTCATTAAATTATTTTATGCAGATATGTTGGATGTATGTGCATATAAATCTTGTTTAAATATGCAGATACTCATCCCACAGTATGCAGAAAAAAGTTACCGGATTTGTGCAACAAGCCCGGCAAGTTCCGCAAGCGACTCATGCTCACAGTTGTCCATCGTAAGAGGCGTTACGGAAACAAATCCCTCGCGCAGGGCAACAACGTCTGATTCAGCATCGCAGACCGGATTTTCCGCGCCGCAAATCCAGTAATACGGCTTACCCCGCGGGTCGATGCGCTCCTCTACCGTTGTATCAAAAAACCGCGCACCAAGATGCGTTACCCGGTATCCGTTTATGCTCCGCGCCGGAATATTGACATTGATGAGATGCGTGTTTTTGGGGAACGGATGCTCAAGGAAAAAGCGAGTAATCTTTGAAACAACTTCCCTCACAGCTCCGAAATCAATCACATGCTCGCGAGGGTCGGTGAATTTTTCCCCGTCAGTGTTCATCTCCATCGAAAAAGCGATGGAAGGAACCCCCTGATTTGCCGCCTCCATTGCAGCACCGACCGTGCCCGAGGTCGTAATCGACTCAAAAGTGATGTTTTCACCAAGATTGACACCGGAAACCACAAGGTCGAACTCCTTATGCAGGGCACGTATACCCAAAATCGCACAGTCTGTCGGACGACCGGAAACCACATATGCCTCGCAACCCCCGACACTGACTTTATTCATCCGAAGCGGCTCGAAAATGGAGATAGAGCGCCCCACACCGCTCTGCTGGACAGCAGGAGAAACAACAGTAACCTCTGCAAAGGACGAGAGCGCATCATATGCTGCCCAGAGCCCACCGGAATTTATCCCGTCATCGTTAACCAGTAAAATACTCGGCCGCGTCATTTTTATTCATCCTTTGTCAGTATCGCACCATGATTCTGCGCTTTGGTCACAATTACATCACCATCATCGCCGAGCAGTTCCTTCGTTGCCTTGACAATACCGCGGTTGTTTTTGTCAAATACCGTAAATACACTCGGACCAAGCGAAGAAAGACCTACACCATATGCACCTGCATCACGCATATCATTCATAAGTTTCGTAACAGCAGGAGGCTGAAGGCGCAGTTCAAGCTTGTTAAATGCGGTCGTCTGAATCATATCCAGCGCATAACTGAAGCCCTCAAGGTCATGCTCGATGACAAACGGCACCATGTTCATGAAAACTATGTGCGACATCTGCTCAACCTCCGCTTTCGGAAGCGGACAGTAGTCCCGGAAGATATTTAATTCCTCTTTTCCGCTGTAGCAGGTTCCCTGATGCGGGACCGCAACTAAAACCTCCCAGTCTTCAGGGAAATCATAACGCCCAAGGAGCACCGGGGGCTTTGCATCCGATGCAGAAGACGGGCGGAATGTGGATTTCTCCTTCAAACTGTGACCACCATCTACGATAAATCCACCCATGTCAAAGGCATACGTGCCAATTCCCGATGTTCCCCCCCGACCTACAATGCAGGAAAGTTCATAGCTTGAAAAATGCCTGCCTGCTGACTCGCTCACCAGTTTTCCGGCGGCAAGCGCCATCTGGGTTCCGGAACCGAGCCCGGAATGTGCCGGATATGTCTGATGCACCGTGAAATGAAACCCGTCTTCAAGTCCCAGGTGCTTAATCATGTTCTCCGCACCGGACGCAACTTTTTTCAGAGCTGCGGCTTTCTGGATTTCATCAGTAACGCCTGCTGCGAAATCGATGGAAACACCGCGGTCTGCGGGTTCTGATTCAAGAATAAAAACCGGTTCTGCAAGAGTGAGCCCGGCTCCCCCGTCAACCCTTTTGTACGAGCCGTTCAAATCTATCAAAACAATATGAAGTCTGGAAGGCGTTTGGATTTTCATGTGTGTCACAACCTTTCTCCTTTTTCTATTCTCCGTCTTAGGATAAAAAACAGATGGTCCGAAAAGGGATTAGTAAAGGACATTGTACTCAGTCACCAGGTTCGTTCCGTACATCTTTGTTTTCTTCAGATCAAGTTTTATCATGTCGTTTTCCGAGCATATAGGCATACCCCCTACAAGAGACGGGGTGTCTGCGCCGCCCACGATAAAGGGCATGTGAATAAGGCGGATCTCATCCACCAGTCTGTGCTGGAGCATGTGCCAGTTTAACGTCGGACCCCCTTCGATGATGAGTTTTTTCACCCCGAATTCGCGTGCAAGAATATCCATAAGCTGCACGAAATCCACCTGTTTTTCGCCGCATTCGACCACGGTTACACCTTTGGCGCGGAATGCCTCAATACGCTCTTTTGGCGCTTGTCGTGAGACGGCAAGAACTGTCGGTACTTTGGACGTATCAAACACATTGGACTCAAGAGGCAGGTCTGCACGGCTGTTTGGAATGACGCGAAGCGGACTTTTTCCCTCAACGAGCCGCACGGTTAAAAACGAGTTGTCTATTCTTATTGTGGATGAACCAACCATTATAGCATCATATTCCGCGCGGGTTTCATGAAGAAGTATTTCAGATTCATGAGACATGTGTTTCATGAGTATTTTACTGGATATACCTTTTCCAAGCGTCAGTTTGCCGTCAGCGGTTATTTCAGATATCATTAAGACGTGGGGTTTCTGCATGCTGTTTTCCTTCCCTTTGATATATGTTGAAGAGTATATACTATATTAGCATTCTATCACTAAATAATTTCAGGAGTGAGGAACTTGAATATAACATCAATACGGCATAAACTTACAGGATGGCTCAATCCGTTTGTCCGGCTCATGGCAAAGACAGGGATTACGCCGAATCAGATTACCTTCCTGTCTTTTATGTTTGGAATCGGCGCGGCAATATGTTATTTCTGTGCGGAATTCCTGATTGGCAGCATTCTTCTTGCGGTATCGGGTATCCTTGATTTAACAGACGGCTCAGTTGCACGGCTGAACAATAAGAAAAGTGATTTCGGCGCGATTATCGACTGGATTGTCGATAAGTATGTGGACGGGTTTGTGTTGTTTGCCGTGGGTCTTTCAGTCTTTGTTGCGGGAACGCCGAAGTTTATGGCAGCAACCGGGCTTCCGGTTTTATTCTATGTCGCAGTCGCGGCTCTTGCGGTGATGGGGTCAATTATGAATACGTTCATCAAACCGGTGACATATGCGGAAACCGGTTACTCCTGTAAAGAAAACGGAAAAATCTCCGACCCTCTTGAAGGTGTCGGATTCTTCGGACGCCCGGAAACAATGCTTTGTTTAATCGCAGGCGGTCTCTTCGGGGAGTTTATCTGGATTGCAATATTTATTATCGCAGTCTGCACCAATGCATCGGCGATTCAGAGAATCTGGTATCTCTGGCGCAGACACGGAGAATACAAGGAATAAAAAAAGCGGTTTGCTTATTCTGCAAACCGTATCAGGGAATACAGGCCGTCTGCCTGCGGATGGGTTTCAAGCATCGGGGAAAATTCATGCACAGAAACCCCCTTGCGCACCAGATAACCGAGATACGTGCCGACCTCGGAACAGGAAGGTGCACTGCTTGCAAATCCTAATATTTTTCCCGCTTTATCCACTGACAAATGCATTGTGCCAACACTGCCGTCTGCCACATGCCAGAAACTTCCCGGTCCTGCGATGTTCGGCGCGGAATAAGTAATACCGTTTTCGACCGCCGGACATACTGTATAGTCGAGCCCGAGCACCACCGTAAACGGAATCTGGCGCAGGTCAATCTCCCGCGGATTTCCTAATATTGCATCGGCTGCCGCAAATCCCTGCAGACGTGCAACCGGTGTAAAGTACGGCGCCCCCGTAATATCTCCGCATGCATAGACATCGGGCACCGAAGTCTCCATCCTGTTATTTACCTTAATAGAACCGTCCGGATTTACCGCAAGCCCTGAAACGAAAGGCGAAACCGGATTGATGCCGGTCGCAAAAAGCACTGCATCACAGGCAATCGCCGTACCGTTAAACTGCACCCCCTTAACTTTGGTGTCACCGAGGATTTTTTCGAGTTTTGCGTCCTCGAAAATCTCCACCTCTGACAAATCGCGCCGGACTGCTTTCTGCATTGCATCAGGCAGCACCTTAAGGAGACGGCTTCTTGCAAGCAGCGTTACCTCCGAGCCGAACGCGGAAAATATGTAGGCAAACTCCGCCGCAGCAATTCCTCCGCCGACAATTACCAGACGGCGCGGAAGACTGCGCAGTGTACGAATCGAGCGTGCAGTATAAGTGCCGCAGAGAGTCGCGCCGGGAACCTCGGGTATCTGCATCTGACCACCGGCGGCGATAATGATTTTATCCGCATCGCGGGGCTCACCGTTTACGAAAAGTTCGCGTCCGCGGACTTCCGCGGTCACTCCGTACTCGATTTTTACCCCGGCGTCAACCGTCTCTTTTTCAAGGATGTGCGCAAGTTTGCTCTGGATTTTTTCAAGCTCTTCGAGTACCGCAGGATACTTTACCGAGATATCTCCTTCAATAATGCCGCGGGTCTTTAAAAACTGCGCATTGCGGACAGCACGGGCTGCGTCATTTAAACCGCACACGAGCATGCATCCATCATGCACACACTGACCGCCGAGCGCCCGCTTTTCAAGGATGGTAACCTTCTGGCCCGCCCCTGCGAGCCGCAGGGCTGCCATTCGCCCTGCGGGCCCTCCCCCGATTACATATATCATCAGAAGACTTCGCAGCCTTCATCGGACGGAACAGTCAGTTCCTCGCCTGTGAAAGCGTTTACTTCGACAATATCCTTCTTTCCGCGGACCTGCCATACAGGGACATAGACCTTCTGAATCTTTAAGTCAATATCCTCTTCCGCCGGCTTGAAGTCGCGCTCTTCGGCAAAGATTGCATCGCCTGCAGTCGTCTTGATTCTGACATGGCGGGTAAGTTTCTTTACGAGCTTTGCCATAACTTGCGCTTTGATTTCATCCTTTGAAGAAGTGGGAGGGACAACAGTTGCATCCTGCGGAATTTCTCCCGGTTCAGGAGTGACACCCTCAAACTCGGTCTCGGTTGCGTTGATAGCATTAATCCATCCGGCACCCTGTTCATCAAAACTAACCGTCTTGCCCTTATAGGTTGCCTGTCCCATGCTGGTGTATGTGTAATACCAGTACGGAATCATGCGCAGAATAGTCAGACCATCCTGGCGTGCAACACGCACAGCATCCTTTGCGGAAATACGCATCGGAATAACCATGTCGGCACCCACCGGCGGAAGAGTCGGCGGTGCAGAAGGCCCGACATATGCAAACGAAGGTGCTGCAATGTCAAACGGCTCGCCCCAGATGCGGGCAAATGCCGCATCCACAATATATCCGGCGAGTTTGTCTTTTGTCCATAACTCGGATTCTTTTGGCTGGAAGTATCCGTTGCCGGTGAAAATAATTTTGTCACAGCGGGTTTTTGCACCGCCCAGGACTATCGTATAAGGAGTCTGGTCAAATCTCTGCAGCAGTTCGCGGTCATCGGAACAAAGAACAATAATGCACTTGTTGTCCTTGACTGCCGAAAGATTGAACGGACCTTCCTCAAGTTCGCAGTCGTAGCCTGCAGTTTCCAAAACCCGGCCGATTTCGGAGACTGCATTTCTGTGATTTAGTTCACCCATATTATAGATAGATTTGTTCTTCAAAGACATAAAGGGTAAGGGTTCTGTCCGGTGGCAGTCTCATAATCTTTATGTTGTAAAAAAATTAATAATATACAACAATTAACGAGTACAACAATTAATGAGTTCGTTTAAAAACTGGTTATACGGAGGAAAGGACAAGGATTTCTTCTATCGTCATGCTGATGAAATCCGTCAGGCAAATACCAAATCAGCAGGTACCTTCAGCATAGTAACGACAGTTATTGTCCTTGTGTTTACCCTACTGATGAGTATTACCAGAATCGAGACTGACCTTGCCGTACTCTTTGTCGTATCAGGTATTCTGATTGTGCTCAACATCTATTTCTGGTTGTGGGGCAGGTACCGCCCGAAACAGACGGTCTATTACGTTCAGGTGCTCCTTTTGGTTTTCACCGCATTCCTTATGTACAGGGATGCAATGGAGCCAATGGAATATGCGGTTTTCATTCCGCTGTTCCTGATTGTAATTCCGCTCATCTTCATCAATCCGATGCATAAAACCTGTATTTCAATGATGGTGGTTCTGGCAGCCTTTATCATCCTGAGTCTAATAGCCAAGGGAATAACCGGATACGCAATATACGATATTATTGATGCATGCATTGCTGCTGCCTTCGGATTTTTCATGGGGCGCAATGTCTTACGTCTGCGTATCTCAGAAATCGAAGCATATGATATCTTAAAACTGACCAGCGATAATGAAGTTTCCCATGCAATGTCTTTAGCAAACACCGACCCTCTGACCGGTGTCAGAAGCCGTACTGTGTATGAAAACGCCTGCAAAAAACTGGACGAGAGAATCAGAGACGGGATGAGTGCGGATTTCGCGGTTGTTGTCTGTGATGTAAACGGGCTGAAAGCAACCAATGACCTTAAAGGGCACGAAGCAGGTGACATGCTTATCAAAGCCTGCTGCCATGAGATATGCCTTGTGTTCGCACACAGCCCGGTATTTAGAATCGGCGGCGATGAATTCGCAGTTATCCTTTATGATGAAGACTACAGAAACAGAAGAAAACTCCTTGAAGAGCTGCGCGAGGCAAACCTCAAACCGGGAGTATCTTTTGCATATGGTATGTCTGAATATGTTGCGGATGAAGATGCGGATGTAAACACAGTCTTCGTTCGTGCTGATGCAGCAATGTATCTGCTGAAAAAAGAGATGAAAGGCTGCAGAACAAATTAATACAGCAGACTTTTTGCAGGCATTCTCTTATGCCTGCTTTTTTCCACCATTGCAAGCACTTTTTCTTCAAGAGGAGTTGCCGCCTCGCCGTTCTGTTTTTCAAGAGCGGCAAGTGCTCTGTCAAGGTCCGCATAGGAAATCCCGATTTCCGCTTCATCAGTCTGCCCTGCGAAAAAGCCCGCACTCGGTGCCTTGTTAATGATGCTGTCCGGAATTTCAATCTCCTTTGCAAGGGTGTATACATCTTTTTTATAGAGATGCAGCAGGGGTTGTACATCGGCTGCCGCATCGCCCCACTTGGTAGAGTAGCCTATCATATACTCGGTCCTGTTCGAAGTCCCGCACACAAGATATCCCCGGGCGCCCGCAATGTTATACAAAACGGTCATTCTGAGGCGGGATGCGGTGTTTCCGGAAAGAAGAGGGGTGTCTGTATATGCAGGATTTTCCTTAAGTGCGGCAACAGCACCCCCTATCGGGCATATTATCAGATTCACACCGTACTGTTCACAGACCTCCTTTGCATCCTCAAAGTCCTGTGAAAGAGTGTTTTGCGCCGGAATGAAAACCCCGGTGACATTAGCCGGCCCTACGGCTTTTGCACACAGGGCTAAAGCGACTGCAGAGTCTATGCCTCCTGAAACACCGACCGCAAATCCGTGCGCACCCGCATTCCATACGGCATCGCGCAGCATATCTTTAATCCGTACGACTTCGCAGCTTACGCAGCGGAGTTCGCTTCCAAGTTCATCAAATCTGCAGTATTCAGTCATGTTTCAGGTCCATTGTTATCAGGGAATCACGGATATTTTTGAGCGCAAAAGGCGTTGCAGGATGGTCTTTGGCAAAGCGGGACAGAAATCCGCGTACCTGGCTTTCACAGGCAGAAACTTCGCCCGCCCAGCCGAACTGTTTCGCATAGGCAAGGACTTCATCCACCGGAATTGCAGCAAACGGACAGAGGCATGTTTTTGCCTGTGCAATGTGTTCCGGCACGGTACCGCAAAACACATTTTCCAAAAGACCGCAGGAGACATCGTCAAGAGTTTCACCGGATACTTTCCGGGCACCGTCTGCTTTTGGGGAAAAAACGACATCTGTCCGTTTTATCAGAAGACTGGAAAAGAATATGCGCAGGGCAAAGGTTCTGAAAGTACCGTCCTCTTCGATAAAAAGAACAGACCCGCGGGGAAGCCCGCCGTTTTTGCGGATTTCCTTTTTTGCCTTTGCCTCGAATTCGCCTGCGCTGTACATGCTCATCTGTTTGTTTTGCGAGGTAAAAAAGGTAGAGGGATTTTTTTACTCCCAGTCGCAGAGCCGGCTTTCATCCATGAGAAGAACAACATCGACCGGCATGTAGGCTGAATCCCAGTACAGACGCAGTTCCTTTTTCTGCGGATTTATGATGCCTGAGAGAGTGAAGTCTTTGCATTCCTCCTCAAGCCGGTTGTGCAGAGCAAGGTCAGGGATACTCATACAGGGGTTTAGTTCACCCGGATGAGTATGCACATAGCCGACAAGTTCAAAAGGCCCGTCAAAGACGTTGTACATCGGGTCCGATTCTGCTTTGCATTCGTTCATGATAGTTACTTCCTCCAGCATTTTTGCATGGCTGGTTTCGGAAAAGTACGCCTCCGCTTTCCCGCGTCCTTCAAGAAAAACCGGCACCGCAGCTTCGATGAAAACTGCGTTTCCTGTCCGGTGACCGATGAATCCAGCCATCAGTTCGCAGATATTGGACGGGTGATTTTCGCCCCAGTGGAAATAGGTGTGCAGGAATGCAGCCGCAGAAGGAAGAATAAACACTTTTTTCACCGAAGACGAGCCGTAACTGATTTTATAGCCGCGGGGGGCAGAGCATATCGTTTTCAGCGCGGATTTTAAGCCGGACGGAAGAGTGAAATCCTTTACCGGTTCGTTGAAATACTTTTTTATGCAGAAATCCGGGCGGTTTTCTGAAAAATTCCATGTATGCAGGCTGTCTCCTTTGCATTTTTCCCAGAAGGGACAGTTTTTGCATGCGCCGGTACAGCGGCTTTCCGGATTTCTGAACCAGGAATAACCATTAGTCCACACATCTGAAAAAGAATCGCGCATAATGTTTCCCTGAATCAGTTCCGGAAGGCGCGGTACATTCGGACAGACAAAAATATCGCCATTTGCAAGAATACTCGCAACAGAAATCCCCGCCCCGCAGGTAAAAGGTGCAGCGCGGTAGAGAGTGTCTTTTTCACCGAGGTAATGACTGCAGCTGGTGGTTATGGTGAGTTTATCTGAGAAACGGTGCGCATCAAAAAAAGAAAACAGGCGCACCAGGTCGTCTTTATCTAAAAGAAGATCTCTGCTCCCCGCAGCGCGACCAACCGGGTCAACAAGGGCAATGCGCCAGGAGGTTACAGGAAGCGTGGTGAAAAATGCGTACATATCTTCAAGAGCCGCAATATTTCCCTTTGTGACAACAGTGGTAATCTGAACCGAGTCAAGAAAATCCGCGGCCCCTAATTTCCGGACGGCTGAAACGATTTTTTCAAACGAACCCGGTAGCCTGCGGGTTTTTTCATGATATTTGCCCAATCCGTCGATGCTGACTGAAATCGTGCGCATGTGCGTTTTTTTCATCTGTTCAATGACAGAACCGGTTATCAGTGAGCCGTTTGTAACCATGCCCCAGGGAAAGCCGAGCGCGTCTGCATAACTCATTACATCAAATAAGTCGCGGCGCAAAAGAGGCTCGCCACCGGTGACATTTATCATTATATGCCCGGGGTCAAAAACTTCTGCAACATCAGCAAAAGCCCGTTTTACATACTCTGCATCAAGGTCTTCTGCGGGGAAATCCCCGCATCTGCTCCCGCAGAATTCGCAGCGGGCGTTGCAGCGCAGGGTGGTTTCCCAGAAAAGGGTTTTTATGGGGTAGTTATTCATAGTCCAGGATTTCGGTATTGCGGGTGTGAGATGCAGAAACGATTTCCTTTGCCGCAGGGCAGCCGTAAAGGCACCCATCTCTTCCCTGGCGGCGCATTTCGGCGAGTTTTTTCTCCCGCTCGCGCAAAACCTCGTCCCATGTGGGAGTATAGACTTTTATTTCCTGCTCGCATCCGTTTTCATCGATAATACGGACTGACGAAACACTGCCTTTCTTTTCCTCATCAGTCATAATCAATCACCCCGGTTTCTTTGGTAAGCGTCACTTCTGACAATTCCGACGGATTCGGACACCCGTAGAGGCATACTATCGGGTCAGGGTCAATTACAGGACGTTCAATGATTTGACCCGGGTCATCAGTGATTATTCCGGGATAATCCGGCTCGGTCAGCTGCAGCGGGTCGGAAATTCCTGCACCGGTGATAAATGCGGCAACCGAGACGACTGCAAGTGCTGCTGCGGTGAGGATTATGAGAAAGACAAGCCAGTCTTTTGAGGGTTTCTGTGACGGGGAGCTCATGAAAGATTCACTGATGTATCTATTTCTTTTGTGCAGAGAAATAATTTGCTTAGAGTGGGAAAAAATCCGAAGTTATCCGTGACTCTGTGCCGGAAAAAAGACTGAGGTCAGGTGACCTCTTTTGCAATCCTTTCGGAATTACGGCATCTTTTTGACTTCTTCTGCAATCTGCTGACCGAGTTCGAAGAACATCTTCTTCTCGCCTTCGTCCGGGCGGTAGTTGAACTCAACCGGGTCATGCCAGATCTGAATGCCTGCCTTTTTCATCAGTTCTGTACAGACAGCCGGAGCTCCGCCTTTTCCACCGTTGGAACCGAATGCAAATCCAATCTTTTTCTGGGTCTGCTTGCCCGGGCGGATACCTGCAAGGTAATAGAGGAATCCAGCAACTGCAGGAAGCGGGTAGTCTTCAAGAGTCGGGGAACCAACGATGACTGCCTTGGAATCAAGGACATCACGGACGACATCAGATCTGTGGTTGCCTTCGTATCTGCCGTCTTTTAATAAATCGAACTTGACCTCGACACCTTTGCTCATGATACCTTCTGCAAGGTAGAATGCGGCTTTTTCGGTTGAGTGGTGCATGGTGTCATAGACGATGGTAATCTTGTTCTTTGCAACACCGTTGGACCAGTTGACATATGCGTTGATGATGTCTGCTGCATGGCTTCTCCAGATGATACCATGCGATGGTGCAATCATTTCGATTGGAACACCAAGTTCGGTAACTTCACCGAGTTTTTTGAGTACCTTCGGGGAGAGCGGGACGATTAAGTTTGCAACGAACTTTGCTGCGTGCTCCATTGCAATGTCGAATCCGAGTTCATCATCGAATCTTTCGGAGGATGCAACGTGCTGACCGAATGCATCGTTCGGGAAGAGAATCTTGTCTTCGCCCAGGTAGGTGAACATTGAATCCGGCCAGTGGAGGAAAGGTGCCTCAAGGAAGGTTAAGGTCTTTCCACCGAGCGGGAGGGTTTCAAGGTTTTTGATAGTGTGGATGTTCCATGCACTGGTGTCATAGTGTCTGCCCATTCCCTTCTTTGCAATCTCGGTCATGTAAACCGGGATGTTGGGGAGTTTCTTTGTCAGGAGAGGCAGGGAGCCGGAGTGGTCGATTTCCACGTGGTTTGCTACGATGTAGTCAATCTTGTTCAGCGGGAGAACAGACTCGACACGCTCGATGAGCTGCCATTCATGTCCGGGGTAGGTTCCGTCGATTAATGCAACTTTTTCACCGACAACGAGGTATGCGTTGTAGGTGGTTCCCGGAAGGGTGTATCCATGGTAATCTCTGAGATTCCAGTCAATGGCGCCTACCCAGTAGACGCCTTTTTTAATCTCTACTGCTTGAAGCATACTTAATTATTTGATGCAGGGGTTTTTAATCATTTGGTTAGGGGAAATAAACGCACGGTATGTTTAGAGCGTGAGAAAGTATGTCTCTGTTTTAAGGGAGGCAGGTGCTGCTTAACCATACGGTGTTGTTCCAAAACCTGAAAATACAGGAGGGGTTTTGGAACAGAATTAAGGTTTTGGAACAACGCCTTACCATACACAATCCATATACCTTTACAAAACCAACATTCCTTACTTCAGGTGACCTAAACACCATGGCAGATGAAACAGAAAAACTCCCGTCCCGCGAAAATTTCAGCGAATGGTACAATGAAGTCCTTCGCCGCGCAGACATCGTAGATGTAAGATATCCTGTTAAGGGACTGTACGTCTGGAACGCATTCGGATTTGCCCTGCGTCAGCATACCTATGACCTCCTTCGCCTCCTCTTAAACAGAGACCACGAAGAAACCCTCTTCCCGCTCCTTATCCCCGAGACCGAACTCGCCAAGGAAGGAGAACACATTAAAGGATTCGAAGACGAGGTCTACTGGGTAACCCACGGAGGATTATCACCCTTAGAAGTCAAACTCGCTCTGCGTCCGACCTCCGAGACTGCAATTTATCCGATGTATTCTCTCTGGGTACGCTCCCATGCAGACCTGCCGATGAAATACTATCAGATTGTCAACACCTTCAGATACGAGACCAAACACACCCGCCCGTTAATCAGATGCCGTGAAATTACCTCCTTCATGGAATCCCACACGGTACATACCGACTGGGACGATGCAAACAGGCAGGTCGAATACGAACTTGCCTTATCCCAGGAATTCTACCGCGACTTAGGTGTGCCGATTATCATCTCCAAACGCCCCGACTGGGATAAATTCCCGGGTGCAGACTTCACCATGGCTGTCGATGCAGTTATGCCCGGTGGAAGAACTCTTCAGATTGGTACTGTGCACCACTTAGGCAGCAAATTTGCAAAAACCTATGACATCACCTATGAAGATGTAAACGGTGAACAGCAGTATGTGTCCCAGACCTGTTTCGGTATCTCCGAACGCTGTCTTGCAGCCGTAATCGGTGTGCACGGTGATGACAAAGGTCTTGTTCTTCCGGCAACTATTGCACCAACTCAGATTGTTATTATCCCGATTATCGTCGGCAAACGCGGTGATGAGATTTTAGCCGCAGCAGACGCTCTTGAAACAGAATTAAAGGCAGCAGGCCTGCGTGTCAAAACAGATAAGCGCGACATGCGCCCGGGCGCAAAATACTACCACTGGGAACTGCACGGTGTCCCGCTCCGTGTTGAACTCGGTCCGCGCGACCTTGACAACAAACAGCTTGTCTGCTGCAGCCGTCTCGGCGTAAAGACCACCATTGCACGCGAGGGTGCGGCTGATTCGGTCAAAAAACTCCTGGACGAAGCACATGACCAGATTTTAGAGAAGGCGGAAAATTATCTTGAGTCCCACTTCCAGACCGCAGAAACCGTTGAGGAATGCAATGAAAAACTGGATGGAAATGTAGTTGCAGTCCACTGGTGCGGTGACCGCGAATGTGCGGACAAACTCGAAGAACTTACCGATTCTGCTCTCTTAGGTACTGAAATCCGCAGCAAATACATCGAAAACGACGAAGGAACCTGTATTATCTGCGGCAGAAAAGGAAAGACCGCATTATTCGGCCGTTCCTACTAAACTCCAAATAGGCGGGTTTTCCCGCCCCAAAATTCCGAATACTTAAAAATCAGCGATACAATGGAAAATTCAAACGAATATTTTAACGATGAAAGCCGGCTCATGATGAACAGGAGTATCGGTTTTCGCGAGCGGCGGTATATTGAAGAACTGCGGATTGTAACCAAGTCAACCGCTGTGGACTGCATTGTTGACGACCGCTACGACCGCATAATTTATGTAATCCAGAAAGGTCAGATGGGACTTGCAATAGGCAAATCGGGCGAAAATATCAGAAAACTCAGCACAGTCCTCGGACGCAGGATAGAGATGGTTGAGTGGGATGAAAAGCCCGGGGATTTTATTGCAAACTGTTTCAAGCCGGCAGAAATTGTCAAAGTCGAAATCGGGGAGACGGTTTCGGTATTTATGCCGGACAAATCAAATATCGGTCTTGCAATAGGAAAAGGCGGTGCGACAATTGAAAAGGCGCGTACGCTCATAAAACGCTTTTTCAACAAAGATTTAGAAGATATGAAAACACTTGACGAGGAAAAATGACAGCAGAAGTTTTTGACGAATTGTGGCAGGTAATCTGCGAACGTGCAGTAAGCAAATCACCCGAAAAATCCTATGTAAGACACCTTTTGTTCCATGAAAAGGGTATTGACAAGCCGCTTGAAAAAGTAGGCGAGGAGGCAACGGAGTTTATTCTTGCCTGCAAAAACGGTGTTGAGGAGCGGACGGTGGAAGAAGCAGCTGACCTGATGTTTCACATGATGGTAGCGCTTAAGGCTGCAAATGTTGATTTCAGCCTTGTTGAAAAAGAATTAGAGGTGCGTCGCGCGGGTATGCACCTCCATGACTGATTTTTATTATTTTTATTATTATAATCCGGCGACCGCAATTCCAAGAATCTCTTTCTTTCCGGCAAACACATCGCGTGCAATAAGCGCCAGGCCCTGTGCTGCTGCCCATTCATCATAGACTATGACCGGTTTTTGCAGCAGTGCGGATATTTCTTCGGCGAGTTCAGGCGCAAGAGAGCCTGCAAGTGCTACGGGCGCCCCGCGTGCGAGTAAATCAAGCGAGGCACATTCCATTGCGGCCCACATGGCAATGGCCGGATTCTGGTATTTTTCCTCGAGATGATAGGAGGCGCCCGCGGTCGTAAATGCTTCATTTGCAGTTAACTCGCCTTCATCCACTTTGCGGATGGCATCTACATCAAGCGCACCATGTTTTGTGCCAGGGGCAAAAACACAGGCATCAAAGGCGCCGATGACTTTTCCTTTTGCAACAAGGAGTGATACGGTGTTCGAACTGATATCAGATACAATAAACGTGTCCTTTAAAGTCTGCATGGCAAGATATGCAATGCCTAATTTTTCCGGACTTGTCTGATGCGAATAGATTTTGAAACGCGGGTCGGTGTCTGAACTGCGGTGGATTCCGGGAATGGCTATTGATTTCAGGTCTGAACCGGATATGACATCAAAAACGCGTGTTCCTCCTCCGATATGCTTGCCTGCTCCTTCACGGGTGATTACTCCGCGGTTTTTCAGCTGCTTTGCAGGTGTAATCTTTGAGAAATTGTCGCCCATCGAATAACAGAGGGCAACGCCTTCAATTTCTGAGAGCGGGCAGAGCCGTTCAAGGTCTTTCAACTCAAAGTGTACTGCCTCCTCGCGGGAGATTTTAAACTGTTTTCCGGTGTCCGTGGCAAACCGAAGAGATGTGGTGCCATGGTCAACGCCTATATACATATTAGATAGTATAGCGTTATTAGCAAATAGATATTTGCACTAAAAGGTAATAAAAAAGTTGATTTAAGGAGCAACAGAATCTATAAAACACTTAACACAAGCAGTAGCATCAAAACCATTTTTCATACAGAACCGTTCAAGACGTTTAGCAACATCTGCACGAATCATAACCGGTACATATTCTTCTTCTTTTTTCATGAAAAAGAATAGGTTATCAAAATAGATAAATTATTCTTTTCTGCCTAAATGCCAAGATTCATAAATAATATGATAAGCATTCCGCCCGTCTTTTTTCACTTTTACAAACATAAAAGTCAAAATATACCCATAATATGCTTGTAATCCTTTAATGTCTTTGGTTAGGCATGGTCGGAAAACAAACAACCTTTATTCTCCCCGCGCCAACATATCCCTATGCAGAAACCCGATGACCTTCACAGACGCATTTTTTATGAACTTACAAAGGTCCCCCGCCCGAGCGGACACCTTGCATACATACAGGAATATCTTATCAGCTTCGCCAAAGCACATAACCTTGCCGCAGAAAAAGATGATGCGGGAAATATACGCATTCTTCATCCCGGCAAAACAGAAAAGAGCCTCATCCTTCAGGCCCACATGGACATGGTGGCTCAGGTCGAAGAAGGATTTTCCTTTGATTTTACTGCTGATGCAGTACAGACGGAAATAAAAGACGGCTGGCTTTGTGCAAAACGCACCACCCTTGGTGCAGACGATGGTTCGGGAATAGCAATCGCCTTATCTCTTTTAACAGACGAAAGTCTTGCCGACTGCAGCATGACCGGGATTTTTACCGCTGACGAGGAGTCAACCATGAGCGGAGCAGCATCGATAAACCCTATGTGGGTTCATGAAACTGCCCTGCTGAATATTGACCATGAGGTTTTGGGCGAGGCGGTTCTTTCATCAGCAGGAGGAGCGTTAGTCACTGCCCGGTTTTCTCCGGATACAAAAGCAGTTCCTGCAAATGCAGAATGGTACCGGCTGGAAATATCAGGTCTTCTGTCAGGTCACTCAGGTGTGGATATTGACAAAGGACGACTGAATGCAATCCGTCTTGCAGCAGATTTTCTTTCGGGACTGAAGGATGTCAGGATTGCAGCGTTCAACGGGGGGACAGTGGATAATGCAATTCCGGGCAAAGCAGAGGCGCTGTTTTCAACAGCCGCGGATGCGGAAAAGTATGCACAATCCTGGCTTGATGCACACCGGACAAAAACCGAGCCGGGACTTGCAGTAACAATCAGGCGCACCGCACCGCATGAAAAAGCATACAGCGCGATGCATACAAAAACCCTGCTTTCTGCAATTCTTGCAGTCCCGGACGGTCTGATGGAAATAGACGGGCGGGGACCTGTCCTTTCTTCAAACCTCGGCATACTGCGCGCGGATACAGAGAACACATCAATGCTCATGTTTATCCGAAGCAGTTCAGATGCAAAACGCGATGCTCTCGCAGATAAAGCAATGGAAATCTGCTCTGATACGGGAGCAGAGGTAAAGTATCTCGGAAAATGTCCCGGCTGGAGAACAGAAGGCAGAAACGAACTGATGCAGATTGCAGACGAGGAATATCAGAAGGTCACAGGACGCCGCATTACCTTTTCAGCAACACACGGGGGTCTTGAATGCGGTTATTTCGCAGAAAAGAATCCTGACCTGATGATTCTGTCCCTGGGACCGACAATTGAAAACCCGCACACAATTCATGAACGGATGCACCTTGGCTCATTTGATGAGGCAAAAGACCTTGTATACAGAATTGCCGCACGGTTCTGCAGGGGAAAATAAAAAAATTAATCCTGTGCTTCCTTTGCATTGGAAAGCATCAGTTTAATTCTGTTTTCCTGATTAATCTTCGTTGCTCCCGGGTCATAATCCACAGCAACGATGTTTGAATCAGGATAATCATTTTTGATTTTACGCATCATGCCTTTTCCGACAATATGATTCGGCAGACAACCGAACGGCTGCGTGCATACAACATTTTTCGTTCCGGAATGGATTAATTCAAGCATTTCAGCAGTTAATAGCCATCCTTCTCCCATTTTGTTTCCGGGGGACAGATACCCTTTGACCAGTTCCTGAAGCGTTGAAAACGGCTCGGGTGCGCGGAACGTGCCTTCTTCTTTCATTACTTCAATCATAATATGCTGGCACTGACCGATATAGCCCTGAAACAGTTTCATACCGAGTTTTTTGAGTCTGCTTCCGCCGTAAAGCCCCACATCCACATACCGGTTGTTGATTTTCATCATCAGGAAATTGGTAAATCCGGGGATTACGACCTCGGCACCTTCGGAAAGAAGGAATTCCTCAAGGTTGTTGTTGCCAAGCGGCGCGTATTTGACGTAAATCTCGCCCACAACACCCACACGCGTCTTGTTTTCACTGCGCCGGCCGATTTTTGCAAAATCGGCAACGATTTCACGCATTAAGGTACGCATTGCACCCTGACTCATTCCCTTGCCGCGGTTGAATAAATCAACCAGTTTGTCTGCCCAGCGGTCAATTACGGCATCAGTTTCACCGGAATTTATTTCATACGGTCTGCACTGGTTGCCGAGGTCGACCAGCAAATCGCCGTACATCATCGCAAAAATCAGTTCGCGACCGAATCCGACTGACATTTTAAAGCCCGGGTTCGGTTCAAGACCGTTAATGTTTACCGATACCACCGGAACATACTCAAGATTTGCGCGCTTTAAGGCTTTTCTGAGCATATGCACATAGTTTGAAGCGCGGCATCCTCCGCCGGTCTGGGAAATGGCAAGCGCGATTTTGTGCGAATCGTACCGGCCGCTTTCCACGGCTTCAATCAGCTGCCCGATGGTTAAAATCGCCGGATAACACATATCATTGTGCACATATTTGAGACCCGTCTCAACAACTCTGCGGCCGGTGGTTTCCAGCGCTTCCACGCGGTATCCCTGCCGGTTGAAGATTTTTAATACGAGTTTGAACATCACCGGAAGCATCTGGGGAACTAATATTGTATAGCCCTCTTTGCGCATCTCCTCGGTAAATAAAAGACGCCCGGTTTCATCATATACGAGTTCAGCCATGGTTTTCTTCCTCCCGCGCCTCGATTGCAGCCATTAAACTCCGAAGACGGATTTTTACCGCGCCGAGGTTGGTAATTTCATCAATCTTAATCTGCGTATAGAGTTTGCCTCCTGATTCAAGGATTTCACGTGTTTCATCCGTGGTAATCGCATCCGTTCCGCAGCCGAAGGATACCAGCTGAATCAGCTGCATGTCGGGCTGCGTACAGACATAGCGCGCGGCATTGTAGATTCTTGAATGGTACATCCACTGGTTTAAGACATGACGCGATTCCTTTCCCAGTTTCCATGCAACAGAATCCTCAGTAATCAGAACAAATCCGTAATTTACCGCAAGTTCATCGATTCCGTGCCCGATTTCCGGGTCAATGTGATACGGTCTTCCTGCCTGCACCAGTATCTTGTATCCGTTTGCGCGGGCAAAGGCAATATATTCTTCTGCTTTGGCACGCAGTTCTCTTTTATATGTCTCGTATGCAGCATACGCAGCCTTAACAGCTGCTTTCGTCTCGCGCGCCGGAATGCCGAAGTTTTCTTCGAAATATCTGCCCGCGCGTTTTGCAAAGTCTTTCGGACGGTGCAGGCCGAAATACGGATAGAGATAGCGCACTTTCGCAAGTTCGGGCATGTTTGCAGCAAGTAACTCCGGATAATAGGCAACAACAGGACAGTTAAAGTGCTTGTCGCCAAGCCCTTCATCGAAATTGTACGGCAGACACGGATAGAAAATCGTGTCAATGCCTTTGTTTATCAGAGAAATAACCGCACCGTGCATGAGTTTTGCCGGATAGCAGACCGTATCTGACGGAATCGTGTGCTGACCGAGCCGGTACAGCGCGCGCGATGATTCATCGTTTAATACGACCTCAAAGCCGAGTTTCGTAAAGAACGCATGCCAGAACGGCAGGTTCTCATACATATTCAGACCGAACGGGATGCCTATTTTGCCGCGCGGCGCATCCTGCAGGGAACTGCCTGCAATTTCTGCAAGTTTTTCATATTTCCAGTGCGCAAGATTCGGCAGGTCTGCCTTTTCTTTGCCAAGCGGTCTGCTGCAGCGGTTTCCGGAGACAAAACGGCGTCCATTGTCAAAGGTGTTTACTGTAAGCGAACAGTGGTTTGTACAGAGTTTGCAGGTAATCGGCTTTGCTTTGTGCGTAAAGGATTTCAGTTCCTCTGCGGTGAGGATATCTGATGTCTCGCGCGCAGAATCTTTTGCAAAAAGAGCCGCGCCAAACGCGCCGGAAATGCCTGCAATAACCGGACGCGTAACCTCGCGCTTTAATTCCTGCTCGAAACTGCGCAGCACTGCATCGTTTTTGAATGTCCCGCCCTGTACGACTATGTGTTTTCCCAGGTCATCCGC
The DNA here is from genome assembly GCA_029987235.1 of Methanocorpusculum sp. Classification (GTDB taxonomy): domain Archaea; phylum Halobacteriota; class Methanomicrobia; order Methanomicrobiales; family Methanocorpusculaceae; genus Methanocorpusculum. The sequence goes on along the minus strand of DALTWF010000006.1, from coordinate 15,256 downwards.
GCTGGATGCGCGGATAACTTTGTAGACCGCGTTTTTCACAATGGAAATGGAAAGACCTGCGGAAATATCAGCAACGCTTGCTCCATCGCGCTGCGCCTGTTTTACCGATGAGTTCATGAATACCGTGCAGCGCGAGCCTAAGTTTACCGGGTGCTTCACAAACAGACCGAGTTTTGAGAATTCTTCAATCTCGTAGCCGAGCGCGCGCGCAAATGTTTCGATGAAGGAACCGCAGCCCGAGGAGCATGCCTCGTTTAAGAAAATGCTGTCAACTGCGCCGTTTCGTATCTTGAAGCATTTCATGTCCTGCCCGCCTATATCTATGATGAAATCCACATCCGGATTGAAATGGCGCGCTGCGCGGTAATGTGCCACGGTTTCAACAAGCCCCGCATCAATTCTGAACGCATTTTTCAGCAGGTCTTCACCGTATCCGGTCACCGCGCTTCCTGAAATCTTGATTCTGTCGCCTGCTCGTGCGTAGATTTTGTTTAGTTCATCATAGACAATCTGTACCGGATTTCCCTTGTTTGAGCCGTAATAGGTGTATAAAATGCCGCAGTCTTTGTCAATCAGAACGATTTTGGTTGTGGTGCTGCCTGCATCGATACCGAGCCATGCAGGGCCTTCGTATGTGGAAATATCTGATTTCGGCGGTGCATTTGCATTGTGGCGCGCGCAGAATGCCGCATACTCTTCTTCGGATTCAAAAAGCGGCGCCATAGTATTCGTAAGCGTCGTATCATGCGCGCTTTCCTTTATTTTCCGGATGATATCATCAAATGAAAGCGCGTCATAACCGTCTGTTGACAACGCAGCACCGAGCGCTGCATAGCAGTCTGCATTTTCCGGGAATACGGCATGCGTTTCATCTAAATGCAGGGTTTCTGCAAACCGCGCGCGCAGTGCCTTGTAATAATACAGCGGCCCTCCAAGGAAGACTATGGTGTCTCCGAGCGCGCGCCCCTGTGTCAGACCTGCAATCGTCTGGTCAACAACCGCCTGGAATATGGATGCCGCAACGTCTTCTTTTCTGCCTCCCTGGTTTAAAATCGGCTGGATATCGGTCTTTGCAAACACTCCGCAGCGCGATGCAATCGGGTAGATTTTCTCATAGTTCATCGCCAGCCGGTCAAGTTCATCAACAGATACATTAAGAAGGGTTGCCATCTGGTCGATAAATGCACCTGTTCCTCCCGCACAGGTTCCGTTCATGCGTTCTTCAAGACTGCCCCGGAAGAAGATGATTTTTGCATCTTCGCCGCCGAGTTCAATGACCGAGTCGCATGCAGGTATATAGGTGCGCACGGATTTTGCGGTTGCAAAAACCTCCTGAATGAAGGGAAGTCCCGCGGATTTTGCCACACCAAGACCTGCCGAGCCGGTGATTAAGAGTCTGACTGCGCGTGTCTGTACTATTTCTTTCGTGCGGGAGAGAATCTCGGCACTCTTTTCACGTACTTTGGAGAAGTGGCGTTCGTACGCGCGGAAGAGTATTTTGTTGTTTTCGTCAAGTATTATGACTTTAACGGTTGTAGAACCGATATCTATCCCTATTTTAAGCGGCTGGGTGGTATTTGCGGCAGGCATTTATTCATAGTATATAGGGCGCGAACGGATATAATCTCTCTTAGTGATACATTCTTTTAAATAGATTGTAAGTCAATGTTTTAGTATGGCATTATCAGTAGAAGTTATTGAGAAGCTTTCAGCATTAATCACTGCTGCATTCGGTTTAGTCGCTGCAATTGCATGGAACACTGCAATTCAGGAGATTTTCAAGTATTTCTTCGGAGAACAGAGTTCAATTCCGGCAATGCTCGGATATGCGGTCTTTGTAACCGTTCTTGCAGTTCTCTTCACCATCTGGATTGGTGTTGTTGCAAAGAAGGCAAAGGCAGTCTCTGAAAAGGTTGAAAGCAAGATTCCAATCAAAATAAACAAGGAATCAGAAAAGAAAGAAGAGTAAATTTCTTCTTTCCTTTTTTTAGTATCAGTTTTACAAGCGCACCCGCACCGAATCATTTTACCTTTTCCGCGCGCCATTATGTTATGATGAAAATCTGTTGTGCCCAGGTAATGCAGGTGTGGGATAATCCGGATGAGATGTTTTTGCGCGCGGATGCGGTTTTGTCCGGTGAGGACTGCGCAGATGCTGATGTGGTTGTGTTTTGCGAGCAGTATGCGTGCGGGTGGCGTGCGCGGCCTTTAGCCGCTGAATCCGATATAAAAGAGAGATGGCGCGCGCTTGCAAAAAAGTATGCAAAGTGCATTATAGGTTCTTATGCACGCGCAGTTCCGGGGGGCAGACCGTGTAATACGATGCTTGTCTGCGGGCCTTCGGGCGAAATACTTGCCGAATATGATAAGATGCATCTTTTCACACCGGGCGGGGAGGATAAGGGTTTTTCTGCAGGGCGCGCGCCGGTTGTTTTTGAGTATAAGGGGGTAAAGTTCGGCTGTTCGGTCTGTTTTGATCTGCGGTTTCCTGAACTGTACCGGGTGTATTTGCATGAGGGTGTGGAGGTTATGCTGGTGCAGGCTGCGTGGGCTGCTGCGCGGACTTCTGACTGGGAGCTGCTGCTTCGTGCGCGCGCGCTGGAAAACCGGTGTTATGCGGTCGGGTGCGGTGCGCTCGGGTTTGATGAGGAAGCAAGTATCGAATGCGCGGGGCGGAGTATGATTTGCGATATGGAGGGGCGTATTATTGCTGATGCGGGGGTCTTTGAAGGGGTGTGTTCAGCAGAGGTTGATGCGGAGGGGGTTTGTGAGTGGAGGGAGAAGTGGGGGCTGGTTGAATAATGCTTCCAAAGAACTGGTATTCCTGCTTTACTCCGAACATTCTTTCACGCGGTGAACTATATTTCAAAGATAAGCGGGTCAAAAACCTCCGGCTGAGGGATAAGAAAATTACCGCAGATGTTTATGGTTCCGAGCGGTATTTCGTGGAAATCTGTGCAGATAAGAAGTCGCTGAAGATGTCTTGTACATGTCCTTATGCAGCAGACGGGAATTACTGCAAACACATGGCAGCTGTTTGTTTTGCTGCTGAAAAACTTCCGGGTTTTCCCAAAAACCGGAAATCGATTCAAAAAATTCTTGCAGAAGCAGAGGATTCAGATATTCGTGAATTTGTAAAGCTGCTGGTAAATGAAGATGCGGATATTGCAGGTAAATTCAGGCTCTGGGTGGAGGGTGATGAGGAAACCGATTCTGCAAACAACTATGCTGCAGAACTTGCCGGTCTTATTAAAAATACATCTGATGGGTTTGCTGAATCGTGGGATGAGGATTATTACGAAGGTGCCTTGGACGAACTTGATGCCTTTTATGATTCACTGCTGCCTGTTCTGCAATCCCGTAAAAGAGTACGCGCGCTTTTTATACTGGTGAAAAGTGCGGCTGATTCTTATCTTGAGTGTCTTTGTGTTAATGATACCTTCAGTGATTTAAAAGAGTATGTGCTGCATCCATTGTTTGATGCGTTGAATAACGTACTGGTATATGCAGACAAAGAACTCAGGGACGCTATTTACAGATGGGCAAAGGAACATGCGCAAAATGAAGAACTTGAGGAATTCGTATGTCCTCTCATCATGCGGTGCGGTGAAGGGCTTGTAAATGTCAGACCGGAAATTCTGTCTGTGGCTGAGGGATTAATTTCCGACCATGACTCTACGCAGGGGATTTTGATGAAGCTTCTGGCAATGAGATGGGGTGGTGCTTCAGAGGAGGAGTTAATGATGGAGGAGATGAAATATCCGGATAATGCTGATGTTGTTACTATCCGCGTTATGCGCGAAGAAAAAAGAAATCCGGCAAAGGCTGCTGCAATTCTAAAGGATTTTCTTCAACGGCAGGATGAGTATTTTCCAGAGCGTACGAAACTATGCAGGCGTTTGCGCGATTTGTACAGTTCAGCAGGGATGTATGAGGAGGCGAAAAAAACGGCGCGTGATATTCTCGGGCTGTATGATGTGTCTTATGATGATTATGCAGCATATAAAAAGTTGTTTTCAGATGAGCAATGGTCTGCTGCTGACGGGGAGGTTTTTGCAGTAATACATGCTGACTTTCTGAATAGTATTTTGTTTCATGAAAAGGAGTATGCGCGGCTTGCACAGCGTCTTGATACAATTCATTCGGTGGATGAAATGAAGCGTTATGAATCAGGTCTTTGTGAAATGTTTAGTGACAGGGTTGCTGCATGGTATGCTGATTATGCACGAAGTCTTGTGAAGAAGAAGGCATTGCGCGAGGGGTATTGTGAAGCGGCGAGGGTTCTTGAGCATGTATGTTCTATTGAGGGGGGTGACATATATGCGGAGAAGGTTATTGAGGAATGGCGCAGGGTTTATCCAAAACGGTACGGGTTGTGGGGGGAACTTGAAGCGGTAAATGAGGAGTGGGGACTTAGACCGGCAGAAAATAAACAATTCAGGTAGTTATTCATATTTTCTTCTTTTTGCAAATACCGGGCGGTTTTTCATAGCAGGGTTTTTTTTCTCTCTCTTTTTGAAAACTATGGGAAATGTTACCGATAAAATTGCAAATACTGGATAAGCCGGCGAGTGGCTGAAATGATGAAAAATATCAGGTGAGTTTTTTTCTTTTTCAAAACAGGTCACTGACTTTTTTCCGGCATAAAAAATGTCAGTAATGTATTTTTCGCTGAGGTTTGCGGTGTTCGCGGTATTCGTATATATTTGGTGAGGGAGGATAAACGCGGGATGTGGGGGTCACTTACGCATCCAACACGGAAAACACGAAATCTTTCACTAAAACCACTAAAAAATTAATAAAAACCCCTCACGAAAACTACCGAAATCACACGAAAAAGTGATTACGGAGATGGAGAATGGGGATGTATAATCATACTTTTCGTGAATTTTTGGTAGTTTTCGTGAAAGATTTTTTTACTATGAAAATACCCCTCAACCTGGTAAATAAAGCTGTTTGGTGAGCTGTTGTTGATGAGCATCGTGCAGGGGTATTTTCATGAATCCGGGGTGAAGTCTTCAGCCCCCCCCCTAATGCGGGCTTTACATGAAAACTCCCTTCAATAAGTCAATAAAGGCTTATTTTAGGGGTTTTCATTTGGGCGCTTGAGACGAAAGTCTCATGTTGTTTTTTTCGTGGTTTTAGTGAAAGATTTCGTGTTTTCCGTGTTGGGGGGCGTGGGCGACTTCAAAATTCTGTTCGAAACAATTTTTGTCCTAAAATTACAGTAAAATTTCAAAAATAAATCAGATTTTTTTATTTATCCACATGCTCCCACTGCAGGATATTTTTACGTCTGACTAAGCCCACAATAAGAAAAACCTGATTTATTACAAAACTGCTCAGCATATTCTGCGGGAAAAGAAGCGAAAAGACTGTCAGAAGTACAATCAGCGCGCAGAAAATTATGCCGGCAGGAATACTTTGGCAGAAGAGTCCTGCTGCAAAAAGGATTGCGGTGAGCATGAACAGCACCGGGGATGAGAGAAGCATCCATTTCCTGGTCGGAAATGTCTTTTTCCAGAAGTGGCGCGCGGTATCGTGTTTTGTTTTTGCAAACATGCGTGTACTGTTGACAAGACCGTCGGCTCTCCGGATTTTCTGGCGGAACTGTGCGCGCATTGTTGCGGGCTGAAGTTCAAATGCTACTGCATCTGATGCATATAGTGCGCGGTAGCCGTTTTCTATGCAGGTTAAGGCAAGGTTTGCGTCATCTGCTCCGCGTGTTGCACAGATGGCGGGTACGGCTGTTTTTCTGAATGCAATAAGGGGTCCGTTGAAGTTATAAGTAGAGTCAAGCGTACTGTCGTATTCGCACATTTTCCCGTATATTGAGCGGTAGGCGGTTTCTGTGCCTGTGACGCCGGCATTTTTTCCAACGGGCTGTACATCGGCTGATACTGCACCCGCGGTTTCATCGTTCAGGTATGCTGCGAGGCGTCTTAGGGCATCGGGTTTTGTGGTGATGTCTGCATCGGTAAAGACGATGATTTCTGTCTGTGCGTTTTCTATCGCATGGTTCTGGCAGGCTGCTTTTCCCAGGCGTTTTTTCGGCTCGACCAGATGTGTCGGGAAGGGGCAGTTTTGCAGGACTTCTTTTGCTGCTTTGCCGGTTGCTTTGTCTGCTCCGTCGTTTATTATCACAAGGGTAATCAGGTTTTTGGGGTAATCGGTGTTTATTATGTCTTTTACGCGTGTTTTTATCAGGTCTCCTTCTTTGTATGCGTTTATTACGATGGTGATTTCGGGGAGGGGGGTTGTTGATGGTGTTTTTGCGGTCTGTGGTATTTTGCGGATATGGATGAGGTAGTACAGGTACGGGTACAGTGCGAGGCAGGCGGTGATGATGCCTGCTGACAGTAATACTGCAGCTGCCGGGGTAAACATATTTGTATAGTGTTTCTTGTTTTTAATGCAAGAATGTGTCGGATGGGTGAGGTTGTTTTTCATGCAGGAGCGGGGGCGATGACGAGGGGTTCTGATTTTTGAAAATAGTTGTTAGTGTTTTTTACGAATCAGAATAAGTCGCTTACGCTCCCTGCACGAAAAAAAAAAAATCTCTCACGAAAACTACCGGAATCGCACGAAATGATGAATAAGGGGGGATAAGGGAGGGGGGCTGAATAGTAACCAGTTATGTTTCAAGTTTTTTGCCCATCGGGGTTAGGTTTTCCATGTGTGCTGCTGCTGCGCGGGCGAGTTTATAGAAGAGTTTTTTTGATACTGCATAGCAGATGACCGACATTTTATTTGCAAATTTATCATGGCGTCTGAGCATGCCTATTTTTTTTATGCCGCATTTTTCCATTTCTGTTTTGAACTGCGGGTAGTCGTAGAGGAGGACTGCGGTGTATACGTATTTGCGGGTCATTGCTGTCATGTAGTCGCAGGCATATACGGGGTCGCGTTCTTTGAAGTATGCGGTTATGTCGGTGCGGGATTTTTCATAGCGCTGCCACCAGTTTTCGGGGGTTATTGTGTGGGTTATGGATGTTTCGTGGAGGATGAAGATGTAGCGTTTTTTGAGGGAGCGGGCGATTTTTTCTGTGTTGGCGAAGAGCTGGTGGGCGTAGCAGGAGTCGTCTCCGTAGGAGTAGTCGGGGAATCTGATGTTGTTTTTTTCGAGGTAGTCTTTTTTTGCAAGGAATATCCAGGGGGTGTTTGCTATTTCTTCAAAGAGGAGTTTGTAGAGTGCTTCTTTTCGGGTGAGTATTTCGGTTTTGGCGGTGTCTGTTGCGTGTGCGGTTTTCCATCCCTGTTCTATGGTGTTTTCAAAGACTTTGACATAGTCGCAGCAGACGACGTCAAAGCCGGGGTGTTCGTCAAAGAGGGTGATGAGGGTTTCAAGGTATTGCGGGTGTATTTCGTCGTCTGCATCGGCAAAGAGGATGTATGTGCCGCGTGCGCGGGCAAATCCGCGGTTTCGTGCGGTTCCGGAGCTGGTGTCGCGGCCGATGTCGATTATGAGGTTGTTGTGTGTCTGTGCTTCTTTTTCAAGGATTTCAAGGGTGTTGTCGGTGGATTTTTCGTCATAGGCGACGATGATTTCAAATCCGGTGTATGTCTGGCTGAAGAGGTTTGCGAGGGTGGTTTCGATGTAGCGGGCTGCGTTGTAGGCAGGGATTATGATGGATATCTTAGGAGACGAAACCGGTTTTTTGTCATCTTTGTTTACAATATTTCTTCCTGCGTCAGTCAATTTTCTTCGCCTTCCTCATTGCTTTATAGTAAAGGTACTTTGAGATGTTAAAGATAATTACAGATAGTTTTCCAATCAGCGAATCTCCGCCACAGTAGAAGTGCAGACGATGCACGTTGTATTCATCAAGTTGTCTGCGATATGTTTTGTAATCTGATGAACATGCACATCCTGCAGCAACAAGACGTTCATCCCGGTAAAAAATCTCTTCTGCGGCTTCTCTTGGTAAGTCTTTAGATAATTCTGCTAAAGCAGATCTGGAAGGAATACTCATTTCCCACCATTTATCAAATCTTGATGAAGTCATTGATGCAGCATGGTTGACATAAAGATAAACAATTTTTTCCGAGCATCCAATTTTTTCGGTATGCATAAACGCATCTAATGTGAAAACCAAATCCTCCCTTGCAGAACAGTCAGGGAAGCGTAAATTATACTGTTCAATATATGTTCGACGCATCATGTGCGCCCAGGGGCCCCAAGGTAAAACATCAAATATTTTTAGCATTATTGCATTATCTTTTTCAACCAGATGCATTCCTGTTTTTGATTGACTGGCTTTTTTTATACTTCTTTCAAGTTTATTTTCATCAGTAAAGAGAACAGAACAGCATACGACATCCAGTTCCGGATGAGCAATATAGACATTAAGCATTGATTCAAGGTATTCTGGAAGAATAATATCATCAACATCCGTAAACACAATGTATTTTCCTGATGCATGAAGATATCCTCTGTTTCGGGCAGCGCCGGAACTTGTATCGTTTCCAATATCGATAATCAAAGGGTGAGTTTTTTCAATTGTTTTAAGTATTGCAAGGGTGTTGTCGGTGGATTTCTCATCATAAGAGATAATGATTTCAAAATTACTGTATGTCTGGGTAAATAACGAGTTCAGGGTTTGTTCAATGTATTTTTCACCATTATACACTGGAATTATAATACTAATTAAAGGTTTTTCAGTACAATCAAATGGTGACATCAGAATTTATCACTATTTCTTTATATCCCTTATAGATATATTCCTTTGCACACTATTTTCTTAGAGACAAATTCATTATTGATTGAAATAATAAATAAATGAGAGATTTTGTCTGATGTCAGATGATTCGTACCCGTTAATCAGTATTATCGTTCCGGTATATAATGTGGAACCATATCTAAGAAGATGTCTGGATTCTGTTTTAAATCAATCATACAAAAATCTTGAAATCATTCTTGTCGCGTCTGACTCTAAAGATATGTCAGTCACGATTTCTGATGAATTCGCAAAAAAAGATAAGAGGGTCACAGCAATTCATTCTCCTGCTTTAGGATTATCAGATGCAAGAAATAAAGGTATTGATGCATCTCATGGGGAGTTTCTGAGTTTTGTTGATTCTGATGATTATATTGATTCTGATTTTATAAGCATACTTTTTAACATATGTCGGGACTATGCATGTGATGTTGCAGAATGTGGATTTGTCCGGGTTGATACAGAAGAAAACAGTATATTTTCAGAAAATACTAATGAGATAAGAATATTTTCAGGAAGGGATGTTGTAAAGGATTTGTGCGGGGAGAGAATATATTCGAAGGGAAGTTATTCATGGTGCCGGTTGTATCATAAACACATCTTTTCCTCCATACGGTTTCCTTTTGGTAAATTGTATGAAGATGAAGCAACTACTTACAAACTGTTGTATTCTGTAAAAAAAATTGGCATTACTACCAGAAAATTATATTACTACCGGACAAATCCAGAAAGTATTGTCGGCAAAACATTTTCAATAAAAAATATGGATATTTTAGATTTTCAATATGAAAGAGTGCTCTATTTTAAACAAAATGGAGATATGGAATTATATCATATCTGTTTGAAAAACTATGTAAATGCAATTCCTTTTTTCGTCTACATGCTTCACACATATGTCCCGTCTTCAAAAGATGAACAGAAAGCATTACGTAAAATGTGGCGCAATTGCTATTCTGAAGCAAGAAGCAATTGCACATTTTCATTAAAAGAACGTATTAAATCTTTGATATTATATTACATGCCGATATTTATAAAAAAACTATCCAGATTATTAAAGGGAACAACTCAGGGGAAGAAATATCATCAGAACAGCAATGTGGATTTCCGATAATAAAAAATGACATGAATATCTTAACATTCATATTCATTCAGGTTAAATATTGAGATATAATACAAGAAATACTCAAAGTTCTGTCAATGATAAAAAGATGACTCAAAATATATCTACTGATAAGGAGGATGGCTCTCTTCATATTGCTCTTTCACCATGGGATTTAACAGATGATTACAATCGCCATGCTGCAGTAACGCTTCTTTCACTTCTTGAACACTGCTCAGTTCCGGTCACTGTACATTTGTTATTTGAAAAATCATTATCCAAAGGAAAAGAAGCAGAAGAAGAAAGAACAATTCTGCGTTATAAAAAAATAGCTGATAAATATAATTGCAGCATTCATTATCACCCAGTCACTCTTCCAGAGTGGGTGAATTCTCTATCTGCAGTTCATAAATGGACACGCGGCACATTACTTCGTCTTTATCTTCCAGATATACTGCCGGAAATTAACAAAATTCTTTATCTTGATTGTGATATTGTTGTAATGGCAGATGCTGCAAAAATCTGGAATCTCCCGCTTGATAATTATTATCTCGGTGCAGTAAAGGATTCCGATATACCAACTTATTCCAGCCGGAGGATAAAAATATATAACGAAAAAGAAATACCGGCAGATTCGTATTTCTGTGCCGGTCTAATTTTGTTTAATCTTGAAAAGATACGGCAGAATACTGAATCATTTGGAGATTTACTGTTGGAACATCTCAAAAAAAATCCGACTCTGCCTTTTTTAGATCAGGATCTTTTAAACTGGTATTGCAAAGGAGATTATTTACAGCTTAATGACAGGTATAACATTTATTCCTGGAAATGGGATGCAGCAGGAAGTACTGAGGATTTTATTCTTCATTATGCCTGGCACGAAGTCAAACCCTGGAAATTATATTCCGGTGCTGTAGATAATTACTACTGGAATTATCTGATGCAGACACCCTGGTGTGAAAAATCCGATGATATTCTGAAATATCTGAGAGAGGCGCCCAATCTCAAAAAGGTCGTTCCGTTACTTCTTTGGAGTGATTTTTCCAAATTAATAGACGGAACAAAACGGCAAAAAATGAAAACCGCATGGAAATTAACATTACATCTCTGGAGAACTATTATTTTTAAAAAATGATGCAGGGTAATGTCTAAAATTGCTTATCTCTTTTTTATTCCGGTTTTTATTAAAATATTAACTATACTATCCTGTAATTTAAGACTAAAAGTATATATTGCAATATTTGACGAGAGAAGTTTCTGAATTGTTTTTGGACATTTTGGCGACAGGGGGTAATAAGGGGGGACTAAGGAAATATTGACCCGTTTTGCTTTAAGGTGATTGTGTTCAATATAAAGATGAAAGAGTCTTTCCGAAAGATAGCCGAAAACGCGTTTCTGCGCAGGGGTCCGGTTATCCATTGTTATTGCTGATTCAATTTTTGAGAGGATGGGAAATAACCATTCACAATATGCATTCAGAATCTCTCTGCGGGTTATAAACATGTTAAAACCATACATACAGGATGATTGTATCATTTTTTCAAAAGTAATGCTATAATCAGGGTAATCAGTATGCAATATTGATTTAAGGAGCAGCCAGTCACTTTTTACATGTCCGGGATAGGAATAATACTCCTCTTCTATGGTCGGTTTTTTTATATCTGAAGTAACAATAATATCATTCGTTTTAAGATACTGGCGGATTTTTCCTGCACTTAAATTGAAAACGCGACGATAATGGTATAAGCCGATAATGTTATGCGTATCATTTTTCCACATCCAGTATAATCCGGTAAGCTCACAATACTTATTATCTTTATTAGAGATATTATCCCCTGTATCGTCACGCAGTTCACAGCAGTGATTGTGCCTGCATGCTGCGCCGAGTTCCATCGGAACACAGTAATCAGCAAGCCATGTGCATGCAGGTCCGTGCGTCATTATATAGACTGCAATATCCGTATGTTTTGTCTCATTGGTAGCAGTCGGGGGGAAGTCAGTCATATTTTTATACCTATATATTTTATCCGGCAGTACTAATTATTTTTCAAACAACTGCATTTATCCGGTCAGTATTTCCGGCAAAGGATGTGTTGTCATTACCGGTTTGCAGCTAAATAAAGTCCGGATTCAAATATGTATTGAGGTCTTTTTAGACATGATGCACTATCAAGGGGCATAATAAAGATTCTGGAATTATTCATATGCTAAGAGAGATGGTGTATGTTAAATTACGGGATATTTGTTTTCCCACGTTAATTTCTTTTACCGGGTGTCATTAATATATCTTAAAACCAATATAAGATGAGATAACAGAAAAGTCTCATGTTTTATTCATACGATATATTTGACACCCTGATTACCAGAAAAACGGCAACTCCAAAAGGTATTTTTGCTGTAATGCAGGATGTTATGCAGCATGATGCGAAGTATTCTGTGATACCGGACTATATCAAATCCGATTTTTATACCATCAGAATTCATGCAGAGGTCTTTGCAAGGTCATATGTTGCTAAAAATGAAGAGATAACGCTGGATGAGATATATTCAGTAATTTCAAAGAACAATAATCTGGATGAAGAAACCCGGCAGTGTCTGATTAATCTGGAATATGACACTGAAAGGAGATATCTTGCAGGAATTCCGGAAACTATTCAGAAAATAAAAATAAATCTTGAAAACAATGATAAAGTTGTTCTCATTTCCGATATGTATCTCCCGTCCTCATTTCTCAGGGAGGTATTAACCGGAATTGATTCTGTTTTTGAGAATATTCCGATTTATGTTTCATCAGAAACCGGTGTGCAGAAGGAATCGGGCAATCTCTACATCTATGTGCATGAAAAGGAAAAGGCTGCATACAACTCCTGGATACATACCGGAGACAACATTAATGCAGATATTAAAATTCCTAAAAAATTCGGTATAAAGACCCGCCGGTTCCAGCTGCCGAAACTGCTGAAATACGAACAGCAGCTGATTGCAAGTCACAGCAGTTGTGCAGCTGTTCAGACGGTGATTGGTTGTTCAAGATATCTGCGTTTGGCGCATCCGGAATGTCAGGACATGACGCTTCTTGCAACAATAGCATGTCAGATGCTTTATCCGTATGTTTCCTGGGTTATTGATACGGCATTGCAGAATAAGATTACAGATTTATATTTTATTGCCCGTGACGGATATATTCTTCAGAAAATTGCTGAAAAGATTACAACTGCAGAAAACCTGCCGGTAAATGTTCATTATATTTATGGTTCCAGAGATGCATGGAGAGTTCCGGAGGATTTTTCTCAGGCATCGGTTTTGTATGATCCCACACTTGGATTTTTATCGGTCAAAGAACTGGCACAAAAACTTGAAATCAGTTATGAATCATTGAAATCAGCAATTTCTCAGGATAATTATTCGAATAATGAACTTGTTTCCCTGGATAATCTTGATAATATTTTTAACATTCTGGAAAAAGATGCAAAAGTTTCAGCGGAAATCCGGAACCGGTGGGAAAATAAGAAAAATCTTATCTGCAGATATTTTAAACAGGAAGTGGATACATCGCATGTATTTGCACTTGTCGATGTGAATGGTTCAGGAATGTCTATTGAAAGTCTGCAAAACAGTATTCAGCCGGTTTACCAAAAACCGCTGCAGACGTTTTACTTCACCATAAATTATTATAAAGAGATAATTCAAAATCTTGCCCGTCAGAAGCGGTATTTCTGGTACGGGTGTTTTGAAAACGGACTTATTCTTGAGGCATTCTGCCGTGCCCCGCATGCAAAATGCATCGGGTATAAAGATAAAAACGGGCAGATTATGCCGGTATTTGAGGATATTCCATCTTCATTTTTTGAAGAGTATGCAGATTATTTCACCCTTGTTTCCGAACTTGCAGAGGAGTTTGCAACTCTGACACCGGAATACAAACAAAATAACGGGAACTATCTGCTGCCTGATGCCTGCAATAAGTATCTTATGCTTCGTCCGGAAGAGAATGTGCTGAAAGCAATCTGTAAAATTCCCTGTGAATACAACAGAGTAACCAAAAAGGTTCAGCAATATGCACCAGGATATTCATTTGCATCATTTCTGCAGGATAAAATCCGCTTTAAGAAATATGGCAGGTTTACGAAAACATTAAACTATGAGTATTCGCTTCAGGCAGGTCAGTATCCGCTATCTATCCTCTCCTATTATCATTACTGGAGAAAAAAATATAATCTTAATATCAGAAAAATACGCAGGTTGAAGAAAAAATAATATTCATCTAACAGTCAATATACAAGCTGAGAAATGAGGGTATCCTTTGGTTATTCTTAAAATCTCTCCGATAATCTATCAATTACCTTTACTATTGAAAAACACATCGCTAACCATACATAATGAAGATTTCGTTTTCCCATACAATATTCTGAATATGAAAGAGACGAAATTATTTGATACAAAAAACAATAATATTTGTTATATACCAATGAATATCTAACAGTTTTTCGCGATAAACCCAATGAAATAAATCCTTCTGTTTTCAAAAATGTATATAAGATTTCCTGCACAGCCCTGTTTTGTTCCAAGGAAAGTACATTGGCGGTTGTAATCCATAAAGCAAGATTCAAAAAACTTTGTTTAACCTCTTCAAAGACGTCAAGTTCTGATAATGTTTTCCTCAACAATTGCAATGTTTCGTACATATCAAACGGATGATGATAATTTGTTGCCTGACAATTTCCGAACATTCCAATATGATAGTTCATTAACGGCTCATTCAGTACTGAAATTTTATCCGCAAGTATTAATGATAAACGAACAAAAAACAAATCATTCGTTCTGAATATTTCGTGAAATTTTAAATTGTTAGCAACAACAAATTCTCGTTTATATAATTTATTCCATGCAGCAGATGAAAGATCAGTTAATATATGTTTTGACATATCATGGAACGAGAATATTTCTTTTTCAGGAAGATGACATTCACAAATTTCTGATGAAAGATTTTTCTCACATGTTTGAACATTATAATAATAATAATTAAATATTCCAATATCCAAATTCAACTTTTTGCAATGAGAATATATCTTTTCTAACATTATTTTATCAAATGTATCATCTGCATCTAAGAATGACAAATATTCTCCAGAAGCAACTGACATCCCATAGTTTCTCGCAGCACCACCGCCTTTATTTTCCTGCTGCAATATAAGGATTCGAGAATCCTTTACAGAATATTCCTTTAAAATCTTCAGCGATTCATCTATTGAACCATCATCTACACAAATAATTTCAATTTCTTTCAACGTCTGGTTGACAATACTGTCCAGACACTGCCGGAGATAAGGTGCTGTGTTGTAAACTGGAACAATAACGGATACCAGAGGAGTCATTATTCTTATGTTTATTATTACAACTACTTTATTCTGCCCATTATCTACATATCACAAGACGACCA
>DALTWF010000033.1 GCA_029987235.1 Methanocorpusculum sp. | reverse complement strand
AAGGGTCAAAAAAAGAAGAACTAGTATATAAATGTAGTATCCGGATATCCGGATACTCCCACCCCCCCATACACTTTTTTTTCAAAAGAGGAGGGGGTACGAGCCCCTCATTTTTCTTATTTTGAAGGGGTTGCAGGTTTCACCAGTCACTTCGCACACCCCTCCCCGGCAGACCCCGGTTAAAAATCACCCGACCGCCCGCGAAACAAAAGATAAAAAAAGTCACCGATTTTTTTTTCAAGAGCGAAAATAACCCACCGACCTTCCCCATCACCGAAAAAAAGTCACCCGCCAAAACCCCCTACCGTCTCCTCGTCACCGCCTCCCAGTTGAACCCCCGCACAACACCCCACACCAAAATCAGCACCGGAATAACCTCAAGCCTCGCCACCCACATCACCACAAACAAAATATAATTCGCATACTCCGGCATACCCGGCCCAATCACACCCAGACTGCACCCGTTATTGCCCACACACGAAAACACATCAAAAATCGTCTTATAACTATCCGCCGCAAAATACGGATCATGTAGCAAAACAACAAGCGTAACCACAATCAGCCCCACAAACAGAATAATCAGCATCAACGGCCGTGAAATAAACTCACTTGCCTCCTCATCCTTCACCAGCTTACCATTATGCTTCAAATGCAGCACCGCCCTCGGAGAAAGCAGCGCCTTCTTAAACCACCACACAAGCGTCTCAGCTAAAATCCGCACACGATCCAGCTTCAAACCACCCGACGTACTCCCCTGCGCACCCCCGATTAAAATAAACAACATAAACACAAACAACGGCACAGGCGACCACAACGAAAAATCCGTATTCTGGAACCCCGTCGAAGAAACCGCCGACGCCGCCATAAACAACGCCTCACAAACCGCATCAGACAACACATAACCCCCCGCAACCAGCTCAACCAGAATAACCGCCGCCGCAACAACAAACGCCCCCACAAGAAGCTTAAAAACACCATCATGCCAAATCTCCCTGACCGACCGGTGAATAAACGTCAGATAATACAGACGGAACGGAACAGCCCCCGCAATCATAACCGGAATCAGCACAAACTCAAGACCCCTGTTTGCAAAATGCATAATTCCGTCCGCATACAACGAAATACCCCCCGTAGAAACCGCACACAAAGCAAGATTGACACCATCCCACAACCCCACACCCGTAAGCATAATAAGCACAAGCGAAATAACCGTCAGCACCGCATAAATCTTCCACATCTGAAACGCCGTCGCAATAACCGACGGCATAAACGCCTCCGTCCTCCCCTCAGACCGATACAAACCCCGCGCAATAAGCCCCGACTTACTTGCAATCACCAGCGTAAACGCCACAATCCCGATACCCCCGAGCCACTGCATAAACGACCGCAGGAAAAGCAGCGTATGCGGCATCGACTCAGGCTCCGCAATAACCGTAAACCCCGTAGAAGAAAGACACGACATCGACTCAAACATCGCATCCGCATACGAAATACCCGCCGAAAGAAACGGAACCGCACACACAAGCGCAACAACAACCCACAAAAAAGCCGTAGCCGCAATAGAAAGCCCCGCACGCGGCGTTCTGTCCGTCTTCGGAACCCCGAACCTGAGCAAAAGCCCCGCCCCCCCTAAAATAAGCGCAGGAATACCCATCCAGAAAAACTCGTTCCACTCCTGATAAATGACAGCAACAATCAGCGGAACAAGCAAAACCGCCCCGATAAGAGCAAGCCCCGGACCAAGCTCACGACCAAGAGCAGCAAGTTCCCTGTGGAATTCCATAATACTATACTATTGGTTCTAAAGAGTTATAAAAAAAAGGGTTAAAGAATTCAGATACAGTCCTTTAAGAAGAACTTGAACGGACCAAGGTTGCCGCCATAGTTACCTGCAGTGATCTTAACGACACCCGGAACTCTGCATGCTGCCTGAACACCTGCCTTCATTGCTGCCTTTACTGCATCCTCGGAAACACCATCAATGACAATCTCATAGACCGCCTTGACATTCTCCGGAATCTCGGAAACAAGACCCTTTGCAATAACCTCTGCACGGATGGACGGACAGAACTTTTCGTTGGTGGATGCGTTCATGAACTTGTAGGAAAGAGAACCGACCTTGGAACCGGAAGAAACAACTCCTCCCGGGAACGGAGTGATAGTTCCTGCAACACCCTTGATTGCATCAACTGCTGCTTCTGCTGCAATTAATGCAGACATCTGGGTTTCGCCAAGGATAAGGAAGTTACCGCCTGCGACACCCTTGACAGCGCCGATTTCCTCTTCAACAACAAAGTCGCCTCCCATGATTGGGATAGACCAGCATGCAATACCGCCGACTTCAACTTTCTTCTCGAACTTGTCGCCGAAGAAGTGGAGCTTAATCGGGATGATTTCCTCTTCGCCTGCATGACCGTTGAAGACTGCAGTGGTCGGTGCAGTAAGGATACATTCAGAGACACGCTCTAAGACCTGCTCTTTTAATGCTTTCTTGCCGCAGCAGATGAGAATTGCATACCCCGGTCTCTTGTCAGGGGTCTGCTCCGGCGGGATAAACTTTTCAATGCCTGCCTCACACGGACATCCGATGGTAGAGGTTGCAAAACCGGTTGCTTCGGTTGCTGCTTTGTATGCCCAGTCTTTGGTGACTGCGGTGATAATTACACGTGCGGTCCATACGGGGAATCCTTCCGCGTAGGTGTCATCAATAATAACTCCATTGAATTCCATGGTAGTAATATTGGTTACAGGAGGTATTAGTGTTTGTGTCTTACACCTGTGAAAGCATAGGTAAAAAAAGAGGATTATGCAAGACAGTGAAGAAGTTCTTCACCGAGTTTTGCAGCATCATACCCGGTTTTGCCGACATTTTCCGTATAATCACTGCCGTTTCCGTTGCGTGCGTCTGAAATAGTGCGGCAGATTACACAGGGGACATTGTTTTCATAACATACCAGGGCAACAGCAGCACCTTCCATATCGCAGACCAAAGCATTGAAGTCTTTTTCGAGACTGAGTTTTACCTCAGGGTCTTCTATAAACTGGTCACCGGTAGCGCTGATTCCGGTAACGGTTCTGATGCCAAGGGTTTCTGCTGCCTGTTTTACCTTGTTTACCAGTGTTTCGTTACAGGGGATGTAAATGAGTTTGTTTTCCCAGAGTTGCCCGGGAGCATTGCCTATGGGGGTGAGATTAAAGTCATGTATAACTGTATTTTCAGCAATTACGAGGTCTCCGACATGCAGGTCTGCACTGATTGCTCCTCCGACACCGATATTTACTATGCATGCAGGGTGATAGGAATCTATCATTGCCTGTGTACAGGCAGCGGCGTAGATTTTTCCTATACCGCATTCACCGATTACACATGCAATTCCGTCAATGGTGCCTTTGGTGAATTTCATTATGCCGATGGTTTTTTCTTCTTTGTTTTCCATGGCGGAAAGAAGATAGGCGGTTTCTTCGCCTGTTGCGCCGACAAAACCGATAAGTTTTTCATTCTGAACGGCTGCGGTATCAGGTGCTGCAATACATCCTGCGCAGAGAGCAAAGACGAGGACGGCAAAAAGTGCGCATGCAACGGATAGGAGTTTTCCTTTGTCCATGATAAATATAGTATTTAGTAAGGGCTTATTTATAGGTAACGTAAAAAAGGAAAAGTCAGGAGAATTTTTTGCCGCAGGACGGGCAGAATTTTGCGCCGGGGAAGAGTTCTTCGCCGCAGTTGTCACATCTGGACGGTGTCTTTGATGCAGGCGCAGGTTCTGTTCCTGCTTCGACTTTTGCGCCGCATTCAGGACAGAATTTCGCGCCTTCGCGAAGGGCAGCGCCGCATTTTGCACAGACAAAAGAAGCAGGCTCTGCCAGTTTGGGCGGTTCAGGCGGGATGTATTGTGCGCCGCACTCGGGGCAGAATTTTGCGGCATCGCGAAGGGCGGCGCCGCATTTCGGACAAACTTTTCCTGAGGTCTGCGCCGGCTCATTTGCAGCGGCAGCAGCGGCTTCTGCGGCTGCTTTTTCCTCTTCTTCCCTGCGGCGGATTTCTTCATCACGTTCAAAAATCATCTGCTGAACTTCAAGAAGCAAACTTCCTGCTTCACCGAATTTTTCTGCGCCGAACTCCTTCACCGCCATTTTACCAATCTGCGTAAAGAGGTCAGACTCCATTTCTTTTAATTCATCTTTCTCCGGCATTTCCGGTTCAGCAGCGGGAACTGCTGTGATAGTTTGTGCCGCCGGTTCTGCAGCAGGTTCCTGAGCACTTTTATTTATCGTCTTTTTTACATCTGCAGCCTCTTCTTTAACCGCAGTTTTGAACTCATCGAAGAATCCCATGATAATCTTATATATCTCCTGTATACCTTATTTTTTTGCCGCTTTCATGGCATTGAGTTTTTCACGCATCTCAGCAAGAGCTTTCTCATTCTGCGCCGAAATCTGATTGGCATCAGCAATATCTCCCTGAATCGGACCGGTTCCTTCACCGGTGTACACATCAGACGCAATATTTTTCACCGCATTTATGTCGGATTTCGTATTTGCATAGTTTTTCGCAAGTTCGGACCGCTGCGCAGCCGACCACTGCTCAACATAATCCTGACTGTTGCCCGTAACGCCGTCCCCAAGGTCGCCAAATCCTTCCATATGTGCTGCAAATTTGTCCCGTGCGATATCGGTTGCAGAATCTGCAACATATTCAATGCCTTTTTTCACAGCATAATTTTCCGCACCAGATTTTGCACCGTCAATAACCGCACTAGTGACATCTTTACCGTTTCGTAATGCATCAGCCGCTGATTTTACCCCTTCTCCGCCGATATGTGCCGCAGCCCCTTTCCATCCGGAATCATAATGATTCTGCAAAACACCAACGCCGCCTTCAACAATTCCCTGACCTACGGCTTCAGTATAAGACACATCTTTATGAGCATCACCATACATTTTCTTTCCATAATGGTTTTCCGCATGCGCTTCAGAAAGCCGGGTGCCGACGGATTTTGTTGCAGTATACGTGTCTTTGACAACTTTTCCGGCAGGACCTGTCATATCCCCCAAAACATCAACTGCGACATCGGCGACTTTTTCCACACCTTCTGCAGTGTCCTGAACCGCGCCAAGTTCGACATCTCTTTGCATATAACGGTCCGTGTTGTTTGCATTTTCAATATTCTTTTTAATCTGCTCTTTGCGGATTTCCTTATCGTCTGTCGTGCCGTATTTTTCATGAACCTTGTCAACATAGTCCTGATGGTTTAACTCTTCCATCTTTTCCCTGATTTTTCTGATATTTTCCTTTGTATCCTCGTTTTTCATGAACTCTTCATGTTGTTCAGATATGGCCGTTTTCGCAACTGCGCTGTCTTTTCGGATAAGACCGGCATTTTCATTGCGGGATGCAAGACTGTCTTTGAGTTCTTCAAGCGTATATTCCGCATCAGTAAGCGGATTCTTATAAGTTGTTGTACCGCCTTTTCCTGATTGCGGGATGTATTCGCGCTTTTCACCGGTTGCAGGGTCGGTAACCTTCAATGTGCCGTCAGGTTCTTCGCAAATCCACTGATTTATCTTTCTTGTACCGGATTTCGCAGAACCTGAACGGGAAAAGCCGCCTTTTTTCGAAATGGCGACTGCCGCAGCAGCACCGCCGCCTGCAATAATCACACCTGCTGCAACAGGAACAACCGGAAATCCTCCGTCGCCTTCGCTTCCCTCGCTTCCTCCGCTTCTCCCTCCGGATGCGGCATTTTCATCATAACCGGTGTTTTCCAGTGTTCCCGCAACCCGAAGCCCGCGGCTTTGACCGTTTCCGTAACTTGCCCCCATATTAATGGAAAATGTCACTTTTTTCGTGGATTTCGTTACCGGTATGGAAACTGAGAATGACTTTGAATCATCGGTTTTTTCCATTTTGTAGTTTTGCGTATCGGATTTTTCACCGTTGCTTACGGTAACATCAACACTTACAACAGGCGACCAGGTACTTTCCGTAGTTCCGGAAATTTTGACCGTTCCGGGCGAACATGTTCCGGAAATAGTCCGGGTGGTGGTAAATCCGCTGGAATCATCAACTTTGCTTACGCTTCCTCCTGAGATGGAATAAACGATATTCAGCCCGTTAAAACCATTTCCGCCGGGATATGAATCTGCACATGCCGGAGATGCCAGAAACAGAACAGCAGCAGCGGCAACTAAACAGCATAAAAGTAAATGTCTGTATCGTATCATGGTTTCACTTGTTAATAATATTACTCATAACGATATAAAAATAGTGGTCATAAAAATCACACCGTGTTTTTCTTTGTCCTGCGCATCGGATAGGGAAGCAGCACGGAAAGCACAAACGCCGCGATAAGCAGGAAAAAGAGCACTGCAAGCGCTGCCGGCACTTCAATATAGTCTGCAAGAACACCGATTCCAAGCATCGCAAAAGCAGAAACCCCGTTTGGAATACCGGTTATTACTCCGGATGCAAAACCGACAGCCCCCGGCATGAACTCCTGAATCATAGCAACTTCAATGGACGAAGATGCCATCAGGAAAAAGCCGCTGATGACTAAAAACACCAGCGAAAGCGTGCCGGAAAAGACAAAAATCGCCCCGTATGAAAGGGCTGCGCAGATATAAACCGCAATAAGAATTTCCTTGCAGCCGAGTTTATCTGACAGAGGACCCACTAAAATCACCCCGAACATGGCTGCAAACAGCATAAAAGTCACCACACCGGTTGCAAATACATATTCAACGCCGCAGTACTTTGTTAAGTAGACCGCAGCGAATAAAAGCAACCCGTCATAGACAATAAATCTGAGTGAGTTAATCGTAAGAAGCATGGAAACACGACCCCATTTCGGTTTTTCTGCCGCCGCACAAGACGGGTCAGGCGGTACCGGCACCTGCGGCTGCTTTTTGATTATCAGACAGATTACAATTGCCGGAACCATAAGAAGGGTGACGGCTAAAAAACCGCCCCATGCATACAAAAAGCCCGCGGCAATCGGTGCTGCAGCATATCCAAACGAACCGCCGACCGAAAAAATCGCTAAGAGTGTTCCGCGGTTACCCGGACCGCTTATCTGATTTACCTGCAGATATGCATTTGGATGATACAGCGAGTTGCCGATTCCGGCAACGATTGCAAGCACGAATAAAACCCAGTAGTTCTGCGTTACGCCGTAAAGAGAAATGGCCGCAGCACTGAGTAATATACACCAGGTAATGCGCAGGGCGAACTTGTTTTTATCAATCAGAAGACCTGCAAGCGGCTCAAAAACCACCATCGTGAGCATGACAAGCGTAAATAGGCACGATGTCATCAGATATGAGTGGATTCCCTGTTCATGAAACAGCGGAATCAGTGCCGGAAGAAGGGCGGGAATCACCGGCAGATAGAAATCCGCCGCCGCATGACCTAAAGCAAGGCCGCCGATTCTTTTTGTCAGCGCGTTCACTTACATCCGCTCCATCCGCAGGATTTCAACAGGTACATCAAGCGCATCTTTTGTGTGGAACGCAAACTGACGAGGAATAGTAAAATCAGCCGCTATTTTATCCGTAATTTCGGCACGGCCCTTTATGTAAGTCTGAATAAACGGAATGCTTCCTTTATTGAAAATGCCCCAGACAACCGGCGCGGATTGCAGGGCCGCATCGATAAAGGGGCGGTCTGCGTGTTCGTTTTGCGCACCGAAGGGGGGGTTCATTATGACGGTATCTGCCGGCATCGAAAAACCCTCGATTTCCCGGCAGAAAAACGCTATCGGAAGCTCCCCTGCATTTTCTTTTGCAATCCGCAGGGCGCCAGCATCCGAATCAATCCCGGTAACATTTCCGCCAAGCAGGGCGGCACCAACGGAAAGCATTCCCGTGCCGCATCCGAAATCAGCGACAGAAAGCCCGTCTAAATCGCCTGCTAGAGCCGCAGTGTACAAAAACCGGGCGGCAAGAGGTGCAGGCGTCATGTACTGCTCACGCTCTGCCGATGGTTTTGCAAATCCTTTTACGCTCTGGAGTTTTATTTCAAGCTGCTTTAATTTCATCGATTTCGAACTCTTCCCATTCGCGAAGACCAAGCGCTATTTCAAATTCCGCCGGAGACAGAAGCGGGCAGGGGAATCTGCTCTGGTCATCGAGTGCAAGACGCGGGCATGCGGTATTTACATAGGCGTCAAATCCCAGATTGCGCAGCTGCATCTCGGAAATCTCGCGGATTAAGACGACTGACGCCTTTGGCGAAAGCGAGGCAAGCCGCTTTGCAAGTTCAGGTCTCGCCTGCCCTGATTTTGAGGACAGAAGAATCCCAAACGACTCAGCATTCCGGGCTTTTTCTATCTGAACAAAGCGTTTGCGCAGGAGTTTATCGGCTGAAACTTCCTGAAGCCCGGCGCCGTCGGCATACGGGTCAAGCGCAAAAACCGGCTTTTTCGTTGCAAGAGAGACACCGATTGCATGAAAAACACCAGTTCCAACAAATAAATAGACATCAGCCTCCTCCCGGTGCGCTGCTTCATAGGTACAGCCAAGAACCTGCCCTGCAAGAGGCGTTCGCCCCCCACCTTCAGCAAGAAGAACAGAAAGCCCCTTGTTTTGAAGATATTCTGCCATCGCATGACTCTGGTGCGCATGCTGAATCGTTGTAACAAGCCCGGTTTTTCCAAATCCGCGCAGAGTATCTACTGCTTTATCAAGAACAGCAAGATCGATATCCTGACTGTAGGGGAAATAAATCACATTTTCTATTTCAGGAGATACCGGAGTGTGACCGAAGTGGATGAGAAGGTCAGCATCCGCGAGTGCGTCAAGAGCCAAATCGCATGCTCCCCAGCAAGCATCACCGCTGATTACAACCTCGTATCCTGCAGCGCGAAGAGCGGCAGAAACCTCTGGCGCATGGCGCTTTAATCCTTCGGGAAACTGCAGGGCAACGCGGCGGACATTTTTTTCTTTCAGAACGGCAAGGAGAGTATCTGTTTCTATCAAGATGTATATGTATGGGTTTTTGAAACAGATACATGTAGCGTATCAGGAAAACTATATCTTATCAGAAAGACAATTATCTTTCAATGAAATATGTTGTGCTGTTTGCGGCAGTATGCGTTTTGTTCTGCGTGATTTTCTCGGCAGGATGCATCGGAACTACATCAACTGATATAATGTTTGGCGACCAGAAAGTAGGCGAACTCACGCTCACCCCGCAGGATAATCTATTCTCCGGTGAAGGGTCAATTACCGATAAAGTCAATATGCAGGTGGATATTTTCGGTCTGACTTTTAACCGCAACGGAGTTTCAATGTCTGAAGCAGCGGATATCTCGTCGCTTCTTCAGAACGGCGATTTAAGCGCATTAAGCGGATTTACCTCACTTTCCGGAAACGAATTCTCCTTATCCGGCAGTGATTTTGCAGCACTTTCTGCTCTGATGGGAGAATCCGCAGGTCTTGCGGATTCATCCGGAAGTCTTGATGCCGCGGGGAAAAATCTGGAGATTCTCCTAAGCGGTCTTGCAGAGGTATTCTCCGGATAGATTACAGACAGTATTCAATAAGGAATTTTACCCCGAGGAGGATTAAGATGATCCCTCCGACAATCTGCATTTTATTTCCAAGCAGCTGACTCAGTTTATGCCCTGCAAAAACACCGGCGAATGAAAATACAAACGCCACAATGCCGATGATTACGGACGGGAGCAATATTGCCTCGCCAAGCAGCGCATAACTGATGCCAACGGCAAGTGCGTCAATACTTGTCGCAATTGCAAGCAGAAGAAGCGTTTTAAAGCCGATAAGGTTCACCGACTCTTCTTTTCCGAAAAAAGTGTCATACAGCATTTTTCCGCCGATGAAAAAGAACAGCCCTACTACAACCCAGTAGCCGAACGGGTTGATAATTTTTGTAATCGGCTCACCTATTGCCCAGCCGAGAAGCGGCATGCCGAACTGAAAGCCGCCAAACATCAGCCCTGCAGCAAGAGCGGTCTTTAATATGTTTTTTTTCAGAGCAGCCCCGCCCGCAAGAGATACGGAAAACGCATCCATCGCTAAAGCGACCGCAATCAGCAGAGTGGAAAGGAGGAAATCAGCCATAATTATTTCACTAATTTCCCTTTTGCACGCACACTGGCGATATCTTCAACATCATCATCAACGACAACCACGAACGTACCGTGACATGGTTTTGTATAGGTTGAAACAATTTTTTCGCCGTTTATTCCCACAATAAGCGGCGGAACACCTATCATTACCTTGTCAAGCAGTTTAAATCCCGGAGGGACCTCATAGCATTCCGGCGCATTTTTACGGATTAACTCGCGTGCTTCTTTGAAACTGCAGTTCTTTGCGAGAATCTCGTATTTCATATTTTCAAGACAGCCCATTCAAGTACCTCCATAAGTTTAGCCATAACCGGTCTGGTATTGTGTGTAACCGGCGCAATGACAAATTCCGATTCAAATTCAACCTCATCTGCAAGTTCATACGCATGTTCGCCGAAAATAACGGAAACCATGATAGATTTAGGCGAAAGAGACGCAGCGGTTGCTGTATAGGTAAGTCCTGCGTCATTGTGATAAAGGGATATTATCAGCGGCCAGGTTTTGCCGTCTGCAATTTCATTCAGTGCCTTTTCCACATCGATATAACTTGAAACATAGTACCCTTTCGGGTCGCTTGCTTTTACCAGCTGGCGTGCGGAAGGGTTTGCCGCGACAACAGGGATGTGACCTGCATCACGCAGAAAATCAGCAATGGTAAGAACCAGCGGCGACTGGGCGGGAATCTGCGGACAGCCGATTAAAATAAGCACATCTGCCATAACTAAAAACATATTGGTTCTGAAAGTGTATTAAACGGTCGGATAAGGACTTAGTCCTTACTCCATACCGAGCATCTGCATCATCATTCCGGTTGAAATCATCCAGTCGGAAAGCACCAGACCGAGTCCGCCGATTGCAAGCATAATACAGGAGTGTTTCAGACCTGCCTTTACATCGCCGCAGCCCATCATACCACCCATTAACCCGGAACAGAATCCGTGGATTAAGACGGAATGGTAAATAATCAGACGATATGTTTCAACCGGGAACATAGAAGTTGAGATGCTGGCACTACTTACTGACAGTGACCCAGTCGACGTCATCATCTCAATAAACACACACGCCATCACAATCTGGACAAACATGAAGACCAGGAATGAGATGTAAATGATGATGGTGTAAATCGACATGTCACTCTTACGCTCATTACGCAGGAGAATGGCGTCTTTTGTCTCGGCATAAATCAGGAAAAGGGTTCCTGAAATGTTGTAGGCGAAATGTTCCGTTTCCGAGATTAAAATGACCATACGGTCAATGGATGTAGACTTCAGACGCTGGGCGAATCTGCGCATCGCAATAATCAGCCGTTCACCAATCTGGATATCATGGTTCAGCATCTTGATGTCTTTCTCAATGAAGCTTCGTCCCTCTTCTGCTGCCATGTCGATTGCCTTGGTAAGCGTAAGACCGTGACTTACAGATGAGCCGAGCTGACGGGAGAAATCAGGAATTGCATCATCAACCTTGTCCAGTCTGCCGCGGCCCATTTCGTAGAATACTGCGTATGGAACAACCGCAACCAGAACTGCAATTACGATGAAATCATCAATTGCCGCAAGATAGTTGACATCCACGAACCGTTCAAATCCAAATGGTTGTGGCGCTGCAAAAATCATCAGCAGTATCCATACCAATAATGCCAGCGGAATCGACACATACAGTGATAGTGACGGCTTTTCACGGATTGCTGCAATCGGGTCATAGACGAATTTACGATAATCTTTATTTTTATCATAATCGGCCAGAATATCATACAGCGGTGCTTCATCCTCTTCTGCTTCGACAATCTCCAGATTCGTATACCGTTCAACAGGGGGAAGGGGTTTGACCACACGTTTGAACGTGTTCATCTGGCTGATTGTGTCAACAAGCAGCAGGAACACCACTGTTCCTATTGGCAGAACAAGATATACAACCATTGCAAGAATGGTCGGGTTCGGCTGGGAAATCATGCCGATAACCATCAGCACAATGACAACGAACAGCGGCCCTGCAACGAACAGGGTGATGTACATTTCTGCAACTGCTTCAAGCGAGGAAAGGTATGCTTTCTGCTGAATACGCTTTTCCTCATGCATTTCATCAAGTTTACTCTGCAGGAAGACGTCCACAGAACCGATGGACCGGTATGTTGAAGAATATTCGGATACGAAATGCTTTAATTTTACTGACGGGGTTGTTTCCGTAAGGTGTGCAAGTCCTGAATAAATATCCGCGCCGCAGAATTCCGTATCGATAACGGCCAGTCTGAACTCTTTTGCTGCTTCTCCATAGAAATCAGCGTATTTCGCAAGGGATTTGATTGCATCGGTAAGTGATGCACCGGAATTATGCATTGCATACAGATACATGACCATTTCGTACATTGAAAGGTCAATTGCGCGTGCGCGGCCGCTGATGAGCATGTCCGGGTAGCAGTGAACGCAGACATAGGCAATAATGCCAAAGACGGCTGCTCCAAGAAGCATTCCCGGAATGGATGCAATAATGAGCGGCCAGGAGAAGAGGAGATTGTTTAATACCACAAAATTTGCGAACAGGACGATAACAATAATCATGAACGCGGTTGTTACTGCCGCAAGCCGTGCATAGGTGATAAGGTCCCGTGCCTCGATATCAAGACGTGCCGAGTAAAGTTTTGCCGAGAGCTCTTTCAGGTGCTCATCGGAAATATTTAACTCAAACATGTTTGCTGCCATTTTTCAGCCCGTCCTTATGCGGTTTCTTCCGTTATTGCGTCATCATTCACGATAACCGACAGATTTTCAAGATTATCCATTACAAGCTGCGGTCTGGTGCGGTATGCCCAGATTACTCTGCCCACATCACGGTAATGGTTGATACCCTGTTTTTCCATTGCATTAAGAATGGCAATTCTTCTTCTGATTTCGTCTTCCATATGAAGGGATGAAAGGTTCTTGCTCATCATAATGTCTTTGTAAATCTTTGAGTTGCCTGAATAGGAGGTGTCATCGTCTGCCGGATTGTAGGAGAATACGGTGTTGACCTCAATACCGCCTGTTTCTGACAATCCGACAATTTCGACTACTTCCTTTAATCTGCGGTACGGAGCTCCGTCTTTGTAGTATCTTGCCTGGGCAACGACCAAATCCAGTGCCTGAATTGTTGCTTTCGGCACATCAAGCGGCGGGTTGGTTAAACGGTTGATTGCGGAAACCACATCGGACGCGTGCATTGTTGAGAATGTCGTGTGTCCTGTGTTGATTGCCTGGAACAAGGTCTGGCTTTCAATACCTCTGACTTCTCCGACAAGGATGTATTCCGGTCTCTGACGCATTGCAGCTTTTAAGAGGTCGAACATCTGGATATCGTTTTTATTCTCTTTTCCGGGTGTTTCCGGCGGAACAATGCTTGCAATCCAGTTTTCATGGTCAAGGGTGATTTCACGGGTATCTTCGATACTGACAACCTTGGAGAGTCTGGGGATGAACTGGGATAATGCGTTGAGTGTGGTGGTTTTTCCGGATGCTGTTCCTCCGATAACCATGATGGATTTTCCGTTTTCGACCGCAATCCAGAGGAATGCGAGTTCCTCTGAGGTAAAGGTTCCTTTTCTGAGCAGTTCGATTGGCGAGAACGGTGTCGGTTTGAATTTACGGATAGTAAACGAGGAACCGTGTGCTGATACAACGGTGGTGTAGGTCAGCTGTATACGTGAACCATCTGAAAGGGTTGCATCGACAATCGGGTTTGCAAGGGAAATGTGTTTTCCTGCTTTCTGTGCGAAGGAGGCAACAAGGTTATCCAGTTCTTTGGGGTTTTCGAATATGATGCTCGTTTTCATATCACGGTAGTCACGGTGATAAATGAAGACGTGAGATCCGTATCCGTCGCAGGAGATATCTTCAAGGTCATAGTCACAGCGCAGTGCGTCAATTCTTCCCCAGCCGAAGAAGGAGCGTTCCAGATAGTATCGTATTTTGTGAACCGATACAGGTTTGAGTGCGCTTGCAAGACGGTATTCTTTAATAAGACCGTCCATTACTTCGTAAAGGATTGTCCGTTTATCTGTCTGCTTGTTAAGGTCACGCAGAATAAGGATATCACGGATGCCTTCGTCAAGACGTTCGAGAAGGGTGTACTCGAATTTGGTCAGTTTCGGTTCCTGTACGCGGTATTCAACTTCGTACTCTTTGTTTCTGATAATACTGATGTGACAAAGTCCAAGTATAGCCCAGTAGGAGTCAAGGACAGTATCGCCTTCATTGTAAACGGGGTCTACGAGGGGGCCGTCGGTTTTGAGGTCGTAGGGCGGAAGCGGTGGTTCTTCATCTTTTGGTCTGACGAATGGAAGATCCTTTACGTACGGGATGTTTCCTGCGGCTGCGATTACTGATAAGTAGGCTTTATTTTCCTTAAAGGATGTCTTGGTGGAGGTAATTCTCTTTGATTTTCTCAACCGTTTGGATTTTTTGACCTTTTGTTTCTTTGTCTTCTTTTCAGGTGCAGCAGATGCGGTTTCCGTTTTATCCTTTTTCGCAAAGAGTCCTTTCTTTGCTTTCTTTTCAGGGGAGGATTCAGGCTCTGTAACCGGCACTATTGTTTCTGAAACGGGTTCAGCAGGGTCTGCCTCAGTGATAGTATCTGTCTTTGCCTCAGTTGCGCTTTCCATTGGGACTGCGGGGGGTATTTCTTCTTTAGTCTCTTCTTTTTTGTCCTTTCTTCCAAATAGTCCCTTCTTTGCTTTCTTTTCAGGCACTGTTTCCGGTTCTGTTACCTGTTCTATTTTTTCTGAAACGGGTTTAGCAGGGTCTGCCTTAGTGATAGTATTTGTCTTTGCCTCAACTGCGGTTTCTATTGGAACTTCAGAAGGTATTTCTTCTTTAGTCTCTTCCTTTTTGTCCTTTCTTCCAAACAGTCCCTTCTTTGCTTTCTTTTCAGGCACTGTTTCCGGTTCTGTTACCTGTTCTATTTTTTCTGAAACGGGTTTAGCAGGGTCTGCCTTAGTGATAGTATTTGTCTTTGCCTCAACTGCGGTTTCTATTGGAACTTCAGAAGGTATTTCCTCTTTATTTTCTTTCTTTTTGTCCTTTCTTCCAAATAGTCTCGGTTTTGATTTTTTCGACTCCTCTTTGGTTTCTACAGGTGTTTCTGATACCTGAGATACTTTTGCTTCCTCCCTGCTTTCAGAAGACGCCATTGTTAGAGGAGATTCGCTGATTTCCTGCGTGTCAACGGATTTTATCTCCTTTTTCGGGGTAGCAGTTATCGCAGTGCTTTTTGCACCCGTGTTGGTTTTTGAATTATTAATATTTAACATATGTACCTGCTGAAGACAATATATATGTTATATATATATAATTGCTGATTTATAAAATCATCTCTGACTGAGAATATGTAAGAAAAGCCTGTCCAATCACCCCCTCAAACTATTGGACACAATTTTACTTGAGAAATTTTCCAAACCCCTCTAAAATAAAACAAAAACCGCTCCGCTATGATAAATATAAAGGAGGGGGGGGGGGA
>DALTWF010000032.1 GCA_029987235.1 Methanocorpusculum sp. | reverse complement strand
GGGGACGTCAATCTGCCCCCTCGGGCTGGCGCCCGCTCCCCCAGGGGAGACGTCAAGAAGATAGGGGGCTACCCCTGGGCAAGCCTCAGGGGCCCCTGCCCCCGTAGGTTTACGAAAAATATGAGTGGCTTAATCCGGATTGGTAAAATGAAACCACATACCTGTTTGGGATTTGCCGACCGCATCCTGCTTCGCTAATCAGACCGGCTATTCTTGAGTCGGCGGCGCAGGTCTTATTTTGCTCAATGACTATTTCCTGCAATCGCACGCGGTCGGCAGAGTGATTTTTGCGTCACTTCGTGCCGCCGGCTCGCTGACGCTCGCCTAAAAATCACACGGCCGACCGCGAAACAAAATACGAAAAAAAGTCAGTGACTTATTTTTGCTCTTGAAAAAAGTCAGTGACTTAAAATGATGACAAAAAAAAGTCACCGGTAAAAATTCGCCCCGAAATTACACCACCCCGGGGTTGACACAGTTAGAAAAGACCCGCAAAGAAACCGCTGATGCAGTTCCACATATTCACAAATCCCTGGAAAAGCAGGTCTTTCATCGCATCAACACTGACGCCCAAGACCGGAGTGAGGAAGACAAAGAAACAGACCGTCCCAAGAATGCTTCCGATGTTTGCCGCAGCAGCCACAAGAAGGATTTTGAAGAGCGGAATGGAACACATCTCTTTCAGACTTTCCGCTTTGCCGATTGCCTTGAGATCAGTTCCGTGCGGCGGAGTGAACTTTGCCTGCACAATTGCCGCAAACCAGCCGCAGGCAAGGAACGGATTTAAGGAAGTCATCCAGGAAAGACCTGCTGCAGTTGCTGCTGCAAGCGGATGACCCCGGGCAATTAAGGTTGCTATTCCTGCAAGACTGCCGTTTATGAGCACCCACCAGATGATTGCCCAGATGAGTAATTCGGTCGCACCGGAAAATGCGATGGCAAGAATAATCACCGCAAACATGAAGATAACAACTCCGCCAATCAGTTTTCCCCAGGGGAATTTTTTCGGCATCTGGTTTAATTCGTGCATCGGCGGAAGCGTTGACGGGTTTTCACGGAACCGCGCGATTCCCGGCAGGTGACCTGCGCCAAGGACAATTACCGCACGCTCGAAGGCAGAATGTTCGATGTTTATCACACCGTGCGCAAGATAAGCGTCGCGTTCGTCAATGAGGGCTTTTGCCCCGCCCGGGGTGAATTTGTGAAACTCTTCAAGCGCCATTTCAATGATATCGGGACTTGTCATCTGATCCACGGTAACGCCGTCGATTTCTTCGGTTTCATCACCGTCTGCGCCGAAGACCGATTTTAACAGTACCCAGATGAGTTTTACCTTTTCGGTAAACTTCATGCACCCCCAGAAGCGCCCGATGGTAATAGAAATGTCACGGTCGATTAACAGAAGCGGAATATGGCGTTCCTCGGCGATTTTCATTGCCGCAATCATCTCAGAGCCCGGTTCCACACCGACATTCAAGCCGATTTTGCGCTGTACATAAGCTAAAAGCCACTGCACAATCATGACGGTGAAATTGCCCTTCAGAATGGATTTGATTTCCGGCGCTTTTTCCGCATCTTCGACAACGCCGGTCTCCTCCTCGCGCATCTTTTTCCGAAGAGCTGCAGCGCGGCCTGCGTCAAGTTCCACTGCAATAACGTCAGGATTGACGGCATCTACCGTCGCTCTGACCTCATCCACGCTTTTCTGGGAAACATGGGCTGTGCCTACAAGGTGTATTTCAGTCATCTATATTGTGTGCTCCGCGGCTGTCGTAGATAATTGTTGCACCTGAGATATTACAATGTTTTTGATATTGGTCTGCTGTTTTTGCAGCTTCGGCGGCTTCCGCCTCTTCCCGCGTGCAAAGTGCGCGGGCAAGAGCTTTTGCATCTTCATCACTCATGGGCGCACCCCCGCATCCTTCACATTCGGAAATAATCAGTTCACCGCGGTTGAGCATAAATGGATACGTCCGGCAGATATGCGGACGCGCCTGATACACCAAGCATCGCCCGTCTTTTAAAAACATGCAGCTGCCGTCCTGCCCGCGCTTAAGTATCCACCCAAGCGTAAAGCGGCCGCCGCCTTTTTTTTGGAACCATTCCGGATAGGGTTCTGCAATTTCAGCAAAAGAAAGACCGGACGCCTGAATCAGCACATCAACTTCATCAGGCGAGACCATAACCTCATTGTCCGGTCCGCTGCAGCATTTTGCACACATCCGGCATGCAAAGCCGCTTTTTTTCAGGTCATCTTCAAGCATCAGTTATAGCGTGTTACATGTTCACGGATTGAGGTCCGGATTTCTTCCGGCGTAAATCCTAAAATGGAGGCAAGAAACATCGCACCTCCGGCACCGGAACCTTCTTTGATTTCTCCCTGTGCATAACGTGCGAGTCCCGCATGACCGATAGTAGAAAAATCCGGGTCCACGTAGTAGGAATCAGCACCGACTGCAGCCGCGGTTTCCTTAAAGGACGCAGATGAGTCATTATAGACATAGGTGGTCGTAACAACATCCGGCACCGGGTTTCCCAAAGCGGCGCATAGTGCGGCAGCGGCAAGCATCTGGGTTCCGCCCGCAAGGAAGAGTTTGCCGCGGAATCCTTCGGCGATTCCTGCCGCAACAGGAAGCATAGGATCCCCGACTTTTGCAGTGATATCAAGGGGGTCAGTTATACCGGCACTTCTGACAATGTCTACTGCGGTTTTTGCAATTTCTTCTTTCTGCGCAACCGGATTGGTTATCTGTGCGCTGCTCACCTTTGCATTGTATCCAAGAGCACGAAGCACGCAAAGAGCAGTAGTTGTTCCACCCGGCAGACATTCGCCGAGGACAAGCAGGTCGTGCGACTGAGACAGAAATTCGCCGATCCAGCGTCCTTTTTCAAAGAGTGTGCGGGCGTTTGGTACGGCATTTCCCTGCCGCGGGTCGCCGCCTGCCTTTTCTCCGAGGTTCATGTGCGGTACGACCACTTCATTATTGAGCCCTGAGGCAATCAGAAGCGGTTTCATGCCGATTAAATCCATCATGGAAAGCGTGATGGATGCAGGAGTCGGACATCCTGTCGGCGTGTTCGGCGTCATGTCGCCGGACAGTTCGCCGTTTATGATTAATTCGGCATCAAGATTCGGCACAAACATACTTGCATTCGGATCTTCTCCTGCGCCCGATACACCGGGAATTGCGGAAACGACCGAGTTTGAAAGAATAAGTGCGAAAAGCGGCGACTCGCATTCAAACCCGGCACGGGTGGATACAAATGTCATATGCAGGTAATGTTTGCGGTTTTGGCTAATAAACAAGGCGATTTGGTGGGTTTGAGAGCAAATTTTATTGCGCACCGGAAAAGCAGGGTTTTGTATCGCTGGAAACATTCATATATAAAAACATCCCATTATACAAGTATTCAAACCTTCTGACAGGAAACCAAATGACTGATATTTATTATGCTGCAACCGCTTTCATCTGTTTCATCTGTGCCGCAGGTATCGGATGGAAGGGATTGTCATTATTTTCCAACGAAGAAAAGATCCGCCGCAATGCAGCTGCAGCGTCTCTGGTCGTCCTCCTCATATTTTTCCTTGCTGACGGGATATGGGGTGTTATTGCAGTAGACCCGCAGCAGTTCGGAAATACGGCCTATTTCCTTTCCACAACCGCCTTTCATCTGATGGCGGCAGTTGTGGTCTTTGCCTGGACCGGACATATTCTCATGGCTCTTGGCAGAAAGGTCGGGAAAAATATCTTGCTTAAGATTTTCAGAATAATTATTCTTTGTGTCCCTCTGGTTCTCCTCATAACCAACTTCGTTAACGGTCAGGTATTTGTAATCACAGACAGCTGCGTGTATGAGCCCGGACCTTTGCGTCCGGTTTTGTTCTATTTCCAGATGGCAGGTTACGGACTTACCTCTTTTATTGCGCTCATAGTATTTCTGCGTACCAGAGGTACGAAAAATACCTGGCATCTTCTCGGATTTATTACTGCCCTCGTACCGCTGGTAACCGGTTTTCTGCAGATGCAGTTCCCTGACGCGCCGTTTTATTCCATGGGCCTTACGGTTGCTTTAATGATGCTTGCAATTACCTACCTCAGCTACACGCTTGAGCGTAAAAATGCGGCTCTTGAAGATGCTCTGCGGCAGACGCAGGCGGCAAACGCGGCAAAAACAGCATTCCTGTTCAATATGAGTCATGATATCCGTACACCGATGAACGCCATCCTCGGCTTTACGGCAATTGCACAGAAGTTCCCCGATGACAAACAGCGCGTAGCAGACGCTCATGAAAAAATCAGTGCCGCAGGTCAGCACCTCCTTGAATTAATCAACAACATTCTGGATATGTCAAGAATCGAGGCAGGCAAAACGGTTATCGATCTAAAACCGCTGAATCTGACGAAAAATTCCATGAATCTTGCAGCAATTGTCCGGGGTTCTGCTGTTGAGAAAAGTATTGACCTCAAAGAGAATTTTGGAAAACTTTCCCATGAAGTCGTTCTTGCCGACAGGCTGCATCTGAATGAGATTCTCTTAAATATTTTAAATAATGCGATAAAATATACGCATCATGGAGGTAAAGTTGTCTTTTCAATGGAGGAACTTGCAGACCCGTCCGAAAAGGGGCTCGGGTATCATACCTATAAATTCACCGTTTCTGATACCGGTATCGGCATGAGTCCGGAATTTGCCGCAAAGATTTTTGATGAGTTCAGCCGTGAAGAGACCAGTAC
This sequence comes from Methanocorpusculum sp., assembly GCA_029987235.1. Taxonomy (GTDB): domain Archaea; phylum Halobacteriota; class Methanomicrobia; order Methanomicrobiales; family Methanocorpusculaceae; genus Methanocorpusculum. The sequence continues at coordinate 10,918 of DALTWF010000032.1, read as the reverse complement.
GGTAAGTAAAATCCAGGGAACCGGACTTGGCATGAGTATTGTCAAGCACCTGACGGACCTGATGGGCGGAACCGTTACGGTTTCATCAGAGCAGGGAAAAGGAACAACTGTTGTAGTACTGCTTTCTTTTGAAGAAGGCGTAATGCCTGCCGAACCGGAAAAAATCCCGGTCTCCCATCCGGATTTCTTAAAAGGCAAACGTGTACTGGTGGTTGAAGACAATGAACTGAACCGTGAAATTGCCGAAGATATTCTTACTGACATGAATATAAGCACTGAGTCGGTTGAAGACGGCAGTGATGCGGTTAAGCTGCTTAAGGAAAAAGGTCCGCGGTATTTCGACTGTGTATTAATGGATGTTCAGATGCCGGTTATGGACGGCTATGAGGCTACCCGTGCAATCCGTGCATTCGGCGGCGAGTATCTTAATCTCCCGATTCTTGCCATGACTGCCAATGCGTTTGAAGAAGACAAAAAGAACGCGCTTGCAGCAGGTATGAATGATCACCTGGGCAAGCCGATTGAGGTAAATAAACTTACTGAAGCACTCCTGCATTATATACAGAAGAAAGAGTAAAAAAAAAATATTATGAGAGTGTGAACCTCAGAGGTTCAGACTCTTATGCTTTTCTTCAATGGCTTCTGCCAGTTTGTGAAGCTCTGCAATGGTGCTTTCATCCGGCAGACCTTTGATATAAACCGGCGGAAGAACTTCTGCGCCAAGCGGCGTAAGCATCTCGCCAAGGTAGTTTACTGCATTGGTTCCCCATCCGTAGGAACCGATAACGCCAAGGAATCTGGTCTTCGGGCGCAGCGCACGGACAAGGTATGCAGCGTTTACTGCAACCGGGTGCGGACCGAAAAGAACCGTGGGTGTAGCAAGAACTATAGTTGCCGCCTCGACAATGGCGCTGCCTAATACACCGGAATCGGTTTCAAGCAGGTTGTACTGATGTACCGGAATTCCGCGCTGGACAAGGTCATCAACAAGGAAGTTTACCATCTGTTTTGTACTGCCGTGCATGGAAACATAGGCGACAACAACTTCGTTCTTCGGAGTGTCGGAAGACCACTGTCTGTAGAGGTCGACAATTTTTGCCGGCATCTTTAAGACCGGTCCGTGAGATGGGCCGATAATCTTTGGTGCAATCTCGTCAATCTTTTTCAGGTAGCCCTGAACGGATGCACGAAACGGCATCATGATTGCGGAGTAGTAGCGTTTTGCTGCTTCAAGGTAGTCGGGGGAGTCGTCGTTTTGGAAGAGTGTTTCAGATGCGTAATGGGTGCCGAGGAAGTCTGAGGTGAAGAGAACTTTGTCTTCAAGAATCTCGGCAAACATAGTGTCAGGCCAGTGTACCCAGGGTGCAAGATAGAACTTCAGTGTCTTATCGCCAAGAGACAGAGTTTCCCCGTCACCGATGACAATGAATCTTTCTTCAAGGTCCTCGAGATTGTGCATTTCAAGCAGAAGCTCTTTGCATTTCTCGTTGGTGACGACTTTTGCCATCGGGTAAACGTCAAGCATCAGGGGGAGAAGACCGGAGTGGTCCTGCTCTGCGTGAAGGCATACGATATAGTCAAGGGAGTTCTGGTCAAGACGCATCAGGTTGGTGATGAATTCTGCCTCGTCTGCCGGCTCGCCGGTATCAACAAGAGCGGTTTTTTCAGAGCCTTTGACTATGTAGGCATTATAACTGCTTCCACGGGGTGTCGGCATGATTGCGTCAAAGTAGCGCAGATCCCAGTTAATGGTGCCGACTGCAAAGACGTTTTCAACAATTTCACGTGCAGCCATGCTTATGCCTGTTTAAACTGGCTCTTGGGTGCGCCGCAGGTCGGACATACCCAGGATTCCGGAACTGCTTCAAATTCGGTACCGGCCGGGATAGTGAATCCTGCGCCTTTTTCAGAGTCGTAAGTATATCCGCAGATTGCGCAAATGTATTTGGTCATGATATAGCTTTCCTGTTCCCCGGTTTGAAGGGGGTTGTAAATATATTGGACGGGAAGGATATATGGCTTTTTGGATAAAGGTACATTAACTGAAAAAAATACGGAAAAAAAGAATGTGCTGAAATCTTCAGAAAAACATATCTAAAGTGGTCTTCTTCGCAACTTTCGGGTCGAAATCATCCCAGTTCCACCCGAGTGCCTCAAATATTCTCTCTAAGGGCGCACGGATAGTTTTCTCAAGCATCGTCTCCCAGTCGATTTCAAAAACCCCGTCTGGAATCTGCTCGGGATACTCAAAACAGATGACATCCGTATTCGGGTACTCGTCTGGACGAAGACTGCGTTTTACATACAGCCTCTTTGGCTTGCTGCCTTTGTTGAACGTTGTCTTGAAATATTTGTTTGCGTACTGCGCCCCGCGACCGTGCGCATCAAGAGTTGCATAATCCTTCAGATTTTTGTTGATGCCGCTTGGAATGCCGCATTCCATATAGGAATATCCGCCCGCACGGTATTTTTTGAGCACGTCCGGAAGATACTCCAAAACCTCCTCGCGTCCGCGGCCCTTTAAAATCATTTCAAAGACCTTTTCCTGAATTTCACGCGTCAGCTGCGGAGAGTCGGAGCGTTTCATCTCCATTCCCGCAATATCGATTTTGTCAACCTCCTGCCCTTCTTTCCAGACCAAAAGCCCCGCATACCGCTTCTTTGAACCGCCCTGGAAGAACCGCTGATAGATTTTCTCGAACTTGATGGAGAAGAAATTAATGTCCGCATTCAGCGTGTCTTTGGAAAAGCCGCTGTAGCTTGCATTTAGCTCCTTTTCAAGCCCCCGTGCTATTTCCATGGTCTCTTCACGGGTTTTTGCCGGAATCTGCACGAAACAGGAATCCGTATCTCCGTAGATTACCTCATAGCCATGGTTTGTTATGATATTTTTCGTATGCTGGATAATTGCCCGGCCTACAGATGTAACGGCAGCCCCAATCTCGCGGTCATATAACCGGAACCGGGAAAAGCCGGAAACACCGTAATACGAGTTCATAATGACCTTGATTGCATTCTGCTGCATGTCGTAAAGCGTGTACTCAAATGAATCGTACGGGAACGTGTTGCGCAGTGCTTTACGCTCATCGCGTTCCTTCATTAATTCGCTGATAATGGAACGTGTCAGACCGTCGGGGGATTTTCTGAACCGCACACCGTTCGGGGCGTGAATTTCGCCGTCCTCGGATTTTGTCTCCTGCGAGGCGTTTAAGGTCATCATCGCCATTGGATACAGGGACTTCAAATCAAGCACAACCACATTTTCCCGGATTCCTTTTGACGGGGAAAGAACCGTGGCACCTTCAAATTCATCGCCTGTGCCGTTTCCTTTTGACGGAAGAACATAGCGTCCGTGTGCTTTTCGCAGAATATAGATGTCTATGACATTGGATGAGTTCAGCGCTTTATCAAGCGGACAGCCTACATACCGGGCGACTTCCTGATAAAAGTCAATGATATTGTTCTTTTTGTTGATTTCAACACACAGCTCAACATCTTTGAAGTTGTACTCAACCATCCTGAGCGGGTCTTCAGCCCAAAGTCCTGTTACCGTTCCGGTGTGGCGGACCTTGTGGTCGCCCAGTTCCTCTTCTGCAATTGCATCAAGCCGGTAGGACTCTTTCTGACTTCCCTGCATCTTTTTGTAGGCTAACAGCAGGTCAAAAATAACCCGTCCGCGCATAGCGTTTCTGTCAACAGTTCCCGGAAGGCGTGCAAATTCCTCCTGCTTAATGCCGCACTTTTCGGCACGCTTCAGAATATAGGGAACATCAAACTCGGCAAAATTCCAGCCGGACAGGATATCAGGGTCGGTTTCACGGATATAATCGACAAAACCACGCATAAGGGCACGCTCTGTCTTATATTCATGAATCGTATGTTTTTCCGGATTGAAACAGCCGTTTTCAAGCGGTTCTGCTGCAGTATAATCAACTTTTTTCGTGCTTTCAAGGACGAATGTCGTGTAATGATCAGTAAAGGAGTCATGACAGGTAATACAGTTGATAATGTCTTTTTCCATGTCAGGAAAGCCTTTGGAATCATCACATTCGATATCGCACATGCAGACGCGGGCTTTTGCATTGACCTCGGCGGGACTGACTTCTGCCGCATCGCATTCGTCAGAGGATGCGGATACGCCGCCTGTAAGTCCTGCATCAATCAGATATCGTGTTGCAAACGGAATATCTGCTTCAAAATGGTGATAGCGGTCACGCACGTTTCGCACATCAGTCGGCTTTTCGGTGTAGAGTTTGCGAAGCGGCTCGCCTTTTATCGAAACGCCTTTTTCATCGGATACTGTAATGCATGCATCATGACTTTTGTCCGCTTCCGACTCGCGCACCCAGAAGTACGGACGAAAACCTGTTATTTTGAGTTCGTGTCCTGTTCCGTCTTCTTCGCGGCCGAAGATGTGCACAACCGGACCTGAGGGTGTATTTGAGTATTCGGCCTGGTTGATTGCTATTTTCATTACACTCTCCGGCAAAGCCCTGTTAAGAATTCTGCTGCGGCGTTGAGTTTTTCCTGTTCCCAGGAATCAAGTTTGAGACTGTCGTTAATCCTGGAACCGGATTTCGTGACTTTTGCAGGAAGTCCAAGCGAGCAGCCCTCGATACCGTATGCGCCGTTTGCCGGAAGAGAGCAGATTATTTCCGAACCGCGTTCGATTGCCTCCATCATGGAAACTATGTGCGAAGCCGGTCCGAATACGGTGCCGCCTTTTCCTTTGATGACGGGCATTGATGAGCCGCGCAGACCAAGCAGTATTTCCTCGCGCACAGAGCGCGGCACATCTACAGAAAGTCCGGAGAAAAGCGGCACCTGGTTTTCGCCGTGTTCGCCTAAGACGATACCTTTCTCGCAAATCCCCATGGAGCGAAGGGCAATAGTATAGCGCTGTGAATCAAGAAGCCCGCCGAATCCGACAACCTGGTCTTCATCAAATCCTGCTTTTTTCGCAAAGTACCAGGCAAAAACATCCATCGGATTGGTTGCAACAATCAGTTTTCCTTCAAAACCTTTCAGAAGCTCTGCAGCCTCGCGTGCGATGGGCAGATTCTTGTCAAAGAGGTCGGCGCGGGTCTTTACATTCGGAGAACGGGAAAATCCGGCAGAAACCAGACAGTAGTCTGCGGTTTTCATATCCTCCGGTCTTACTGAAACCGGCACGTCAATGCCGTGAATGATATCGAGTTTCTGCGCATTCACCAGTTCCTTATTTATATCGTATAATACCAGTTCATCGGCAAATCCGCGGGCAGCAGATAAATATGCTGCCTCACCGCCGATTCTGCCGACTCCGAGAAAGGCAACTTTTGTCATTGTGTAATCTATTGGTCGCCTACCGGTTTATCTTTTCTGTCTTGCTGTGCAGCAATCAATAAAGAGATTTATTCTTTGAAAACAAATATACTCATACAGGAAAAAGAGTCATGGCACGCAAACAGGAATTTGACCCGCTTGGCGGATTTGTAGGAGGAGGTTCTGCAAGGAAAGGTCGCAAAGATAAGAAATCCTATGATGTTTTAGGCTCCGGAAAATACGGCGATTCAGGCGCAATATTTGATGAAGGAAATTACGAACCGGAAGAGGTTACCGGATACTCTGATGCGCTTCTTGCAACCGGCGGAAGCGAAGATGAGAGAAAACCGCAGAAACACGGTCTTTTCAGCGGTCTGTTCAAAAAGAAGGATAAGAAACCGGTACAGCCCGCCGCACCGGCAGAGGAACCTGTGCAGGACCCCGGATTTGATTCGAGCAGATACGGCATTGAAATCAAGGACGGAGTAATGGAAACAGGAATCATCAAACGCTATCAGGAACCTGAAGATGAAGCCCCGCTCTTTGATGATGAACCTGTAAAAGCGCCGCAGAAGGAGGAAGTTGTCCCTGACAATGCTCCGCTCTTTGAAGACGTTCCTGAAAATGAAGCCGACCTGTTTTCCGAGCCGGAAACCAAACCTGCAGAAAATCCCGCAGTTGAGCCGCAGGAGGATTTATTTGCAGACGAGCCGGAACCGGAGGCAAAACCTGCAGCCCCGGTTACCTTAAATCCGCACGTTTGCCACCTTTGCGGCCGCACATCGGCTGAGGAATGGCCGGAATTCGGATTTTCCGAAGAGGAATTCGTGCCGCTGTGCAAGACCTGTACCAGAGCGGTTGCAACTTTACTGAAACACACCGACCCGTCGGATGAAGCGGAAATTATTTCCGAATGGGGTCAGATTTGTCCGGGGCTTAACGAGAAGCGGGCAAAAGAACTGGTTGCAAAAGGCCGGAATCTCCACCGGTAATATCTATCTTTTTTCGGTCTGATGTAAAGAAACTTGAAATACTTATACAACCCATTAATTTCCATGAAAAAAGTAGTTTTGTGCATTCTGCTGGTGCTTGCCGCGGTTATATTTTCTGCGGGCTGTACCGATGACGGGGGAAAAACGGTAACCCCAACCACGGTCCCAACCGTGGCTCCGCCTGCTGCGGTTCCAACTATTGAAGGAACCTGGTATGCTGAGGAGACCGTTGAATATACTGACCCGACATATGAAAAGAAAGATGCGTATGATGTTGCGCTCACATTCAACAAAGACAATACCGGCAGTGAAAAATGGACCTCGGTGAACGGTGCTGAGAAAACCCCGTTCGACTTTTCCTGGATGAAAAACGAGGACGGCTCTTATACCATATTTTATACAAACGGATATCCTCTTTCAAATCAGGTGTACCCCTCAAAGGTTGTAACTCTTTCCTATGACGGAAATTCTCTGATGGACGAGGACGCACATCTGTATGTAAGAACCGTTGTTCACCACACCCCGGGACCGACTGAAATCCCGACTGCGGTTCCGAGATATTACACCGAGGATATTGAAAAAATACGGGGCGACTGGAAATCAACCACTATTATTGAAGGGCCGTCAGATAAACCCTGCAGACTGGAATATGACTTCAATCGTGACGGTTCCGGTGTTGAAATATGGATATGCACGGAAAGATTCGGCAATCAGGAGCCCGGACCTATGCTTACCACACCTTTTACCTGGTCGCAGTCAACCTCCGGTTCAATGAAAGGTTCATACATTGTAACTGTGGTAAAAACAAAAGCGGGAGAAAAAGTAACCGAAGTGCACCAGTTCTCCTTCATTAAACCCGATTTCACTGAACTGATTGATGAAAACGGTGTAATTTATCTGAAAAATTCCAAATAATTTTTTAGACAGATATTTACGTATTAAACGCCTACTTTCCTTTATGAATATACCTACTTTTGACAAAATTGTGCAGGCTCACGGTCATTCCTGTCCGGGAATTGCAATCGGCTATAAAATTGCAGTTCAGGCGGCAAAATGGGCAGGCGATGAGGAAACTATCAGTGTCTATTCAACTATGACACGCTGTCCTTTAGATGCTCTGCGCACAACATTTCATCTGAAAGAACACCCTGAGCGGTTAACTGTCGAAGACAGGGGTGAACTGCATTTTATCTTATCCAAACCGGACGGCTCAAAAATGTATGTTGATGAAGTTCCGGGCAGTAAAATCCACACCGAAGAAGGAGACGCACTTGGAATAAAGGTGCGGGCAGGTACGGCTTCGGCTGCTGAAATAAAACGCTATGACGAAATCCGCGCAGAACTGCTTGCACTTACGCTTTCCACGCCGGATGAAAAGTTATTCGTCTGCCGGTACGAATAAAAAATCAGGACCGGTATTTTACAACACCGGAAATATCGGCCGCATCCCACGCGCTTTCCGCACCGGAATACAATGCCGCGGCATAACCGAATTCGCCTAATGCGAAGTATTTATCGGCTGCGGCTTCTTTTCTGTCTGCAGTAATGATTTTCAGCGCGGCACAGGCGTTCTGTGCAAATGCAGACTGCGGATTGTAGTAATACGCTTTTTCTGCGGCCTCCTGCGCTTTTTCATACTCACCAAGACATATACGGGATTTTGCAAGTCCTTCCCATGCTGCAGGGAAACGCTCATTGATTTTTAATGCAGACTCATATTCATCAACTGCAATTCTGTAGTCGCCGGTCTGATAATCAAGCCAGGCAAGTTCGGAAAATATCTTTTCACGAAGACCGCGGGACGGATTGGAACGCAGTGCAAGGCGGAATATGGATTTTGCATCATCCGCCATGCCGAATGTCACATAAGAGCGGCCGATTGCAAAACACATGCCTGCTTTTTCATCGTCCCGGGTTGAACAGCTGCATAAAATATCCGAAACGGCGCGGCGTTCTTCAGGATAGAGCAGAATGTACGCGTTTTCGATGAGTGCAGACGGATTGTGTCCTTCGGTGATTGCAGTTTTTATGGCATTTGCGGTCTCCTCTGCTGATTTTCCTGCCATTGCAGGAAGCATCGCAGTCATTTCAGCATTGTATGCATATTTTTCTGCTTCTTTGTACAGTCCGGCGGCAACTGCGGCGCGGAATTTGCGTGCTCTTGTTACCGGATATTCGCCTGCTTTATTGTACCAGTACAGGGCGCATACAGAATCAAATCCGAAATAGGCAGCATCTCCGCGGGCAATATAGAAAAAGGCACGCTCTTCTCTTTCTTCTCCGGCAAGTTTGTCCGCATCCGGCGCTCCGTTTTCATCAAGACATGAATTCATGCGCGTCATGCGGGAAGTTGCTGCATTGAATAGTTCTTCCGGGGTGTTTTCACCGGAAATAAGTTTTTCCAGATACTCGTATTCGTTTTTGTAATCCTGCTTTTTCCGGTATGAAGAGGCAAGGTCATGATAAAGCCGGAATTTTTCAGCCGGTTCAAGTTCTTCGGCAATCCGGGAAATACGGTAATAATAACTCTCCATATGTTCCCCGAGTTTTTCGCCGGTTTCACACAGGCGCATAAGTCCGAGTGCGGTTTCGTATTTGCCTGCGTTTTTGTTCAGGAGAAATGCCTGCTTGTACGCTTCAAATGCATTGTCAAGGTCATTGAATTCTGTAAGAATTTCGCCCATTATCTGAAAGGCAAAGCATGCAGCTTCGGTTTCCGGATAGGCAAGAGTGATATTTGCGTACAAATCAAGTGCTGCATCAAAGTTTCCGGAGATATAAAGCCATCCGGCAGTCGAAAGAGCAGGCGCCGGGGAATCGATTTCAAGCAGAGGCTTTGTCCAGATGCTCCATTCATTTGCTTCTGCGCGGGGGAGGTTAAGCCATGCAATTTTTTCCTCGCGGGAAAGAAGAGAAAACCATGCGCCGGAAACACATAATACCGCGTCAAATGTTTCTTTCTGGGTGAGTTTTTCCGCTCCTGCGAGATAGGACACATATTCATCAAGGGGAAGGGCGGTCCAGTCCGGGCGGTTTCCCGGAGATAAATAGAGATTGGGGTTGATTATTTCGTTTACGGTGAGTTCGCGCGTTTTGAGCTGCCAGTATGTTTCGGGCCGGTCTGATCCGTCTGCGGCGCGGGATTCCGCAGTGATATTGATGCCTGAGATATAGGAACGGAGGAGAGCGGATGCGGCTGATTTTCTCTTTTCATCGGCATTTTTAACGGCTTCTGCATATTCGAATTTGAGCCACTGAAGAATTTCCGGAGGATTTTCCATGCGCACATCTGCATATTCGGCAAGGAGTTCAAGCAGGAGACTTTTGTCCTGCGGGTGTGAAAGCATTGCGTTTACGGTCCGTGCGTGAAATCCGCCGTCTACGCTCATTCTGTGTATAAATAGGTTGTGCAGGGCTGTTTCTTCGTGGGTAATTCCGGGTTCTGTGAGGAAGTCACAGAGATATTGCTGAGTTAAGTGTCCCTCGCTGACGTGCATAGATAGTTATTTTATTGTTTTCTATAAATGTATGCTTTTCTATGCGGGAGGTTTTGATTCGGTTCCGGTTTCTGTTCCTGCACCGGTTTTCTTTGCGTGCCAAAGTTCTGCTATAAGTGCCCCGCAGATAATAAGGGCTGCACCGAGTATCTGAAGAGGGGCAAGGTTTTCATTAAGGAATATTGCAGAGTAGATTACAGCAGAGAGGAGTTCAAGATAACTGATTACTGCCAGTGTCTGGGCTTTTACATGAGGAACAGAGGTGAAATAAAGCGTGCTTGCAAATCCGGTGTTTACTATGCCGAGAATTGCAAGGAGCATCCAGTCATGGGCGGATACATTGAGAACAAATCCGTATCCTCCGCTTAAGCCGACATATATCGCTACTGCAATAAAACTGAAGATAAACTGAAACAGAGGGTTTTCAATGCCTTTCATGACGGTGACTTTTTTGGAAAAAATCATGAGGCAGGAATAAAAGACTGCTGACATCGCTCCGCAGAAAATGCCGTACGGTACTGCTCCGTTAGAAACTGCAATACCGTTTACGAGAAGTACTCCGATCAGCACCATAGAAAATCCGATAAGTTTTTGCACGGTATGTTTTTCCTTGAAAAGGAAAGGCGAAAGAACCATAATTATAATCGGCCCTATGTAGAACAGGAGGGTTGCAAGACTGACGCCTATTTCAAGGTAGGCTTCATATAAGAACAGCCAGGATACGCCCATAGATAGTCCTGATGCGGCAATAAAGATGAAGTCGCGCGGACTTTTGTAAAAGGTGAATTTATGACGGGTGAGAAGGAAAAGTGCGAGCATGAAAATGCTTGCTATCAGGGTTCTGAGAAATACGATATGCGAGGATGTTTCCGATGTATTGCTTGCGATAATGCCGTTTGCTCCAGTGATAAGAACAGATATGGTGAGGAGCAGTGCGGCTTTGTTCATTTGAGGTAGTTTGTTGGTTTGGATGATATTTATTGGTGTGTATCCAGCAGTCTTATTACCTTGGAGGTCATATAAGGTATGGATATTTGCCGAGGTAGTCTAGTCCGGAAAGGCGGTGGCCTTGAAAGCCTCTGGTCGCAAGACCTCAAGTGTTCAAATCACTTCCTCGGCGTACGG
>DALTWF010000005.1 GCA_029987235.1 Methanocorpusculum sp. | reverse complement strand
ACAACCTTGGTATTGACCACCACAGATTCCGGATGACTTTCGTTTCCGCATCTGAGGGTGCAAAGTGGGCAGTTGTTATCACTGACGTGATTAACACTATCACTGCACTCGGTCCGTCACCGATTGCTGAAGAGAGAAAGAGAAGAGGACTCTAAGTCCCCTTTTTTTTTCTGAAAATCTGTTATTCTGTTTTATTCTATTGTATGAATCGGGAAGTGCGAAAGCGTACGCTTCAGACTTGTTATAATCGAAGAAAGAAAAAAAGTATTTTTATTCAATCAGAACTGCGTTGATAACGCCGTCCTGACCAGGTCTTGAAACGATACGTGCCTTACCGAGGTCGGTTACGATAATTGCGCCCTTGGTCATTAAATTACGGCGAACGTAGTTCGGGTTTGCTGCGTTTTCATCCACAGTGTTAATCTTTGCTTTCTGAACCTTTCCGGTCTTTGCGTCTGCAACGTTTGCGTACTCGATACGGAGTGCACGAACCTTTGTGTTGCCGCCGGTAGTGCGGATGGTCTTTACACGGTTCTCGCCGATAATGGTATCAGCCGGAGAACGGCCGATTTCGGTCCGTCTCTTTCCCTGGGAGGCGTGGTAACGACCTCCGGTGGATTTTCTGGTGGATTTTCCCTGCCAAAGCATGATTTAATATCCTTGAAATTTTATCTCTGATTGATGCGTGACGCATCAGTCTTTTCACAGAGCCTATATTTATTAGTGCTCAAGGTATATAATATCTCGCTGGATTTTGTAACAATCTTTTTATTCTGGTGTGCAGATGCACTGGAAAATTTAGTGAATGAAAACATGAACTGAGATGAGAAAAGGAGGGGGAGTTCTGCTCTTTCGACGCATTGTTTGCGTCCGGGGATTGTAAGTGTATTAATAAATTAGATTGATTCTGACATGGCTGGTGTCATTGTCGTTTCGAGGTAATATCCAGTGGATGGATGTTTGTTTGCTGTTTACTTAGTGAATCCAGGTCATTTTCTGTTTCCTCCTGTTACATACAATACTATGTTTTTCGGTACAAATATAGTCATCCTGAAAGAATTTCGGTTTTGTTAATTTTTTTGAAACTGTTTGGGAGAAATCCCCGGGATTTGAAATAACGCGGCGGAAAAAATGGAAAAAATTAGTGGTGACAGTGCCCCGAGCAGGAATGTTCATGCCCTTGATGGTCACACATGGTTTCCGGATTGAAGGCAAGCGTTCCGTCTAAAAATGCCTGGGCTGCCGTATCACAGTTTCCTTTTACACCCGGGAAAAGCGTAATTCCTGCATTGAAAACTGCATTTCGCGCCCCTCCTCCGATTCCGCCGCAAATTAGGGCGTTGATTTCCAAATCAGCAAGGATATCGACTAATGCTTCGTGTCCGGTACCGTTAGTGGATACTTTTTTCGAAGAGACGATTTTTCCCCCTTCGATGTTATACACAGTAAATTCCGGTGTTGCGCCGAAATGCTGGAATATTTCCCCGTCTGATGATGTAATGCCTAATTTCATGCACACATATGGGCGCTGAAATACGATAAGGCTTCAGGTCGAAAAAAAAAGAATTACTCCGAGTGGTAATGACTCAGAGGTTCAATGGTTACTTTTTCGGTCTTCATTGCCTCAATTGCCTGAACTGCGGCCTCGGCACCGAAAATCGTGGTCACATACGGGATGGAATAGTCAATCGTTGCCCGCATAATCTGCAGATGGTCGGAACGCGACGTCTTGTCGCCCGGCGTGTTGATAATTAAATCAACATCATTTGCCCGAATCATATCCACAATGTTTGGCGAACCCTGCTGGAATTTGCGCATATACTCCATCGGAATATTATGCTCTGCAAGGAACTTGAGTGTTCCCTCTGTTCCAAGCAGCGTAAAGCCGAGTTTATGCAGTTTTTCTGCAATCGGAAGAATTGCCTGCTTCTGCTCATCGATTACCGAGATAAACACCTTGCCGGAAAGCGGCAGCGTGTTGGATGCAGCCTGACTCGCCTTAAAGAATGCTCTGCCGAAATCATAATCAATACCGATTACTTCACCAGTCGACTTCATCTCAGGACCTAAAATCGGGTCAACACCCGGAAGACGTGAGAACGGCAGAAGAACCTCCTTGACCGCGACATGCTTAATCTCCTTCTCATGATACGGCAGGTCCTTCAGTTTTTTGCCGAGCATGACCTTTGCGGCGATTTTTGCAAGCGGAATACCCGTTGCCTTTGAAACGAACGGAACAGTACGGGACGCCCTCGGATTTGCCTCAAGAACATAAACGACACCGTCCTGCATCGCATACTGAATGTTAATCAGACCGACAACCTGCAAAGAACGTGCAATCTTTCTCGTATAGTCCTTAACGGTTTCAATCTGCTCTTTCGTGAGAGTCTGCGTCGGAATAACACATGCAGAATCGCCTGAGTGAACACCGGCTTCCTCAATGTGCTCCATTACGCCTCCGATTAAGACATCCTCACCGTCGCAGACCGCATCCACATCAAGTTCGGTCGCATTGTTGAGATAACGGTCGATTAAGACCGGATGAGTGTTGGAAACACGGACAGCCTCTTTAATGTAAGTCTTGAGTTCCAGTTCATCATGCACAATTTCCATGCCGCGGCCGCCAAGCACATAACTCGGCCGGACAAGAACCGGATACCCGATTTTTGCCGCAATTTCGTACGCCTCTTTCTCAGAATAGGCAGAACCGTTTGCCGGAGACGGGATATTGTCTTTTTCCAGCAGAACACTGAATCTGTTTCTGTCTTCTGCAACATCCATATTGTCCGGAGTTGTTCCGAGAACCTTTGTCTTCAGACCGAACAGGCGGATTTCCTCCTGAATCGGAATGGCAAGATTGACCGAGTTCTGACCGCCGAACTGAACCATTACACCATCATAATCGCCTTTTCTTAAGATGTTTACCACATCTTCAAGCTGCATCGGCTCGAAGTAAAGCCGGTCTGATGTATCAAAATCGGTTGAAACCGTTTCCGGATTGTTGTTTAAGATATGGACTTCGACACCCTCCTCACGCAGGGATTTGACCGCATGTACCGTACAGTAATCAAACTCGATACCCTGACCGATACGGATTGCCCCGGAACCGAGAATAAGAACCTTCTTTTTGTCAGATTTCGTCAGTTCACACTCCTTTTCCCAGGTCGAGTAGTAATACGGCGTCTTTGCCGGGAACTCAGCAGAACAGGTATCAACCATCTTGTAAGTCGGCAGACCCACCAGGGTTTCAATCTTGTAAATGTTCCAGCCGGTCAGTTCACGGATTTCCGCATTGGAGAATCCGTATTTTTTCGAGAGTCTGACCAGTTCCTCGGTCGGATGCGTCTTTAACTCTTCCTCGATTTCGACGATGTTTCTGATTTTTTCCAGGAAGAACGGCTCGATTTCAGTGAGTTCACGGATTTCTTCCACAGTCATGCCGATACGGAACGCATCAAACAGCGTCGGGAACCGCTCATCAGTCGGTCTTGATAAAATCATCTTGATTTCATTTTTATCGGTATGGCGGTTGATATCTGTATCAAGTGAACGCAGCGCCTTTTTGAAGCCCTCTTCAACGGTTCTGCCGATTGCCATTACTTCACCGGTGGATTTCATGGAAGTGGTAAGCGTTCTGTCCGCATGCTTGAATTTGTCAAACGGCCAGCGGGCGACTTTTACCACAACATAATCAACTGCCGGCTCAAAACAGGCCGGAGTTGTTCCGGTAACCGAGTTTTCGATTTCATCCAGACGCAGACCGATGGCAACTTTTGCCGCAACACGTGCAATCGGATATCCGGTTGCCTTTGATGCAAGAGCGGAAGACCGTGATACACGCGGATTTACCTCAATTACACGGTAATCGCCGTTTCTGAAAGCGAACTGGATGTTGCAGCCGCCCTGGACATTTAAGGCTCTGATGATTTTGATTGCAGCCCGGCGCATAATGCCGAATTCATCCGAGTTCAGGGATAAAATCGGGGCAACGACGACTGATTCACCGGTGTGAACACCGACAGGGTCCACGTTTTCCATGCCGCAGATGATGATGCAGGTATCAGATGCGTCACGCATGACCTCAAACTCGATTTCATTCCAGCCTTTGACTGATTCTTCGATTAAGACCTGATGCACACGGGATTTTGCAAGACCGTGCTCGACAATGCGCTCCAGTTCCTCGCGGGAGTTTGCAACTCCTCCGCCGGAACCGCCCAGGGTATATGCAGGGCGGATAATTGCCGGCAGTCCCACTTCGGAAAATGCCTCGTCGAGTTGTTTCATATCGGTTAAGATGTAGCTTTTTGGAATCGGTTCGCCGATTTCAATCATGAGCTTTTTGAACAGGTCACGGTCTTCACCGTTGTAGATTGCTTCAATCGGGGTTCCTAAAATCTGTACGCCCTCAAGAGCTCCGCGTTCGTAGAGTTCTGCAGTCAGGTTCAGACCGGTCTGTCCGCCCATTCCGGAAAGAATGCCGTCAGGTTTCTCCTTTTTAATAATCTGCTCGATGACGTCTGCTTTCAGCGGTTCCACATAGACTTTGTCGGCTGTTTCCGGGTCGGTCTGGATTGTTGCCGGGTTGGAGTTTACGAGGACTACTTCGATGCCTTCTTCACGCACGGCTTTGCAGGCCTGGGAACCTGCATAATCGAATTCGGCTGCCTGACCAATCTGAATCGGTCCTGAGCCGATAAGAAGGACTTTTTTAAGTGTCGGATTTTTAGGCATTCGGGATACCTCTGTACATTATATCATAGACCGGTTTTTCCACGCCGTCGTAAATTGCATCATGTTCGGGGTGGAACATGCAGGCGTAAATACCGAGGTCTGCATTTTCAAATCCTTCGAGGGTCCGGTCGTTTGCATTGACACAGTTTACACTGCAGCCCTCCGGAAGAGTTTCTGCTTCCACTGCGTAGCCGTGACTCTGATAAGTGACCGCTACGGTTCCGTCCGCGAATTTCACCGGCTGTGACGCTCCGCGGTGGCCGAATTTCAGTTTGGAGATATCAGCGCCTAAAGCCGCGGCAATAATTTCGCAACCCATGCAGATTCCCTGTACAGGAATGGTGCCGAGGATTTCCTTTACCGCGGCGATCGCTTTGGGTGCTGCGTTTGGTGAGCCCGGTCCGTTTGTTACAAAGAGTGCCTGCGGTTTGTCAGCTAAAATGACATCTGTCGTGGTTCCGTACGGGTAGATGTACAAATCTGCGCCGCGGTTTGCAAGACTCTTTAATACGGTGCTTCTTACCCCGAGGTCGAGAACGGCGATTTTCCTGCCGCGGCCTTCGATGTGATACGGTGCTTTGCAGGTTACGGCCGGAATTAATTCACGGCTTTCCTGAACCGGTGCAGCACGGGCAAGGGCGACTGCTTTTTCTCCGTCATCGCTTCCGGTGATAACGGCTGCCCGCATTACACCCTGTTCACGCAGTTTGATAGTGAGCATACGGGTATCGACATCTTCGATGCCGATAAGACCGTTTTCTTCAAAGAAGTCTTTCATTGCCGGTCTATTTTTCGGGCATGTGCAGAGTTCGCGGCAGACTGCTGCTGATGCATGCACACGGGAACTGTGCATCTGTTCTTTTAATGCGCCGTAGTTTCCAAGAAGCGGGTAGCCGAATGTAAGAATCTGCCCCTCCACCCCGGGATCACTTAAAGCTTCCATATATCCGGTCGAAAGCAGGGATACGATTATCTCGCCCGCTGCTTCGCCTTCAATACCGAAGCCCGTACCGGAAAAGATTGTTCCGTCTTCAAGTCCCAAGACTGCTTTCATAGTTGTACTGATATATTTTCATGGATTGGATATAAGAGTATGCTCTGATATGTATTGTGAACTTGAAAAAATATATGATTTAAACTCATCAACTATAGTTAGTGTATTTGAAAAATAGTTATCCTTCATTTTTTATAGAAATTTCTGGACGAAAAAAATATTTGTATGGTATTTTATGATACCCGAGAGATTGCTGTACTTTTGTAGGATGGGGGGGGACTTGGCTATGATGGATTGTGTCGAGAGGGAGGGATGACAGGATTTCAGCGATACAATTTTTCAGCAGCGGTTTTACCGCTGACGTATGCCGGCATACCCGAGAGCATAAATGAAACACGCAGCGCCTCATCAATTTCTTCAAGGGATATGCCCAGTTTTTTTGCCCCGTGAAGCTGAGCGTTTAGTGCGTGATTATCGCGAAGGGCTGCTGCGACCGCCACAGCGATGAGTTTCTTATCAGTGCGTGATAGTTTTCCGTCAGACCAGATGAAGGAATCGAGTTTCAGGATTGCATCATGCATTCCTGCATCAGTCTGTGCAAGGTCTTTGAAAATGACTGGGACATGCCCGATAATTTTTTCAAGTTCCCTGTAGGTATGAGCCGGTGAGGTGGTTTCATCTCCGGCTGCGGACGCCGGATGCTTTTTTTTCTGCATAGATTTGTAGGATCTGTCTCCTAACCAGCAGAAAATCAGTGTTCTGCTGATTAATTTTATATTTCATGGTTCAGGTAATAAATATGCAGATAAAAGCACATTATCCTCAATCGAGTAAAATAAATACTATATGCCGGTTTTTTCGGTCGAGGCACAGGGCTCACTCAAAACCGGGGATATATCGCGCGAACGATGAAAAAAAGAGAATTATGCAAGAATTGCGTCGCAGACTTCTTTGACGCCCTCGCCTTTTTTGAGAACGGTCTTGATGATAATCATTTCCGGATTGTATCTTTTAATATCTTTCACCATCCGCTCCACATTGCATCCGACCGCTTCTGCAAGGTCGACTTTGTTGATTACGGCAATCTGGCAGTCACGGAACATCATCGGATGCTTGTTAACCACATCATCACCTTCTGTCGTGGAAATAACCACAATACGCTTTTCCGCGCCGAGTTTGAAGTCGGTCGGACAAACCATGTTGCCGACATTTTCAATGAAACAGACATCAATGTTGTCGAGTTCAAGGTGGTCAAGCGCATGGTGGACTAAATGCGCATCAAGATGGCATTCTTTTCCGGTGTTTGCATTGAACGCCGGAATTCCTGTTGCAACAATTCTCTGGAAATCATCATCCCCGTAAACATCGCCTGCAATGGCTGCAGTGTTTAGACCGCGGGACTTGAGTTCCGGCACGATTTTTTCGATAAGCGAGGTTTTCCCGCTGCCGATGGCGCCAAGCAAGTCAAATGCACGAACGCCGTGTTCCCTGAAATGCTCTGCATTGTGCTCGGCAAGTTTATTGTTTGCGCCGTAAATCTCGGCTTCCATGTGGACGTCTACGTGATGCATATTCTATTATTTTGTTGTCCGTAAGATTATACATGTCTATTTGTATCGCGCATCAGCGCGCGGTGCTGTGGAATTTTCAGGCATTTCTTCTGCGCGTTTTCTCATATAAATTCTTTCCAGTACTGAAAAATGCAGGTTTTGCCCCTTCCCGCCCCCGTAAAAACTGTGCCTGAAACCTACTATGTTATATGTTAGCACACCACATGTTCATATATGATATTAGGATTACCTGAGGTTACCGTCTTTACCGTTGGCGGAGTCACCTTCATAATATTGGTCCTTCTTACCATATGGGCACTCAAATTCCCGAAGGTGGAGGACTAATGCTCGATACAGGAAGTATGATTGTCACCCTTGTGATGATTGTAGTATATTTCGCAGCCCTTCTTGGAATAGGATTCTGGGCATCGAAGAAAATCAAAAACTCCGAAGACTATATGCTTGCCGGAAGAAACCTCGGCTTCTGGCTCTTCACCCTCTTAATCGTCTGCTCTATCTGCAGCGGAATGACATTAATCGGCTCCAGCGAATTCGGATTCAAAAGCGGCTGGCCGGGAATCTGGGAACAGATTTTTGTGCCTCTTGCAGCTTCATTTTGTATCATCTTCTTCGGCATGAAGCTGAACCGGATTGGAAAGAAACTCGGCTGCATGACCATAGCAGACTACTTCTCCGAACGCTACGAAAACAACCAAGGTCTTCGCGTGATGTCGGCTATTGCCAGTATCGGTGTTTCGATGATTTATCTGGTAGGTCAGTACACTGCAATCAGCATTGTATTAATGTGGGCATTCGGTCTTGAACACTGGGTGTCGCTCATCATTGCGGGTGTCATTATCACAGCATACACGGTTATCGGCGGATTATATGCAATTACCTGGGCAGGACTTGTCCAGGGTCTGATTCTTATCTTCGGTGTTCTGTTAATCGCCCCGTTCATCTTAATCAAGGCAGGAGGTCTTGAAGCAATCAATACGGTTCTTGCATCAATCGACCCGAACCTGGTTCTTCCGGCATTTCCGACCAACTATGCCGCATACGCATACTGTACGCCTGAATACCTGGTGTCGTTTGGGATTCTGCTGATGATTGGTCTTGCCTGTGCACCGCACGTTGTTTCAAACGTGTTTGCAGCAAAGAAGATTTCTTACTTTAAGTGGGCTCCGCTGGTAGCATTTGTTATCTATGTGGTAATTATGTTCCTCGTAAAGTGGTGCGGATTCGGTGTCCGTGCAATGGCAGAAACAGGCGTATTAGACCCGGCATCCGCAGAAGCGGTATTGAATAATCCAGCGTCTGCCCTCCTCTACGGAATTCAGGCAGCAAGCCCGTCAATATTAATCACGGCACTGTTTGCGGTAATTGTATTATCTGCAGTCATGTCTACCACCGACCGCCTTATGCTTACGGTTGGAACAGAGTTCTCCTGGAACATCTTCAAGACGATGTTAAAGCCGCAGGCAAACGAGCGTCAGGTTATCCGCATCAGCAGAATCTGTGTGTTAATTGCAGCAGTTCTTTCACTGGTCCTTGCAATCAACCCCCCGGAGATGCTTGCCTTCCTTATCTGGATGGGTATTGCATTAATGCTGTGTGCATTTGCAGTTCCGCTTATTGCAGGTCTGTACTGGAAACGTGCAACAGCAGCGGGAGCAATCGCTTCAATGATTGTCGGTCTTTCCGTTGCAGTTATTCTTGGTGTCTACTCACACCTTCTTGGCAGTCCGTTCGGTGCTCTTCCGATGCACTTTTCGATTTACGCTCTTGCTGCAGGAATTCTTGCCATGATTGCGGGAAGTCTTCTTACCAAACGCAACTCGGAATCTGCCCTTGCAAAGACTTACACCGGCTTATACCTTATTCCGAAGGATTTAAAGAAGTGTGCGGCTTCTGAAGAGAAGAAGGAGTAACCTTCTTCTTTTTGGTTTTTCTTTTTTACCGTATTTCAGTCAGGTATTGCCTGTTGACAGGTAAATATTTACTACATATCAGCACTAATATTACATAACTACTAAGACAAACCACACCCATGCGACACGAAGTACTCTACCAATATGACCTCCCCATCGAGATATTAGACGAAATCCCCCGCACAGAAGAAGTACTTGAAGTCATCTACGCCCGCAGTCCCGACAAATATCTTCTCCCGATTCTTTTCACCCGCCTCCGGATTGTCTGGGCATATCCCGAACGTGAAACCATCTACAGAATCTTTGAAATGAACTACGTAGACCTCGTAGATGTTCACCTCAAATATCCTCCGACACCCGCTCTTCCCGCAGTTCTGACCATAAACACCGTTACCGGCGACAAATACACCTTCAGAAATATCAGATCGACCGTTGAACAGATGCGCGGCGCCCTTCTGACGCTTCGCGACATCATGCACAGCAGAGTTGGCGGCAGCTGGGGACTTCAGGTGAAAAAATCCATCATCTCCGAAGAATACATTCTCAAAGAAACCGATTCCATCCTGTCTGATATCAACCGTGCGTCAAACTCAGATGCCGACCTTTTCGAAGACAAACCCCTGCCGGGCGCAGGATGCTTTGAGAAAAACGACGAACTCTTCTCCCACTTCCCTGAAAACCCTGCCCGGTCAGAACCCAGGCAGGCAGCACCCGCAGCGTCCGCAACGGCAGCCCGCGCAGAACCGCCCGCCGAAGTCTTTGAAAAACCTGATGCGGCAGAACAGGAACTGGAAGAAGAGGCCGCCTTTGAACAGTTCAGGGAAGCAAAAGAGGCTCATCTTCAGCGGATGATTGAAAATGCCGAACCGCCGAAGCCGAAGGTTGAAACAATTCTTCCCCAGGACGATGACTCAATCGTCATGACTTACGATTCCGGCAAAAAAGACGACCAGTGGGAACGCCATGACGGAGGGGACGCTATGATTTTACCCGGTTCACGCACCCGCGTGGGCGCTGCAAAATACAAGCATCTCGAAGACGCGGCAGAACACTACAACCCTGAAGACGATGACTCCGAAGTCTATGTCTCAAACGAGCCCAAACCGCCGAAAAAAGTTATCGACCCGCGCAATGTTGACCCGATTACCCTTGAACCCCGTGAAAACTTTGATGATGAGGCTATAGACAAAACCCTCGCCTCCTTAAAGCAGCTGCGGGAAACCGGTTTAATCTCCGATGAGGAGTACAAAGTAAAATGCCTGAGCCTCTTTAAGAAGACCGGGCTGTAACGCGCCATGGCAACGCAGAATCCGACACGCCCGCGATACTGGGAAATTGACGCAGTCCGGGGAATTTCCCTTATCGGGATGATTCTGTTCCACACGGTTTTTGTCCTCGGCATATTTTCCATAATCAATGTCAGCGTCTGGGACTGGGTATGCAGTTTCCTCTGGCTCGGCACTTCCATATTTGTCATTATCTCAGGCGTATCATTAGTCTTAAGACACGGCAGAATGGAAGGTTCCCCCCGCAAAGCGTATTATCTTGCCATTGTCAAGCGCGGCGTGCAGGTTCTTTTAATCGGCATGGCAATAGCACTGATATGCTCGCTTTTTATTTATTTCTTCATTCAGGACGGCAGATACATGTTTTTCAACTTCCTGCAGATGATGGGCTGGTCAATGATAATCTGCATTCCGTTTCTGAAACTCGGCAAATGGAACTTTATTCCCGCAATTATCTTTATTCTCCTCGGTCTGTTCCTGAATACGATAACCGGTCCCCCGTGGCTTATGCCGTTTGGCATTACGCCTGAAATCATGCCCCGCGACTGGTTCCCG
The DNA here is from genome assembly GCA_029987235.1 of Methanocorpusculum sp. Lineage (GTDB taxonomy): Archaea > Halobacteriota > Methanomicrobia > Methanomicrobiales > Methanocorpusculaceae > Methanocorpusculum. Next base: position 59,117 of record DALTWF010000005.1, on the reverse strand, counting down.
CTTCTCCCCTGGACCGGAATAATGCTTCTTGGTGCTGCTCTCGGTTCGGTTTTCTATCCTAAAGGTGTACGGAGATTTTCTTTTCCTGATGCGGGCCGTATCGGGCGGGTCTTTGCAAAAATCGGCCGCTATCCGCTGCAGATATACATTATCCACCTGCCGGCGCTGATTTTAGTCATCGGTCTTGTGGTAATTATTACATCCGCCCTCGGATGTCCGGTAGGAAGTATACCGGGTTTCTGAACAACATTGATACCTGTCTGATACTAATATATAGGAACAATGGGCGACATCACAAACAAACCCGAACGCTACTGGGAGATTGATGCACTCCGGGGTATCGCCATTTTAGGCATGCTTGTTGTGCACTTTTTTGCGTTCATCGTGATATTTCACTGGATTGAGGAAACACCTGAATTTCTCGCCGTTTACAATCTTTATGTATTCGGAACCGCAATTTTTGTCATTGTAGCAGGTGTTGCCATGATTCTGCGTCATGACCGCATGGCAGGAAAAACCAATCGCGAGTACTATTTCGCCTTATTCTCCCGTGCGGTGTTTTTATTCGGCATTGCAATGGCGATTACCGTGGCAACCTGGATTGGATTTAACACGTTTATGGGGCAGAGCGGGGCTATTATTTTCGGATTTTTACACATGCTTTCCATTTCCATGATGATTGCAATTCCCCTGCTTCGTTTCGGCAAATGGAACATTGTTATCGGTCTATTCCTTATTGCGCTTGGATTACTGGTTATTCCTCTGTTTGATGGTCCCTGGTGGCTTTTTGCGTTTGGCATTCAGTCGCCTGATTTCTATGTCGGTCCGGATTATTTCGGCCTTCTCCCCTGGTCAGGCGTTCTGCTGCTTGGAATAGGACTTGGCAGTATCTTTTATCCGAACGGAAAACGCGGTTTTTCATTCCCGAGCCCGAAAAAAATCGGCAGATTTTTCCAGACGGTTGGAAACGGCCGTGTAACCCTCTTTATTTATCTCACCCATGCACCGGTAATGCTCGTAATTTTATATCTTATTTCAGTCTGTACCGGATTCGGCTATCTTTAGAGTACTGCTATGATTATCGATATTCTTAATTCATCTATTGACCCTGCAGGGGTCAATATCAGAAAAGCGATTGATTCTCTGATTGCAACCGGCGAAACATTTCCGCTGTTTGACGGAAACGAAATCACGTTTCATACAACAGACCAGCGGATTATCAATGCGGACAACTCGTGCGTAAACCCTGATGCGGATTTAATCATCGTTGTTTCACGCCATTCAAGTGTAAACCCCGTTCCGGTTTTAACTGTGCATCCGGCAGGAAACTTTGGCGCAGCCCAACTTGGCGGACGCGACTTTACGCAGGGAAAAACCGCTCCTGCATGGATGAAATCCATATTGCAGAATGAAGCAGAATTTGTCCCTGAAGGTTACCGGGTCTCCTATGAAATCACGCACCACGGTCCGACGGATTTTCCCGCGCCGTTTTTCTTTGTCGAGGTTGGCAGTACGGAAAAGGAATGGAATGATGAGGCTGCATACACCGCGGCTGCAAAAGCAGTTTTGTTTGCGCATCCCGCATCAGACACCATCCCCTTAATCGGGTTCGGGGGAACACACTACGCAGTGCGGCAGACCGCAATCGGTCTTGAGACCCGCGGCGCGTTCGGTCATATTATGCACACGCGCGATGTGTGCAATGTCACGAAAGAAATTGTCGCGCAGATGGCGGAAAAAACAGGGGGTGTTTTCGGCGCGCACGTTGACAAGAAATCTCTTTCCAGGCAGGACATTGCGCGCCTTGAAGGGGTGCTTTCAGCTCTTGAGATACCCGAAATCACCGAAGGAGACCTTCTGAAACTGAATGCAATGAGTTATGATTCATGGGTGAAATTCAGCGAATTTGCCAAAACTTTCAACAAAGACATCAAACTTTTTCCACATGGAACAATTGCTGATGGTGAACCTGCAATCATACAGATACCTGATGATTTGTTCAGTTGTGCCTTTGCAAAATACAGCGATGTACTGACTGACTACCTAAAATCCTGTGGAAACGTGTTTCATTCAACCGGAGCGTCCGGAAAACTGCTTCCTTATATTTTTACCACCGCTGATTTCCGCGCACACGTATACGGTGATTTAATAGCCTTGGCAGTTCAAAATATTACACGTACACAGGATAGTGTGGTGAGTGATGATACCATCATCATAACACGCCGGGTGTTTGATGCCAAACTAGCGCGCAATCTTGGCGTCAGATCCGGACCTCTCTTCGGGCAGCTTTCTGCCGGAAAAAGCGTAATGCTTGAGGACGGAAGAGAAATCACGCCCGACATGGTCATGCAAAAGACCGAAGTAATCATACACATCCCGGGATTGGAGTAAAAACTCATGAGATCAATAGTAGAAGAAGCTTTATCAAGAAAGCGGTTTGAAGACGTTGCACGCGACGATTCTCCGGTATCTGCAATCTTTGACGCAGAATCCGAACGCGAACTCGCAGGCTCGAAGCAGACTCCCGCACCGGAACCGGTTCAGGCAGCACCTGCCCAGACTCCGCGTGCATGGCCGGCGCAGGAGGCAAAACCGGCAGCACAGAAACCTCTGTTCTCAACACCGGCTCCGGCTCAGTCCGCACCGAAGGTAGACCTTTCCAGCCAGTACAAGTTCTCAGCACCGAAACCAACTGCAGCAGCAGGCGATGATTTCAATGACGATGAATTTGAAGAGATTTTAAAGTCCCTGCAGACCAAGATTACCGTAGTCGGCTGCGGCGGCGGAGGATCCAACACTGTTGCAAGAATTTACGAAGAGGGTATCGAAGGCGCTGAAATTTATGCACTTAACACCGATGCACAGCATTTATCCATGCTTCGCGGTCGTGTCGGCCGCCGTATCTTAATCGGTCGCCAGACCACTAAGGGACTTGGCGCAGGAGCAATTCCACAGAGAGGAGAAGAAGCTGCAATCGAGTCCGAAGACCAGATAAGACAGGCATTATCCGGCAGCAACATGGTTTTCGTCACTGCCGGTCTCGGCGGTGGAACGGGAACGGGCTCCGCCCCGGTCGTTGCAAAGGTCGCAAAAGAGTGCGGCGCGTTAACGATTGCAATCGTTACCCTGCCGTTTACCAGCGAATCCGCAACCCGTATGGAGAATGCTGAAATCGGTCTGGAACGCCTGAGAGAAGTTGCAGACACTGTTATTGTCATCCCCAACGACAGAATCCTTGAAGTTGTTCCGCGCTTACCGCTTGCACAGGCATTCAAGGTCTCTGATGAGGTCTTAATGCGCGCGGTAAAGGGAATTACCGAGTTAATCACTCTGCCGGGATTAGTCAACCTCGACTTCGCAGATATCAGAACAGTTATGGAACAGGGCGGAATTGCCATGATTGGTGTCGGCGAGTCCGATTCCGAGGACAAGGCAACCGATTCCATCAAGAAAGCCCTGCGCTCTCCGTTGCTTGATGTCGACATCACCGGCGCGACTGCAGCATTAATCAATGTTATCGGCGGTCCGGACATGACCATGTCCGAGGCGGAAAGCGTTGTACAGGAGGTTTATCAGAGAATCGACCCCGGAGCACGGATTATCTGGGGTGTCCAGGTCGACCCGCAGATGGAAGGGCGCATGCGTACGATGCTCATTGTAACCGGTGTTCAGTCCCCACAGATTTATGGTAAACAAGAACAAACATATACGGCATCATCTACACAAACCACAGCAAGTCCAATCCAGAGATCCAAATTCGAGATTGACTTTTTAAGGTGAAACACATACATGGCAAACGAAGAAAATAAACAGACCGCAGAAAAGAAGGATGCAAAGTCATCCGGTGTTAATATCAAGAAGCCGGAAATCACTAAGGAAAGTGTTTCCGAATTCTTCAGAAAATACATTCGTGTATTAAAGCTTGCAAGAAGACCAACCAAAGAAGAGTTCTGGAAGATTTCCGCAGTTGCGGCTATCGGAATTGCTCTTATCGGATTAATCGGCTTTATAATCGCTATCGTATTTAAAATTCTCCCGTAACAATGACAGCAGAACCATCAGAGTTTGGCAACCACTACTATATTGTAAAAACAAGCGCCAAGCATGAGCGCACGGTTGCCGACAATATCAAAGAGGCAATAGAAAATGAGATGACGGATGTTGTTGTCTCCTCTATTGTTGTTCCTGACGATATCAAGGGGTATGTCTTTATCGAAAGTCCGGAAGAGCATGCAAGAATCGAGCAGCTGGTGGAAACCATTGCTCATGCGTACAATGTTTTGCATGATGAGACTTCAATGGAAGAGATTAAGCATTTCCTGGTACCCAAGCCGGCTGTTTCCGGTATTGACGAGGGTACTATCGTTGAGTTAATTGCAGGTCCGTTCAAGGGTGAGAAGGCTGTGGTCAAGCGCGTGGACCATTCCAAAGAAGAAATTACTGTTGAACTGTACGAGTCAATTGTCCCAATCCCGATTACTGTACGCGGCGATAATGTCCGTGTGATTGATAAAAATCAGGAATAATCCTGATTTTTGTTCTTTTTCATTCTGGTTTAGAAAAGAGTTTTTTTCACCAGTTCAAGTACAACCGGATACATATCTTCCCGGTTTTCGCGTGTTATCTCAATGACCTGCGTCTTGGGATGATTCCGTACTCTGTCCAGAAACGGCGTATGTTTCGGCTTAATCACTCCGAGTACGGGGGTGTCTGAGTCAATCACTGAAAATACCGCCTGCTGAAACAGGGCTGCATCTTTTTCAAAAAATCCGAGTTCATCCATTAACACAGGTTTTCCCGGCTGATTTAAGAGGGCTGTACCGACCGAATCAAACACTTCGGGAAAGCCCTTTTTTTCCGCGCTTTTGCGAAGGGCGACTAAATTATTTTCCGAAGGAACTGACCCGTCTGCTGCAAAAATCCGCACTTCATCACCCATGCCGATGGTTTTAAAGCCGGACGGACAAAGCCCGAGTTCTGCAATAACACGGCTGATAATGAAACTTTTGCCGACCTGGATTTCACCGGTCAGAAAAATATGGGGTTTAGTAGTCCTCGGGGACGAATTTGGTTCCGTAATGAATCACTCCGTCATCGCCCTCGCGGTCAATAACACGGAAGACCGATTTCACCCGCATGCCGATGTGAATCTCTTCCGGCTCGCAGATAACATGTGATGTTACCCGTGCTCCCTCGTCAAGTTCGATAATTGCAAGCACATAGGGTTTCATGTCTGCATACTGGTCGGCTGCGGAATAGAGAACCGAATAGGTAAGCACCGTTCCTTTGCCGCTGAACTTGAACGGCACGATTTTTCCCGACCGTCTGCAGTGCGGACAAAATGTCCTTGGCGGGAAAAAGACTTTTCCGCAGGTTTCGCATTTTGTTCCGACCATGTTGTATCTCTGCGGAATCTTTCTCCAGAATCTTGCGACCGTCATTTTTTATACCCTCCCGAAAATGTGTGTTACCACTGTAGCGCCCGTTCCGCCGACATTCTGCGTCATACCGGTTTGGGCGCCTTCCACCTGACGCCGTCCGGCTTCGCCGCGGAGCTGCTGGACAACTTCCCAGACCTGTTTGATACCGGTTGCACCGACCGGATGACCGCATGCCTTAAGCCCGCCTGAGGTATTTACCGGCAGGCTTCCTCCGATATGTGTCTGGCCTTCTTCGGTGAACTTTCCTGCGGTTCCTTTCGGAACAAAACCGAGGTCTTCGATTGCGCAGATTTCCGCAATGGTGAAACAGTCATGCACTTCGACAAAGTCAATGTCTTTGCGTTCCAGTTTTGCCTGGGTAAATGCTTTATTTGCGGCTGTTACAGTCGCCCCCATCGTGGAGAAGTCCGGGCGGTCATGTAATGCGATTGAGTCTCCTGCCTGACTTGAGGCAAGGACTTTAATCGGTGTGTCGGTAAATTCATGCGCACGTTCCAGGGGACAAACCACTACTGCTGCAGCTCCGTCGGAGACCGGTGAGCAGTCAAAAAGCCTGAGCGGGGATGCAACAAGGCTTGAGTTCAGTACGGTGTCAATGGTGATTTCGTTCTGGAACTGGGCGTATTTGTTGCGTGCGCCGTGGTAATGGTTTTTCACCGAAACTTCTGCGAGCTGTTCGCGGGTAAGTCCGTATTTGTGCATATAGTCGGTTGCAATCATTGCATAAAGACCGGGGAATGTTGCCCCCGCAAAACTTTCCCATTCGCGGTCCGCAGCGCCTGCCAATACATCGGTCGCATCACCGATATCGGTCATTTTCTCGACACCGGCAGCAATTACAATATCAGACATGCCTGAGGCAACCGAGGCAACCGCGCAGCGGAAGGCAAGTCCTCCTGATGCACATGCAGCTTCGACACGGGTTGCGGGAACGTGAAATTCCCCGCCCAGTCCTGCTGCATCTGTTACGAGTGCTCCGACATGTTCCTGCCCGACAAAGCGTCCTGCCGACATGGAACCGACGTAGAGTCCGTCAATCTGTTCGGCAGAAACGTTTGAATCATCAATGGCGGCTATTCCGGCTTCTGTTGTCAGTTCACGAAGCGAAGATGTCCATCTTTCGCCGAACTTTGTGATTCCGGCTCCAATTACAGCTACTTCTCTCATTTTTTCACACCTCACACCTTGATTTTTCCTTTGTGCCGAGCATACACTGCATAGTCAAGATACTTCTTTTTGCCAAGCATCTCCTGAACGGACGGGGCTGCTTTTCGGTCGATTTCTGTCTCAATTGCGTCGGTTACGGTGATGTCGAATGCGTCTGAACCCGCCCCGCTTCCGTAACTTGTGACAAAAATCCGGTCGCCCGGTTTTGCTTCGTCTAATACGGCGGAAAGTCCTAAGGGCACTGCTCCGCTGTAGGTATTTCCAAGGTACGGGGATAACAGACCGGTTTTAATCTGTTCCGGCGAAAATCCGAGTATTTTTGCTGCATTGCGCGGGAACTTTGCGTTCGGCTGGTGGAATACGGCGTAGTCGTAGTCCGACGGGCGTGTTCCGCGCAGTTCAAACATCATTTTTGCGGCGCCTTCCACATGTTTGAAGTATCCGGGTTCACCGGAGAATCTTCCTCCGTGGCGCGGGTAGTCCTGTCCTTCACGGCGCCAGAAATCAGGTGTATCTGAGGTAAATGAGCAGGTTTCGTTGATTTCTGCAATGGGGTCATCACATCCGATGACAAATGCAGCACCACCTGCTGCAGCCGTATATTCAAGGGCGTCTCCGGGCGCGCCCTGAGCGGTATCTGCACCTGTTGCAAGGGCGTATTTCATCATGCCGGATTTTACCAGGCCCATTGCGGTCTGGATGCCCGCGGTTCCTGCTTTGCAGGCGAATTCATAGTCCGCTGCGGTCATTACGGGTGTTGCGCCAATTGCTTCACCCACGGTTACGGCTGTAGGCTTTACTGCATATGGGTGGGATTCGGAGCCGACATAGACCGCTTTTAAGTCGTTTACGTTAATATTGCGGCGGAGAAGTGCTGCCCGGGCGGCTTCTACGGCGATTGTTGCGGTATTTTCATCATAGTCGGGCACGGATTTTTCAAAAACACCGAGACCGTTTGAGATATCTTTCGGGTTTGCGCCCCATACGCGGGCGATTTCTTCCACTGTTATCCGGTAGCGTGGGATATATGCGCCGTATGTAATTATTCCTACCATTTTGCTTTCCTCAGTACAGTAATTATTTCAGGCACGCTCATTTCGGTACATAACACGCAGATGTGGTCTTTTTCGGCCAAAAGCCGCACAAGCGGGTGTACTTCTTCTTTTTTAATTCCCTGCAGTACAACGTAGGGCGGTTTGAACGGTGTGACGCGGATTGCTATCATCGGGGATTTTCCGGAGGAAACATCTGTGAAAATCAGGGCCCGTTCGGTACTCCAGCCGTATATTTTGTTGAATTCGCTCGGGGTGAGGTTGACGATTGCATTTAAGCTGTTGACTACGGTGTAGCCGAAGATGTCTGAATGGAGTTCGCCGCAGATGATTTCGCAGTCAAGGAGTTCGGCAAGGTCTTTAATCGGAACACTTGCTGCAAAGTCATGGATATCGTAGATGACTTCATCATCGTAGTTGGAGAAGAGTAGTTTTGCAAACTTCTTGATGTACTCTGATCCGTTTTCTTCGTCAATTGCCAGAAGGGTGTCTACAATTTTTCCGACAACACCTGTTCCGGGGCTTTTTCTTCGGCCGCTTTCGTAATCGCTGATTACCGAAGGCGATACGCCGAGGCGTTCTGCCAGTACTCCGGGGGTTATCTGGAAACTGGTACGCCATTTTCTCAGGGCTTTGCCGGGGGCGTCTGAAAGGGTAATTTCCCCTGCCATTTTCTCGGCAAGCTGCTGTCGAATTCCGGGCTTCATATGGGGATATATATATTTCGTTACTTACTTAAATAACCAGTGGTCAAATTCGTGAATTGACGAAGTCGGGGAAAATAATTTTCCGGGTATCCCCCACAACGGGACACCCGGGACGCGATAATGCGGTCTGAAATACTTTATCGCTGCATAGTATATCAGCATGCAGCATATTAAACCTCCTGATACCGGCAAACCGTTTTCTTCTTTATTCAACCTTATCCTTATCTTTCAGCACAGCACATAGTAACATACAATGCAGCATCCTCAGCCGAAATATCTCCCTGCAACAAAAGAAGAACTGACAAGACTCGGTATTGCGCAGCCCGATATAATCTTAGTCAGTGCGGATGCCTATGTAGATCATCCTTCGTTTGCTGCTGCCCTGCTCGGGCGGCATTTGTGGAACAAGGGTTTTTCTGTTGCCGTAATTTCCCAGCCGGACTGGAAAGAGCGCAGCGGTGCGGATTTTGCAAAATTCGGGGCTCCCCGTCTCTTTTTTGCGGTGGTTCCGGGTGCTGTTGACCCTATGGTTTCTGCTTTTACTCCTGCTTTAAAGCGCCGTCATGATGATGCATATTCGCCGGGGGGAAAAGTTACGCGGCCGGATAAGACGACTTTGGTCTACACCAATATGCTGCATAAGCTCTTTCCCCAAACACCGGTAATTATCGGTGGAATTGAGGCTTCGCTGCGCCGGTTTGCCCATTATGACTACTGGTCGGATTCGGTGCGGCAAAGTATTTTGGCTGATGCTCCTGCTTCGCTTCTGGTTTATGGTATGGGTGAGGTGCCGCTTTCTGAAATCGCCGTCCGGCTTGATTCGGGTGAGAAAATATCTGCTCTTCATGATGTCGGGGGTACCTGTTATACGATGCCGGTTAAGGAGTTCCGTGAAAATCCGCCGGTGGGGGTTGTTCTTCCCGGGTATCCGGAGGTTTGCGGTAAGGCAAAATTCGCTGAGGCATGGCGGATTGCAGCAGAGGCGGGGGGCAGAATTATTCAGCCGCATCCGAAAACGGTTATTGTTGCAAATCCGCCGGCACGACCTCTTACAACCGCGGAGCTGGATGAAATTTATGATCTGCCGTATGCCAGGCGTTCGCATCCTTCGATTAAGGAACCGGTTCCGGCGCTTGCTCCTGTTCAGTTCTCTATTACAACTCACCGGGGCTGTTTCGGGGCGTGTTCGTTTTGTGCAATTACGCATCATCAGGGAAAGCAGATTATCTCGCGGAGTAAGGAGTCGATTCTGCGCGAGGCGCGGGGTTTTACGAAGATGAAGGAGTTTCATGGTACGATTTCGGATGTGGGAGGTCCTTCTGCGAATATGTATGCTGCCTCCTGCGCCCGCTTGGAAAAAGGCGAACCATGTAAAGACAAAAACTGTACGTCATGTCCTGCGCTTCATTTGAGTATTGAGGAGCAGATTGTCCTTCTCAAAGCTTTGCGTGAAATTCCCGGTGTGAAGCATGTGTTTATCGGTTCGGGCGTGCGTTATGATTTAATTCCGGAATCGCCGGCAGGGGATGAGTATCTTGAAAATCTCTGTAAATATCATGTTTCTGGGCAGTTAAAGGTCGCTCCTGAGCATGTCTGTGACCGGGTGACGCAGGTTATGCATAAGCCGGGGAGGGCGGAATTTGAAAAATTCCGCAAACGGTTTGCGAAACTGCAGGAGGGGAGGGAGAAGAAGCAGTATCTTATTCCGTATCTTATGTCTTCGCATCCGGGGTGCAGAATCGGAGATATGGTGGATTTGGCTTTGTATCTGCGGGATAATAATATGTTTACCGAGCAGGTGCAGGATTTTACGCCGGTTCCGATGACGTTATCCACTGCTATGTATTATTCCGGGGTGGATCCTCTGACGGGTAAAAATGTGTATGTTCCGCTCGGGGGGGAGAAGCGGATTCAGCGGGCTCTTTTGCAGTGGAAGGACCCAATGCAGTATGATTATGTGGTTTCGGGTCTTCTGAAGGCGGGAAGATGTGATTTAATCGGGGATCTGGTGCCGAACCGGGGGATTGCGCCGCGGAAAAATATGAGTCAGGGTAAAAAGAGGCGGTAATCAGGGTCTGGCAGGAGGATTTTCCCCTCCCTGCCTGCCATGACCCTGACCGGGGAAATTTCCTCCGCCAAATCCTCCGCCTCCGCCCATACCGCCGGAGATAACCAGATCTCCTGCATCGACAAGCGCGGAAGAATCAGCATTCTGCCCGTCCCATGTTGAGGGAATTGTTCCGTTCAACTGCCCTCTGATACTCTGAGCCCGGAGTGCGATATATTTTTTCAGGTTTTCAACGCCTGATACATGTTCTTCATACGTATAGAACGCCGTCGGATCAGCTTTTACATACGGGGAAATCATTGACTCGATTTCGTCAATCCGTTTCGGCATGGTATTTTCCATGTATTCGCAGATTTCGGACAGATACCAGTGATATGTCTCCTTATACGAATCCACCGCAAGAAGCGAACCGATCATCGGCCGGTCGGATAATTCGATGCCGCTTGTTACCGGTGTATCAATCGGGAAATTCACCGCGCCCGATGTATTCGTCTGAAATGCGCCGAATGCAAGATTCCAGTCCCACGGAAGCATGGAAAGTTTACCGTCCTTTTCATAGAGATAGTAATTATGCTGCAGGCTGCTTACATAACTGTCAAGGTTTACAATCGCCGTGTTTACCGCGAAATACCGCAGAACCTCATCCACATCGATGTAGGTTTCAAGGTCGGTTCCCTCCGAAAGATGCTTTAATGCGGTTATAACTCGCTCCTTGTCCGCCTTTTTCAGCCCGTTTAAAACGGCTCCGTCAAAGATGGTACTGTAACTGTCATACTCATCGTCGGTATACACAAGGTCTGCACCTTTTCCCATTCCGCCCGGTCCGCCTCCACCCGGCATGTTTCCGCCCGGCATGTCTTTACCGGAGAAATTACCTCCCGGGAAGTTTCCACTTGGGGGCTGCATATTCTGCATATCGGGCATACCGGTCATGTCCGGCATACCCTGCATGTTCTGCATATCCGGCGGATTCTGCATATTCTGCCCGTTTTGACCCTGATTTCTGAACTGCTGCATCATTGCCTCCCGTTCCTCATCAGACATCTGTGCAAATTGAGCGAGCTCCTCATCACCGAACCCTTCCGGCATCTGCATTCTGCCGCCCTTTTCATCTTTACCGCCGCCGAAATCCATGGATTCCGGTTTGTAGAGTTTGCCAAAGTTCTTACCGTAGTTTCTCTCAAGGAAATCATCCTCAACCTCCTCAATCATCAGATACAGACCCCAGTACTCACCGTTAATATACACGGCCGCATACGCATACAGCGGCGTTGGAACGCCCAGTTTCGTCAGAAGTTCATAGGAAAGATACTCCCGCATAGACGTTGGATCCTGATAATTGTTGTTTAACACGAACTTATTAAGACCCGCAAATGTCTGACCGGTCACATACTCATCGCCCTTCAGCTTGAAACTGTACCGGTCCGAATCAGACGATGCAACCTGCGAAAGACTTGTCATGCCCTTGGTACGGATGGCAATACCATCGTATACGTCGCCGTTGATTTCAGCACTGGCGAGATGCCACTCCTCTGCGGTCGGATTTGCAAGCATATCCTGCCAGTTTTCCTCTGAAATCGTGAGATTTACTGTTGTTACCTTGTCCGGGTCGAAATATTTCACATAGTCCGGACTGCTCCCGGATTCTGAAATCCCGAACACCTCTGGCTCAAACATGAAAATGCAGAGGAAACCGACTGCAAGAACGACCAGAACAATAGTAACAATACTAAGAGTTTTTTGCCGCATTATGTCATGTATTCCCCGTTGTAACTGACTAAAACCGCCTTGCTTACACCTGGAATTGCAGAAACCCTGTTAACAAAACCGTTTTCCATCTTCGGAAGTCTGACTTCGATAGTAAGTTCGATTGCATCCGGATTCATCGTCTTTGAGCGCAGAACCTGCTTTTTCACAGACTCCTTAAGGACCTTGCCGACCTCGTTTTCCGTGTTTTCATTGTCACAGTCCACAATTAAGATGTACGGCTTGTCAATCGGCTTCTTGATTGAGAAGATGTACAAAACAATGCCGATGAAGAGTGAACCGAAGACCGCGAGCGGAAGAAGACCCGCGCCTAAAACGATACCTGCAGAAATTGCCCAGAACAGATACACAATATCCATCGGGTCTTTTACTGCGGAACGGAATCTGACAATCGATAATGCGCCGACCATACCTAAAGACAGGATGATGTTGGAACCGATTGCAAGAATAATCATCGACGTAATCAGCGTCATTGCGATTAACGAAATTGCAAAGCCCGAAGAATACATTACGCCGCTGAAGCATTTTTTATAAACGAACAGGATGAACAGACCTATAACAAGGGCTAAGGCCATACAGATTACCATATCGGTAGCTGAAAATTCTCTGACATTGTCTAAAATGTTAGAGGATAAGATATCATTGAATGTGAGTGTCATAAATTATTATCCGAATACTCTTGCGACCGCATATTTGGAAAATGCGGTAACTCTTCTGTTTGGAAGCTGTACTAATTCTTTAATGATTGACGGAAGGAAGTTGTCGTATTTGACCTCCATTAAAAACACCTGCTCGTTTGCACGTACAAGCGGGAGATTTTTGTTAAAGATGTCAGTTGACGACACACCGGTCCTGATATTTGTGTCAAGCGTGACACGCACATTTCCCGGCGCATAAATGAATGTTTCCCGGTCATAATCGACAATAGTCCGCGGAGAAAGCTGCAGATATCTCATTTTGGTATAAAGTTCCATGAGCAAAGCACGGTCTGAGTCTGCCATCCAGTCGATATCGCCTGCGATAATTTTCTCCACCTCCGCCCGGGTTACCGGACATGAGATTTTGGAGGTTGCATTGACGATTTTCATCTTCTTTTCAAGCCGGATGAAATCATCTTTGTTGTCGTAAAGCCGGATGCGGAATTTTTCGCGTTCGCCTACACCGTAGAGTTTTTCATTTAAGATTTTGTCATTGGGCGTTTCAAAATACAGACTGCGTATTCTGTATTTTCCATCCGGTCCCGCATGGGAATCGGATGATGCAATCTGACGAAGCCGGCTTTTTATCACCAGATAGTCAGCATAGCTTAGGTAGTATTTCAGTTCATGCCTGAACTTCATTTTTCTCTCCTGCTCTTGCATGCATATTTGTATGATGTAAAAATATATTAACATTTTGTTTGATTTGAAGTTACAAAATGTTATTTTAACACGAACAAACGGAAAGTATAAATTACAATAAGTCAAATACTTTAGTGGTACAGGAGTAATCCTGTATCACACAGCAGCAAAACGCAAAGAATAACAGGCAGTTTTCTTCATATATACGCATCACAATAGCGCGGATTTTGCCCGCAAAAGCAGCATCGCGGGCAAAACTCCGTGCAGGAAAAAACACAGATACACAGGTATTATTATGAAACGGAATATATTCTATCTCATTTGCGGGTTTTTAGGGCTGATACTGGTAGCATTGTTCTACGTATCCATGGAACTTCGCATGCCGTGGATTGTCTGCGCGGCTTTTGTTATCGCAGCCGCCCTGGTTTTTTTCCTCTACAAGAGGATTTCAGACAAACTCATCGACGAGCGCCAGATTTTAATTGACATGAAAACGGGCGCAGCAACGCTGAAAACGGGCGCTGTCCTCCTTATTGCAGGAAATCTTGCGGTCGCCGTCTATGCATTTTCCATGCCTCCGATGATGTTTGGTCCCATGCCGCATTTCCATCCGCCGCCGACCATTCCCCTGACACAGCTTGGTCAGTTCGCGCTGATAGAAATTGCCCTTCTTGCAGCAGTAGTATTCATTTACGTCGGGTTCCGCATCTACTACACGAAAAAGTACGGTGTCTCCGATGACGAAGGTGAGGAGGATGAAGAATAAGATAAAAGTCTACCGGGCAATGAACGACCTGACACAGGATGCCTTAGCCCAGTCGCTCGGCGTCACACGGCAGACGATTCTTGCCATTGAAAAAGGAAAGTACGACCCCTCGCTTGACCTGGCGTTCAAAATCGCCCGGCGGTTTGGCGTAGGCGTGGAAGACGTTTTCCAGTACGAAGAATAATTTTTTGAACCCTCCTGCTTTTTTCACTTCTGACAATCTTCAACCTTAATGATTTATAATGACAGATGTCTATATTATTATATAAGTGATACTATGATCACACAGGAAGTTATTACCATTATGCTGCTTCTGTTCCTCCCGCTTTTGGCGGCGCTCTGTCTGGCGATTTTCAGACAGGACGGGGTACGAAACTTCATAACGGTTGCAGCCACGGTGATAATAATCGCTGCAAGCATCTTCCTCACAGTAACTGCGTGGGGAAGAAGTATTGTATGCGGAATCGCCGGCCTTGAGGCAGTACCGATACTCTTGTTCGTAATAGAGTTCGTCATCGGTCTTATTATCCTTGGACTTGCCATTAAGTACAAACGTGTACTTCCGGCAGTCCTTGCGGTTATTCAGGCGGTACTTGTCATATTCCTGGAAGTTTCCGGAATCAACAGGTTCACCGCTGAAAATATATTCATGATAAACGAGCTTTCGCTCATTATGGTGCTGATTATCGGCATAATCGGAACCTTAATCTGCGTCTATGCGCTCGGCTACATGAAAGACTACCATGAGCACCAGAAAGACGTGCCGGACAGAAAACGCTTCTTCTTTGCCATTCTGTTCCTCTTCCTGTCTGCCATGTTCGGCGTTGTGCTTACCTGCAACCTGCAGTACCTCATCTGTTTCTGGGAAATCACCACGCTTTGTTCGTTCCTCTTAATCGGATACTCAAAGACGCCGGAAGCGACCACCAACTCCTTTAGAGCGGTCTGGATGAATCTTATCGGCGGAATTGCCTTTACGGGAGCGTTAATCGCCTTATGCCTTGCAGATACCTCGGTAAATCTGCTTGACATTCCGACACTGCTTTCCTATAACAATGTTACCGTACTCGGTCTGCCGCTTGCCCTGATAGCCATTGCAGGATTAACCAAGGCAGCACAAATGCCGTTTTCCTCCTGGCTTACTTCAGCCATGGTCGCACCAACTCCGGTATCCGCGCTTCTCCACTCGTCAACAATGGTGAAAGCAGGCGTTTACCTTCTGGTCGTCTTTGCCCCGCTGTTTAGTCAGAGCTGGGTCGGAATCGCTCTCGCCCTTGTTGGCATGTTTACCTTTGCAGCAACATCGGCTCTTGCCATTGCCCAGAGCAATGCAAAAAGAGTACTCGCCTATTCAACCATTGCAAACCTCGGCTTAATCGTAGCCTGTGCGGGTATCGGAACACCTGCAGCGGTAACCGCGGCAATTTTCCTGATTATCTTCCACGCAGTGGCAAAAGCACTTCTCTTCATCTGTGTCGGAGCAGTCGAGCACAAAATCGGCAGCCGTGACATTGAAGACATGGACGCACTCTTAGCCCGCCAGCCGCTCCTTGCCTCCATGATGGTAATCGGTATTGCAGGCATGTATTTAGCCCCGTTCGGTATGCTGATATCCAAATGGGCTGCACTTGAAGCATTTCTTGATGCCCCGTTCGGCTTCGTCTTCATCGTGCTTCTCGGTTTCGGCAGCGCATTTACGGTCTTTTTCTGGACCAAATGGCTTGGCAAACTCTACATGAGAATGGCAAAACCGTCCGCGGAAAAGACAGAACTGCACACCTCGGAAAAAGCGCCGATTGTATCCATCGGTGTTCTGGTCATCTTGGCCATGATTTCCTTCCCGCTTGTGTATGTCTTCGGCATTAAGAACTATCTCTTAAGGATTTACAGCTCTGCTGCGGGAACAACAGGTGTATTCGGTGCGGATACGGTTGGAATCTGGGTTGCAGTTGTCATAATGCTCGGCATTCTGGTGTATGCATCAATCTATGCAGCGAAATCCGGCCGCAGTCTCAAGCCGTATTTATGCGGTCGTGCGGTAAATGAAGAGGGCAGATTCCTCGGCAGTCTCGGCGTCTGGAAAGAAGCAAAGGCCGCAAACTACTACTTCGAAGATTACTGCGGTGAAAAGATTCTGATGAAGCCGTCCGTGATTATCTCGATTCTGCTGATTCTCGCAATGATAATTGTCGGATGCATGAGGGTGCTGTTATGAACTACCTCTTTGCCGTAATCGGTGCGGCTGCTTTCCTCGTTATTGCGCCGCTCTTAGGAGGATTACTTGCCGGACTTGACCGGATTATCACTGCAAGAATGCAGTCCCGTGTCGGCCCGCCCCTGCTTCAGCCGTTCTATGATGTGTCCAAGCTCTGGCACAAGGAAAAGGCGTTTGCAAATCCTGTTGAAGGATTTATGACCGCAGGATACCTTATCTTCATCGCAATAGCAGGTGCGGTATTTGGTGCAGGCGGAAACATCCTTCTGGTCGTATTCACCCTTGCCCTTGCGCATACCTTCCTTATTATCGCAGCATATGCGGCAAACGCCCCCTACTCCCATGTCGGTGCAGAACGCGAGTTAATCTCGGTGATGATTGCAGAACCGCTGCTGATTTTCCTTGCGGCAGGTTTCTTTGCAATCTTTGGCACATTCTCCGTAAGCGAGATGTTCTGCGCATCCGGACTTCCGGCGATTGCCTATCTCCCGGGCGTGTTTTTAACGCTGTTTGCCATCCTGACCTTAAAGATGCGCAAATCACCGTTTGATATCTCGACCTCGCACCATGCGCACCAGGAATTAGTCAAAGGAGTTACCTCGTCGCTTTCCGGCAGAACACTTGCCAGAGTGGAAATCGCCCACTGGTACGAGACCGTTTTACTGCTCGGTCTGATTGTGCTCTTCTTTGGAGGAAGCCCGCTGATGATTGCAATCGGCGTCGTTGTTGCTCTGCTTTGTTACTTCCTTGAAATTATCATCGACAATGTATATCCAAGAGTCACCTGGAAGATGACTGTCAAGTTCCTGTGGGCAGTCACTATTATTCTTTGTGTCGTTAACCTGTGTGTCATAGGCGTTCTTCAGATAGGAGGTATAATATGAGTTCGGCAGCAAAATCCCCGTGGTTACTGCACTATAATGCATCCAGCTGCAACGGATGCGATATTGAAATACTTGCAGCATTAACCCCGCTTTACGATGTGGAGCGGTTCGGTATCGTAAATACCGGAAACCCTGCCCATGCCGATATTTTTGTGGTAACGGGCAGCGTAAACGAGCAGAACAAGGTTGTCCTGAAAAATCTCTACGATCAGATTCCCGAGCCGAAAGTGGTCATGGCTGTGGGAATCTGCGCCTGTTCGGGCGGTGTGTTCCGCGACTGCTACAATGTATCAGGCGGCGTTGACACGATTATTCCGGTGGATGTCTATGTCCCGGGATGTTCTGTCAGACCGGAAGCCCTGATAGAAGGTGTGGTTAAGGCAATCGGTGTTTTAGAAGAAAAACGTGCCAAGTGCGACAAGGAGGGAAAATAAATGGATGTAACATCTGTTCCGAAAGGAAATATCAGAAAGACGGCTGAAAAAATGAAATCAGATGGCTGCCGGCTTGTTGTTATAACCTGTACGCCTGCAGAGCCGGGCTATGACATCACGTACTCCTTTGACAAGGACGGTGCTGTGGTACACGCGCGGGTAAATGCAGCCGAGGGTGAGAAGATTCCTTCCATCGGTCCTGCATATCCGGGTGCGTTTGTCTATGAAAATGAAATCCATGACCTGTACGGATTTACGTTTGAGGGCATGACGCTTGATTTCGGCGGCACGTTTATCAAAACGTCTGTTCCGTTCCCGTTTAAGAAAAAGACTGACGCCCCCGCGCCGAAGGTGACGAAAGTGAAGAAGGAGGAGGCAAAATGACCGGAAGAACTGTTGTTCCGTTCGGTCCTCAGCATCCGGTTCTGCCCGAGCCGATTCACCTTGACCTTGTTCTCGAAGACGAGAAGGTCGTTGAGGCGATTCCATCCATCGGCTATGTTCACCGGGGTCTTGAAAGTCTGGTCGACCGCCGTGAGTATCAGGATTTTGTGTATCTTGCGGAGCGTATCTGCGGTATCTGCAGTTTCACGCATTCGTCGACCTATTGTCAGGGAATCGAAGGGCTGATGGGTATTGAGATTCCGAAGCGGGCGAACTATCTCAGAACACTCTGGGGTGAATACTCGCGTATTCACAGCCATCTTTTATGGCTCGGTCTGTTTGCCGATTCGCTCGGATTTGAGAGTCTGTTCTACAATGCGTGGAAGATTCGCGAATCGGTTCTTGACGAAATGGAAGCGACCACGGGCGGCCGTGTAATTCAGGGCGTCTGTAAGGTCGGCGGCGTACGCCGCAATATTGCAGATGATTTCCTCACCCAGATGGACGGCCGCCTTGACGGTATCGAGGATGAAATCCGCGAGTTAAACAAGGTCTTCCTAAACGACCACATCATGAAGAAACGGCTTATGGGCAAAGGTATGCTATCCAAAGAGGACGCCTATCTGCTCGGCGCGGTCGGACCTGTTGCACGCGGAAGCGGTCTTGCAATGGATCAGCGGACAAATGAGTATCTTGCCTACGGTGACCTCGGCTTCCGTCCGGTTACAGCAAAGGGCTGCGACGGCTATGCCCGTGTTGAGGTCCGCTGCAAGGAACTTCTGCAGTCTGTTGAGTTAATCCGCCGGA
The DNA here is from genome assembly GCA_029987235.1 of Methanocorpusculum sp. GTDB lineage: Archaea > Halobacteriota > Methanomicrobia > Methanomicrobiales > Methanocorpusculaceae > Methanocorpusculum. The sequence goes on along the minus strand of DALTWF010000005.1, from coordinate 40,085 downwards.
TTATTTCCGATATGCCGGAAGGAGACGAAGTATCCGTTGCGGTCAAGGGAAATCCGGACGGCGAGTATTTCAGCCGGTCCGAGCAGCCGAGAGGCGAGGTTGTGCATTACCTGAAGGGTAACGGCACGAAGTATCTTACGCAGTTCAGGGTTCGTACACCGACATTAACGAATGTGCCGAGTCTGGTCAAGATTCTGCCGGGCTGCGAGCTTGCCGATGTTCCGCAGATTGTCTTAACAATTGATCCGTGTATCGGCTGTATGGAGCGGTGATAGCATGAAGATGTTAAAGACCATCTTAAAGCAGTTTGCAAAAAAGCCGGCAACCATCCGTTTCCCTGCGGAGCCTGCCAAGAGGTTTGATGCAACGCGGGGTCATATTATTGTTGATCCGGCGAAGTGTACGTCATGTTCACTTTGTCAGAAACGCTGTCCGTCGCAGGCTATCACGGTTGACCGGGCGAATAAGACGTGGACGATTGACCGGTTCCGGTGTATTATCTGTCTGCAGTGTGTCGAACTGTGCAAGTTTAAGGCGCTTTCGTTCGGCAATGAGTATTCTGCTTCTGCAGCGGTGGGCGAGCGTGGTGTGGAAACCGTGGCAATCACGTATGTGAAGCCCGAGCGTCCGAAGAAAGAAGAAGAATAATCCTTTTTTTATACTATTATTTACGCAGCCGGTCAAAAAAGTGCGGGGCGGCGAAACAAATGAGAATTCTGCATGACTACTTCCCGTATTTGCAGCCCCGCAGAATAGTATTGTACTTTAGACGGGAAAAACATGCACCCTCCGGAGTCTCATCTGTAATACGGACATTTCTCCTTCAGACACTCCCCGTTTCGTTCGGAAAATGTACAGACAACCCGCTGCGGCATCTCCATTTCGATACCGGGATGTTCCCGTACGAAATCCGTGCTTTCAAGAATGGCGGTAAACGAATCCCGTTTGCAGCACCGCGGTCCGCCGTATTCTGCAATTTTTGCAAGACAGCGGGAGGTCAGCTTCATACCGAGCGCCCATGCTTCTTTGGAAAGAGGAGTTGTGTGCAGTGCGACCGAGAGAAAAATACCTGCAGAAACCGCAGCCCCGCAGTTTCCCGCAAGCCCGCAAAAGCCGCCTGGAACCTGACGCCCGCGTGCGGCAACTGCCGTAAGACCGGCGGGCAGATTTACTTCTCCTCCTGCATTTTTGTATGCGGCAAGAAGCGCCTGACCCACTATTATATGATGTTCGGGTCCGTGCATGTGCACAGCCGGATTTGCCATTATTTCTTGTGCTATTGCAACCGGGTTCTTTGAATCCGTGTGCAGACAGACATGGGTTGAAACCGCGGTGCCTGGATTTGCATGGCATTCGTCACAGACGAAATGCCCGGCGGAGCAGACCGTGTTCGTGGGAAACGACCGGCCGCAGATTTCACAGACCGCCTCTTTTGTCTCACCGGAATAAATGAGAGGGTCTCCGCATATGATACAGTTTTCAGAAACCATAATGCACCCGCTTCTGGCTTCTGAACTGCTGCAGGGCAATTCTGTCCGCATTCGATGTCGGCAGCGCATCGGCAATCATATTCAGTTCACGTAAAAGAAACGGATATTCCTTCACAAACTCCGTACTGATTTTACAGTATGTCTTTTGTGCAGACCGCCTGACCTGAATGATGCCTGCATTTTTCATCACCGCAAGATGACGGGATGCATTCGGCTGCGAAAGAGAAAGACCTTCTTCAATTTCACAGACGCACAACTCCTCTTCTTTTAACAGAGCAAAAATCCGCAGGCGCGTTGCGTCGCCGAGCGCCTTGAAAACAACTTCAGCGTCCACAGTCTTCGCACCCCTCGATACAGCAGCAGCCGCATTCTTTCGGCTCTAATATGCCGTCTGGTACATTCAGAAACTGCTTGAGTTCATCGTTTGCAGGATAGCGTCCGAAAATCATCGGAAAACCGTTGACCAGTGTTACCGGCAGAATACATTTTCCTTTCTTTTCAATCAGTGAGCGTCCGCTTTCGCTTGCGGACTCCGGGTGCGGATGCATCGAAAAGGAAAAGCCTGCCTCAATGAGTTTTGCCGCAACCTCTTTGATGCGGATATGCTCCGGCGACTCAAATACTATATGCTCAAAATCAAGAATTTCCACAGACGACATAATTCTCTAATTATTATATGCACATATTTGCATATAATAATTATGGTGTGGGCCCTTTATATGAGATAAGGTACAACAAGATAAGTATGAGAGAATCAGAACATCCGCACAACATGACAAACTATGAGGAAATGTGCGAAACCTTCTCAATTCCGGTACCGGAATACTATAACTTTGCCTTCGACTGCGTGGACGCAATGGCAAAGCGCGACAGAAACAAGCTTGCCATGATATGGACAAACCAGAAGAGCGAGGAGAAATACTTCACCTTCCGCCACTTCATGAACATGTCCAACCAGGTTGCCAACATGATGTTCAAGCAGAACATCAGCAAAGGCGACCGTGTCATGATTCTTCTGCCCCGCGTTCCGGAATGGTGGACGTTTGCACTTGCAGCCATCAAAATCGGCGCTGTTTTCTGCCCCTCACCTGTCATATTAACCCCTCACGACCTGAAATACCGCATTAACCAGGGTCACTTCAAGATGATTGTGACCAACACCGAAAACGTCTGGAAGATTGAGGAAATCGCAAAAGACTGTCCGGGCTTAAAAGTCAAGTTCTTAACCGACGGTGACCTTTCCGGCTGGATTAACTACCAGAAGGAACTTGTTTTTCCGGCAAAGGCGTCAACAAAACTCACCCCGCTTGCAAGAAGAATCAGAACCAAGGCAACGGACCCGATGATGATTTTCTTCTCCTCAGGTACTTCTGCTGAACCGAAAATGGTGTTGCATACCCATTCCTATCCGCTCGGTCATATTGTTACCGGAAAATTCTGGTATGATTTAACGGAGACTGACCTGCACTTTACTGTCGCTGACATGGGCTGGGGCAAATCCTCATGGGGTAAATTCTACGGACCGTGGATGCAGGGTGCATGTATTTTCGTCTATGATTATCAGGGCAAATTCAATGCAACAGAGTTGCTGCCGCTGATGGAAAAATACGAGGTCACAACGTTTTGCGCCCCGCCGACCATCTACCGCATGCTCATTCTTGCAGACCTGAGCACCTTCGACTTCTCCCAGCTGCGTCACTGCGTTTCCGCAGGCGAGACGCTTAATCCGGAGGTCAACAGAATCTGGGAGGAAGGTACCGGTTTAAAGATTTACGAGGCATACGGTCAGACCGAGACGGTTATGGTAATCGGTACATTCCCATGCATTGAGCACCGCGCGGGTTCAATCGGAAAACCGGCTCCCGGCTGGTGTATCGAACTGCATGACGAAGAGGGAAAGCCGGTCAAGGCAGGCGAGGAGGGACGTATTGCCATCCGTACCAGAGACCCATCGCCGGTCGGTCTCTTCAGAGAGTATCTTGACGACCCTGAGGCAACTGCAGCAGTATTTGAAGGCGACTGGTACTATACAGGGGACAAAGCGGTATGTGATGAGGATGGTTACTTCTGGTTTAAGGGACGGGATGATGATATTATCAAATCCTCCGGTTACCGCGTGAGTCCGGCGGAGGTCGAATCCGCGTTAATCGAACATCCGGCTGTTCAGGAATCTGCAGTCGTGGGAAGTCCGGACGCCATTCGCGGTGTTATTATCAAGGCCTTCATCATTCTGAAGAAGGGATATAAGGGTACGCCGGAACTTGTCAAGGAACTGCAGAATCATGTGAAGAAAACTACCGCGCCGTACAAATATCCGCGTGCGATTGAGTTTGTCGATGAACTGCCGAAGACGATTTCCGGAAAAGTTAAGCGGGTGGAACTGCGTAATCTCGAACTGAAGAGATATGAAGAACTCCATACCGGAGAATAATTTTTTTTTCAAAAAAAGTATTTAGGTTCTTGCAAAGAACAGTCCCATACCGGCGCAGATGAGGCCGATTGAGATGAAGATAAATGCCGATTCCATGGTAAGCATTTCAAGATAGTAGAGAAGTAACGGTGCGGCGCCCATTACAACAGTGATTAGCGCACAGATATATTTCGGGTGGTTCGCCTTGATTAAATCCTCAAGGGATACCGGCTTTTCCTCTTTAACCATTTCTTCTTCGGTCATTTGTTTCCTCCTGCCGGCTGCAGATCTACAGCACACTGTTTACGGTCGATTCTTAAGTGTTTCGGCTTTGGTGTGTACTTTGGGCATTCAAATCCCTCTTTGGGCATCGGGTCGGGAATGTCTTTTCTGGCACTGCAGACGATGTGGTAGTTGTAGAATGTCCGTTCTGCGTCAAAATCATATTTCATCGATTCACGTCTGGTACAGGTTAAGCATGGAACGACCATATGTACAAGAGTATTGTCCCCATAGAAAGATAAAGACTGTGGTTGAAGAAGATATACATATCCCCTTGCACAACCAATATAGCATAAATGCCGGTCGATTTATCCGAAGTTCCCACCTCTCCGGGCTGTTACATGTACAAAGACAGTGAGGGGACTATTATTTATGTCGGCAAGGCGAAAAACCTGAAGAAACGGGTGTCTTCGTATTTTCAGAAAAAAGACCATGACCCCAAAACAAAGAAACTTGTTGAGCATATCGACTCGGCCGAGTTTATTCTGACGGATACCGATGAGGAAGCCTATCTTCTGGAAATCACGCTGATTAAAAAGTATCAGCCGAAATACAATATCGATTTGCGGGATGCAAAATCCTATGCGTTTATTATTCTGACGAAAGAGGAGTTTCCGCGTATAGGCATTGCCAGAAACAGGAAGATGCGTGCGGAATATTTCGGGCCGTTTGTTTCGGGAAAGGAGCGTGATTACTGCCTTTCCGTAGTCAAAAAAGCGTTTATGCTTCGTTCATGTGCGAATATGCCGAAAAACAGACGGCCCTGTCTGCGCTATCACATCAAAAACTGCAGCGGGCCGTGTACGGGAAAAATCACGAAGGAGGCGTATGCGAAGCAGTGTGCATTTGCACGGGATGCTTTAAAAGGCGATACGAAGCCGCTTGTTGAAAAACTGACGGCCGAAATGCAGCAGTATGCAAATGAGACGGAGTTTGAGGCGGCGATGCAGTGCAGAAATCAGATTGAGGCGGTGGAAAATTTATCCCGGCGTCAGTATGTGCAGCGGCAGACCGACCATGATGAGGATGTAGTCGCATACCGTATTGCAGACCACATTGTTTATGCGATGGTGTTTCATGTGCATAAGGGTACGCTTTCGGGGCGGGATGAGTTTATTTTTGATGAATCGGACGGGTTCTTTGATGAATTTCTGACCGCTTATTACACGGAAAATCTGATTCCACATGAGATAATTCTGGAACATGACCCTGCCGAATCGCCGGAGGAGTATCTGTCGGGGCTTGCAAAGCATAAAGTGGTTATAACGGTTCCAAAGCAGGGGGCAAAAAAGAAGCTGGTGGATCTTGCGGGCAAAAACATTGAGACCACGCATTTCGGTGACGAGATAAAAGTGACCGAGCTGCAGCGTGAACTGCATTTGAAGAATGCGCCTGAGGTTATCGAGTGTTTTGATATTTCGCATCTGTCGGGTACGGATCCGGTTGCGTCTATGGTGCAGTTCAGAGGCGGCAGGGCGGATAAGAAGAATTACCGGCGGTTTAAAATCAAATCGGCGACCGGAGGAGACGATTATGCGAGTATGGAGGAGGTTGTGCGCCGGAGGTATTCGCGGCTGCTTTCTGAGGATAAGGAGCTGCCCGACCTTATTTTAATCGACGGGGGCAAAGGGCAGCTTGGGCGTGCTAAGGGTGTTTTGGATTCGCTCGGTATTGATACGCCGGTGATTTCGCTTGCCGAGCGTGAGGAGGAGATTTATGTATCAGGCGTGCCCTTTCCGCTGCCAATATCACGAAAGGAGAAGGGCAGCATGTATCTGCAGGAGATTCGTGATGAGGCGCACCGGTTTGCGATTACGTATAACCGGCTCTTAAGGAGCAAACGGGTGGGGAAATAATTTTTACGCCAGACCCTTCATATCAACCCTATACACCATTTTTTCCGGTAGCACATCCTTTTTCAGAAACATCATCATATACATTGGAAGATACGTAATTTTTTCCTTTACCCGTACATTGTCATTACAGAAAACAAAACCCTCGGAGATTCCGTAAAGGGGATTTTCCAGCACATTTGACAAAGCCCGGTGACGTGCATAATTCTTGCCTGATTTTATTTCAATTGGAAGAACGCGCCCTCCCTGTTCCAGAACAAAATCCAGTTCCCCCTGCTTTTTGCTGTTGAAATAATACAGTTCAAATCCGTGCGCGGTAAATTCCTGAGCGGCGGCATTTTCATACACCGAACCGAAATTAATGTCAGTTTCCCTGTTTAAGACACGAAGCTGAATACCATCTATATACATTGCAGACAATAGACCTGTGTCGCAGAGGAAGAGTTTGAATAAATTCACTGAGCCGGACAGTTTCAAAGGACACATAGGCTCTTCAACAGAATAGGCAGGTAAAGCCACACCCGCATCCTTAACCCAGAGGAAACTGTTTTCAAGGCGCTGGAAATGTACACCTTTTCCCACGTCACTGATAATAAACCGTTTGTTTTTCCGGTTCAGTTCCATGGGGATGGTGGTAAATACTTCTTCAATATGGAGTTTATATTCATGATTGTAGCGCGATATGTCTTTTTTGAAAAGGGAAATTATGGCATTTTGTTCCTCGATTACCCTTCGGATATCATTTGTTTTCAGATAGGTGTCAACCACAGCAGGCATTCCGCCAATGATTAAATACAGACGGAATAAATCCATCATTTTTTCATGAATTATCGAATCGACCGGCGTTTTCGCAGAATATGATTCGCCGAGTTTTTTTATTACCGCATCTGAAACACCGTTTGCCCGGATAAATTCCCCGAAGTCGAGCGAATACATCTGAACAATTTCCATGTATCCGAGAGGGTAGGAACGGATGTCATTGAGTTCAACGCCAAGAAGCGACCCGCTTAAGATATACTGGTAACTTCCCTCATCAACAAGGAATTTTACCGCGGTAACAATTTCCTGACATTCCTGCACCTCGTCAAAGAAAATCAGCGTTTTTCCCGGGATAAGCGGTTTATCTGCAACGGCTGAAATCCGCAGAAGCAAATCGTCCGCGTTAGAAAATCCGGCAAAAATCTGCCGTGCGGCAGGATTTTCCAGGAAGTTTATTTCAATACATGATGCATAGGATTTTCCCAGTTCGCGTATGCTGTATGTCTTTCCGGTCTGTCGTGCACCGGTAATAAGCAGGGCCTTTTTTTCATGGTTGTCACGGAATCGGATTAACCGTTTATCGATTGATCTTGTTATCATTGATTAAGAATTCTTATCGTGTCACTTTTCCAACATAAACATTTGTCGGATACCTGTCGGCAATCCGCCCCTCATCACAATTCTGTAATGATTCATGCGCTTTTTTTCGGAAACCTTTCCTTCATCCGAAACCTTTTCGGACTGAAAGACCCTGCCCAACATTTTTCGACACAGGTATTTGCCCACCGAAAAACGAACTAATATGCCATGCAAACCTGCAAATATGCTGTGCCCTTATCCTCTATAAAAAAGAACGATACGGCGGAAATACTCGGATTTAAAAATCCAGACCGTGAACTTGCAAACAGACTTACCGAACTCGGCTTTATCCATGGCTCAATCATTACCTCCTGCGGAAAAGCCCCCTTTGGCGACCCCCTCATTTTCATCATCCATGGCGGAAAACTCGCTCTCAGGAAAAGCGATGCCGCAAATATACTGGTGATGCCGCAGTGAAAAAAATTACCCTCGCACTTGCAGGAAATCCGAACTGCGGAAAAACCACCCTCTACAACGGACTTACCGGACTTCGCCGCCATACCGGCAACTGGCCTGGAAAAACCGTAACTGTGGACAGAAACGAAGGAAAACTCACCTGCAAAGACTGTACTTTTGAAATTGTTGACCTTCCCGGCATTTACAGCCTCTCCTCACGCACTCTTGAGGAGGAAATTACCGCAGAATACCTCCTGAACGAAAACCCGGACATTGTCGTAAACATCGTTGACGCACAAAATATGGAAAAAAACCTCTATCTTACTCTTCAGTTAATAGAGACTGGCATCCCTGTTGTCATTGCCCTTAACATGAACAGGTTTGCCGCAAAAAACGGTATACAGGTCGATGCAGAAAAACTGCAGACCGCACTCGGCGTTCCCGTGGTAAAAATCGAAGCGGTGAGCAAATCCGGACGTGAAGACCTCCTGGACGCTGTAATACGAGAAACGCCGACATATCCCGTACACTGCTATGACGAAAAACTCGAATCCTGCATAGCAGAATTCACCGCAGAAGGAAAAAGCCGCTGGATTGCGCTTTCTGCACTGATTCACCAAAAAGAAGACGAAACAGAGCATACCGCATGCACACGCCGCCGTCTGGAAGAAGAATACGGGGGACTTACCCTTACGGAAATCATTTCCACGCAGAAATACCGCTATATTGCAAAAATTATGAAGGAATGCGTTTCGATAACCGGAAAAAACCGAAACATCACTGATGCAATAGACAAACTTGTGATGAACAGAATACTTGCCGTTCCGATTTTTCTTCTGGTCATATTCCTCGTTTTTCAGGTAGTATTTGCCGCAGGCGAACCGTTAATGGGATTGATTGAAGAATTCTTCAGCCGGCTTGGACAGATTGCAGGTGATTTTCTTTTCGGCGCTCCTTCCTGGGTCACATCTCTGGTTGTTGACGGTATAATAGGCGGTCTTGGCAGCGTCATTGTGTTTCTGCCCAACATTATTCTGATGTTTTTCATGCTTGCGGTTCTCGAAAACTCCGGTTATCTTGCACGTGTTGCGGTAATTGCTGATGCTCTTATGAAAAAAATCGGACTGCACGGCAAATCCTTCATTCCGATGATTCTCGGATTCGGGTGCAGTGTTCCGGCGATAATGGCTTCCCGCACGCTTGAAAACGACCGGTCAAAAAAACTGACCATGCTTTTAACTCCGTTCATGTCCTGCAGTGCACGCATTCCGGTCTATGTGCTTTTTATCACGGCGTTTTTTGAAGCATACCGGGGTGTGATTCTCTTTGCGATTTATCTGCTTGGTATTGCAGTCGCCCTTGCTGCCGGTCTGATTTTACGAAAAACCGTGTTCAAAGGTGAAGAATCAGATTTCATAATTGAAATGCCGTCATATCATGTACCCCGTCTGCGGGATGTATTTTTTGCCATGTGGGACAATGCAAAAGAGTTCTTATCCCGCGCGGGAGTGATAATTTTCCCTGCCGTGCTCTTTGTCTGGCTTCTTGCAACACTGCCGTTCGGTGTTGAATATGCCTCGTCTGACTCAGTATTAGGCATTGTCGGCGGATGTATTTCACCGGTTTTTGCTCCGCTTGGATTCGGGTTTGCCGAAGCATCTGTTTCCATTATTATGGGACTTCTTGCAAAAGAGGTCGTGGTCGGAACAATGGGAACACTTTTCTCCTGCGGTGAGGAAGGGCTTGTTTCGGTTCTTCCAACAGTATTTACCCCGCTTTCAGCACTCTCCTTCATGGTCTTTGTTCTGCTTTACATCCCGTGCCTTGCAGCACTGTTCACTATGAAAAAAGAGTCGCATTCCTGGTCGTTTACGATTTTTGCGGCTCTCATGTATCTGGTTATAGCATGGATTATCTCATTTATCATATATCAGGGAGGAAGTCTTCTTGGCTTCTGAAATTTTCTGGGCAGCCGGATTTATTCTGGCTGCGGCACTGATTTGCGTACTTTTTGTCCGGCTTGTCTTAAGAACTGTCAGGGGTAAAAGCTGTCATTGCGGGTGCGTGGGAGGTCTTCATTCGTGCGGCGGAAACTGTTCATGCTGTCGCACAGAATCAAAAAAAGAAAGATATAGTTGTAAGGAACATAAATAACATAAAATGCAGCCCGCAGCCGCCGCCTCCTATAAAAAACCGCTCAGCACCAAAGAAGAAGACTATCTTGAATCGATTCTGAACGTAACGGAAATCAAAGGATATGCACGTTCCAAGGACATTGCAGAAGACCTTGATGTTGTTCCCTCCTCGGTTTCGGAGATGTTTCTGAAACTGAGCAAAAAAGGTCTGGTTACCTACCGCAAATATGAAGGAGTTACCCTGACTCCTGACGGAAAACGTATCGCCGAACAGGTCAAATTCCGCCATACCATTCTGGTTGAGTTCCTTGTATTACTGGGCGTACCTGAAAAAATTGCGGATCTGGACGCCTGTTTTATGGAACATGAACTGAACCAGATTACAATACAGAAGATAAAAGAATTCGTTGAGAAAAGAAAATAAAAAAAATTTATTGAGCGCCCTGTCCTGCGGACATGGCTTCCTGAATCTGTTTCTGGAGAGACGCGGCTTTTGCTGCCATTGCTTTTTCCTGCTTTTCAAGAGAACCGATACGCAGCTCCAAAGAATCTGCCTTGTCGGATAAATCAGCTTTAACTGCTGCCTTGTCCTTCTGAATCATCACAGAACCTACTGCCGAGAAAACTGCTGCGTCATCTGCGCATGCCTCAAGTTCCTCGAGTGCCTTCTTCATCTCGCGAAGGTTCATTTCGTACTGCATTTTCTGACTCGATACCTGCTGAAGCTGGCCCTGAATCTGCTGAAACATTGCAAGCTGCTGCTGAATCTGCGGCGGAATTGCCGCCTGCTGTGGTGCTGCCATAGTTAAATCCTCATAATTTTTTCCGAAACATCTATCAGACGCAGCCACATATTCAGACTTGCGCGAAGACCTGCGCAGTCATCAGCATCCACACGGAACGTGAGGACATCTCCTTCACAGGAGAGATGCGTACATGCCTTATCCCCCGGATCCTGACCGGCCTCCGGTGAAAGCACCCCATAGAGTTTCTCTGCATCGGGCGTTTCAAACGTAAACACTGCGGAATGTTTCATACCATTACCTGCAGCACATACTGTTTTTTCTGCGTTCCGTAAAACACAATCGCGCCCTCGGCATTTTCATCAAGCTCAATCGGAATGTGCGGCGACAGAAATTCGTATAAATCCGGCTCGCGCGTAATAAATCCCTTCTTAAAAGGACCGGTACGTTCCGATTCGGTAATTTTGTTCATCAGCATGGAAAATACAGACTCGCCGTTCACGGTTACATCAAAAACCGGTCCCAGGCGTTTCGTACCCGAGATAAAAATAATTTTGGGGTTGTCCGCCCCAAGTTCGCGGATTCCTGCCTTTCCCCGCTGAATATATGGGAAGCCCAGAGAGAATGCAATCTCTTTTGCAAGTCTCCTGACTTCGTTGGATGGTTTGCGCGATGACGTTACAACAGTCATCTTGCTTTCAGTATTTTCGTGCCGGCACCGCGCGCCTTGAATAAAATACGGTGACCGCAGTAAGGACAGCGGACATTCGCATCTATTTCAACCGTCTGTTTGCAGCGGGCGCACTTGTAACTGACCATTAAATTATTCTCCTTTGGTCTCGATGGTGCGTAATACGACCTTAAGGCCCGGAGTCTGCGGTGCGTATGCTCCGCCTGCGTATTTGTATCCGCACTTCTTGCATACCCAGATACCGGTACCTTCGCGTTTTACTGCTACGGTGTCGCACATCGGGCAAAGGTGCTTTGCGCGGGAAATCTTTTCGCTCTCGTTAACCAGCTTGCGGTTAAATCTGCCGTATCTCGGGCCGAAACGTCCGGCGCTTCCGGTTACACGGCCTTTTGCTACATGCTTGCTTTGTGATGCCATTTTTCTATCTCCAGACAGATGTGCCAATACGACCTTACGGTCATGAGACTCATCGCTTGTGTCATATTATATTAGCCGGCATGTTATAAAAAGGTTAGTCCCGCTCAGGCATATTTGTGCAGCATGCACGGGCCGAGATCAATTACCTCTCCCCCGTCCTGATACAACTCAAATCCGAGGTGATAGATTAAAAGATCCGCATGCACGCGTTTTGCAAGCGTTATCATGGCGGGGATGATTTCAAGGCCCGGGCGGATTGCGTAGATTACTTCCGCGCCGATGTAAAGCGAAAGGTCGGGTTCTACACAGTCGTCCACCACGGAAGGAACTGTTGTATCATAGGAATGAACATCGGTGCAGAGAACCGGAATGCCTGCATCAATCAGTATTTCTGCCGCCGCGGTTTTTCCGCCGAATCCGATTTCCACAGCGGATGCGTAATGATTTCTGATATATTCACCGCAAGCCCGCTCTATTTCGTATGCCATAAGTCACTATATTTATGTCTTTAAACACAGATATACTAATCATATTATGGGCATACACCTTTTCTGGGACGCAAGAGTGCCGCAGGGCTTGTCGCGTCCGGTGTCGGAAGAATTATCCGCCGTGCTTGAAATGCCGGTTTCACGCATCGACAACGGCACGTTCCCCTATGACGGATACGATTCGGTGCGGCGTCAGTGTGATGCGGTGAAAATCCTGCAGAAACTGGACCTTTTCAGAAGCCATATGCCGGATTTGTTCAAGCCCGCAGATGTTGACCTCGACTATTATCAGAAGTTCTGCCATCTGCATGAAAAAATTCTCCTGGTTACGCCGGGTGATTTGTTTGAAGAGGGAACTGACTCGGTCTTCGGACTTGCCTATCCGAAGCTCGGGGTTGCTGTTGTTTCGCCCTGCCGCCTTGCAAACGAGTTTTACGGATATCATGCAGACGACAATGAGTTAATCAACCGGATTGTACGCGAGGGTGCGCATGAGATAGGTCATCTCTTCGGGCTTGGTCACTGTGACAATCCGCAGTGTATTATGTACTGCCCGGCAAATTTCGATGACATAAACCGGAAACGGAATTATTTCTGCGGACGCTGCCGGCAGATTCTGTCCGGGGGAAACAATGAGTGAGGTTTCCTGGGTTACGGTTTTCGGCTTCGGTGCCGATATCAGGACTACAAAGGACACTTTAATTATATCGCAGAAGGGAACATCCCGCTATTATCCGTTAGACGAAGTCAGTCACCTTGTTATCTGCGGTGGGCATACTTTGCAGACCTCCGCGCTTGCCGTTCTTCGCGCACGAAATATTGCGGTGACTTTTTTTGATGCGAAAAACCGGCTGACGGGTACGATTTCAGACAATGCAGAACCGGTGCTTCGTGCAAGGCAGAAGGTTCTTCCGGTGCAGAAATTTGCGCTTTCGGTCATTTCTGCATCAATGGATGCCCGTATGCTTTTTCTGCATGAGTTAGACGACCGTAGTCGGAGCGGGATATTCTACAAGGGTGAACTTGAGATTCTGACGAAATCGCAGTCGGAACTTGCATATCTTGTTACTATGCAGGAGTTCAACCGTGTGTTTTCGCTGAACCGTACTATGTATTATGAGATTCTTTCCCGGGTTGTTCCAAGAGAACTCGGATTCCGCCGCCTCACAGATGGCGTTTTAAAAGATCCGGTAAATGTGCTGTTCTCGCTCGGGTATGCCGTCTTGTATGCAAACGCATCGCTTGCGTGTACGGGTGCAGGACTTGATTTACATTCGGGGGCGCTGTTTTCGAAGGCAGGTTCCTGTGTGTATGACATAATCGAAGCGGCAAAGCCTTCAATGGTTGACCGTGTGGTAATTGATATGGCATCATCCGACGCCTTATCCGGCGGATTTGAATCCGGTTCACGCTGCATTCTGTCCGAGGAGATTGTGTCAGAATTTTACAACCGGCTGCAAAAAAGTGTGAACCGGGCAGTTCTGGAAGAGAATGTGCAGCGGTATGCGGATGCGGTTAAGGGGATTTGTGCGCCGGTGCTGCATTACTGAATATTCTTCCCCCCTCCCCTCTTTTCCGGTCGTTACCCCCTCATACACCTTTTTTGTCGAAAAATGCACGGTCTGACACAACTTTTGCACAAAAAAGTCAGTGACAAAATACCGGTCCTGAAAACATTCAGTCATCTTTCTGCGTCAGAAGTTTTCCGCCCGCCTGAAAAACAGCAACACTCAATACATGTCACACCAAATAATTTACAGATATGAACAGGGGTTATGCTCTTATCTTAGGCATTGCAGTATTTTTGATACTGCTTATTGCCCCGATTGACCTCCCGCAGGCAGCGAAGCTCACACTCGCAATAACAGCCATGATGGTCATCTTCTGGATATTCCAGCCGATACCGATAGAAGCGACCGCTTTAATACCGCTGGTTGCCTTCCCGGTATCCGGTGTATTAAGCGTTACCGCAGCAGCAGCGCCGTATGCGGACAAAGTCATCTTCCTCTTCCTCGGCGGATTTATGATAGCCATTGCCATGCAGCGCTGGAATCTTCACCGCCGCATAGCATTAAAACTCATTTCCATCACCGGAACAAGCCCGACACGCCTCATCCTTGGATTCATGATTGCAGCAGCCTTTCTTTCCATGTGGATGTCCAACTCCGCAACCGCAATGATGATGATTCCAATCGCAGTTGCTATCATATCCACCGTTCTTCCGACCAAGAACTACAAGGAAATGGACCCGCAGCATAAAGCATTTGCAGGATGTCTTGTGCTCGGCATTGCATACGCCTGTGGTGTGGGTGGAATTGCAACCTTAATCGGAACACCGGCAAACGCGGTTTTCGCCTCCCAGCTGCACGCATTCTTCCCCGAAGCACCGCCGGTGGACTTCTTTACCTGGTTCTGTTTCGGCGTGCCGTTTGTTGCTGTAATGCTCTTTATTATGTGGCTCTGGCTTACCAAAATCGCCTACCGCAAGATGCCCAAAACACTTGACCGCACCAAAGAAGCCCTCCAGCATGAAATTGACAACCTCGGTCCGATGTCCCGCGGAGAAAAAAACACCCTCTTTGTGTTTATTCTTGCGGCATTAATGTGGATTTTCCGCCAGAGTAAAGAAATCGGTCCGGTTACGATTCCCGGTCTTGACGTGCTTTTCCCGGGAATTGACGACAGTACAATTGCAATCTTCTGCGCAATTCTGTTATTTGTCATCCCAGTCTCCTGGAAAAATCAGGAATACACGCTTAACTGGCAGTGGGCGGTAAGAGTCCCCTGGGGAATTCTTTTGCTTTTCGGCGGCGGCATGTCGGTTTCTGCCGCATTCAAGGCAAGCGGGCTTTCCCAGGCAATCGGAGAAGCATTTGCCGGCGTAAACGTACCGGTTGTGCTTCTTGTCCTGCTCCTTGCATTTGTCGTGATGATATTAACGGAGTTCACCTCAAACACCGCGGTTGCAAATATTATGCTGCCTGTAATGGCAGGTGTTTCGGTGGGTCTTGGCATAAACCCGATGATTCTTATGCTTACAGTGGCTGTGGCATCCTCTCTTGCCTTCATGCTTCCGGTCGCAACCCCGCCGAATGCGGTTGCTTACGGCACGGAATATGTGGAAATGAAGGATATGCTTACCGCCGGCTGGTTCTTAAACCTTATCGGCATTCTGCTCTTCACCCTGTTCCTGTTCACGATCGGTCTTGCCATCTTCGGAATGGGTGTTGACCTTCCGGCATGGGCAGTGTCAACCATAACGGGTTGATTCCCCGTTTTTCTTTTTTTTAATTAATTCCGAAAAAAGTATTATGTGTGTGATGCCGTAAGCCGTGCAGCATCGAAAAGAGCCGAGTCGAATAAATCAACCGGCCCGGTCAGTTTACCCTTATACAGTGAAAATCCAAGACCCGCAACAGGTGTCACATATTCCCGCAGGATACCTGTTTCACAGAGACTTACCGGACAGACGCCCAGAAACGCGGATTTTGCAAACGCTTCGCAACGGCGGGCCGTTGACTCAAATTCGCCCTCGGATTTTGCAAGCATGATTCCGCGGTCAAAAGCCGTTCCCGCTTCCGCGGTCATGATTTTATTCCAGAATCCTGCATCGTCTGAGCCGGTCAGAAACAGCAGGAACTGCCCGCCGGATTCAAATTTCAGCGATACGGCTGAATCGGGCGTCGGATTCTTAAATAGACCAAGCCCGTCCGCCTGCTTTTGTGCTGCGTCAAAGATTTTATCGCGAAGCTCTTCGACTGGGGCGTTTTTCTTATGCACCATAAGGATCACAAGCCGGTCGCCTGCGTGAGTCACAAACGAATCGGAAATAACATCCCCTTCTGCGGCGCGCAGGGTTTTTGCCGCGGCCTGCAGGATATCCGGATAAATCCGCGCCTTTCCCGCAATGCCGCCCACGGTTTTTGCAAATACAGATACAGTGCTCATAATTTCTCGATTTTTGCAATCATGCCGCGGCTTCCGACATAGGCCGGCGTTCTCTGATGCACTTTTTCCGGAACAATATCAAGCGTGCAGCGGACTCCGTCAGAAACCGCACCACCTGCCTGAACAGCAAGGAACCCAATCGGGTTTACCTCAAAGACCAGCCGCAGTTTGCCGGATTCGTGACCTTTGTACGGCGGATATGCGTAAACGCCGCCGTATTTGAGAACCTGATGGAAATCTGCGACGAACGAACCGGAATACCGGTTCTTTGCACCCTCGCCTTCAATCTGCGTGATGAATTTCGTGTGCTTTTCAAGCCACTCGGTACGGAGCGCGCCGGAACCGTAGAGATTTCCTTCCGGAAGAGTGACTTTGTCATTCATCATCTGATACACGCCTGTTGCATCCATGGCGAAAATTGAAACACCTGCGCCGACCGAGATGGTTAAAGTTGTCATCGGGCCATAAAGAATGTAAAATGCACATTTCAGGTTTCTTCCCGCCTGTAACACGTCTCCTTCATAGATTCCGACAATGGTTCCGACACAGAGATTTACTTTAATGAGCGAGGAACCGTCAAGCGGGTCCATTACCACCGAGTATGCGGCTTTTGCGTTCAGCGGAACAATATCATCACGCTCTTCTGATGCAACGGCTCTGACAAGACCTGATGCTTCCAGTGCATTGGTTATGCAGATGTCAGACCAGGTATCCATTTCGGCCTGGGTTTCGCCGGATGAGTTCGTTGTCGATGAATAGTTCTGATTTTCGATAAATGCGGCACGTATCGGCTTTGCCTGTGCTGCTATGGTAAGAATTATTTTGCCAAGATTTTCCGGCACGCCGGATTTATCAAGGTACTCCTGCAGGGTAGTCATAACAGTATGTTGGTTTTCAAATAATATAATCAAGTTGATAAGTTTCTGCCAGGAGAGTCGAAGGGTATTTAGTTTTCACGCGCATATATATTAGAACACTTTTCATTTGCGGGGGTAGCCAAGAGGTCAACGGCGCTCGCTTTAGGGGCGAGCCTCAAGTAGTTCAAGGGTTCGACTCCCTTCCCCCGCATTTATCATGGCAAAACAGGACGCATCCAAAACGCCGTTTCCGAAAGGAAGGGCACATTCCGCATTTCCCCCGGGAAAAAAGACCGCTGCAAAACCATCTTCGAAGCAGCTCGCAAAGCCCGCGGCAAAATCGCCTGCAGATGATTTTGCAGCCGTATGCATGACCTATCTTGCGGCGCATAAAGAGCGGTTCGGCGAAGTGAAAAAAAGCGCCGTGCCCGGATTTGCCTTTGAATGCGTCCGGCGCGGTACAAATCCGCCGAAGATGTATCATGTCGCGGTCACATCTACACAGAACGCCGGAGCCGCTGTGGTGGAAAAGACCGCGGAAAAACTGGAAAAAATGCTTGAAGGACGCGCTCCGGACGGTTTTGGTCATCAGGCGGTAATTATGGCGCAGGGCGTATTTGCAGCAGAAGCACAAAGCGCCGCAATAACCTGCAATGTGCTTCTGCTACCGGGCCGCACCATGGCAAAATAACCATACATATTTAGCCCGTAAAAAACAGAAACACTAGAGAACAATGTGGCGTAAAATACTCAACCTCTTTGCAGACTACCCCGCGCAGCAGCAGGTCGTGCGTTTCCTTCTGGAAAACGGTCTGGGCATCAATGAATTCGGCAAAGTCCATGCAAACGGGATTGAAATAACCGCAGCGGCTTTGGCGCGGGCGATAAAGGTTGACCGCCGCGTAATTGACGCCACCATATTACACATAGCAGAAATTGACGAGCTCAGACATATCTTCACCAATCTCCGTGTAACGCCCGACATAACCGGTGTTGCAATGGACCTGGGGCTTTCTGTTCTCACCATCTATCCGAAAAACGCCGGCGACAAAAACATTGTCGCATCAGCGCTTTCTGTTCTTACCAGATATGACTTACCTCTCCGTCAGATTTTTGTTACCGACCCGTATTTCGTGGAACGCCCCCGGCTTGTGCTGATTGTGGAAGGAACACTTCCTTCTGAGGCGCTTACTGAAATAAGACGTCTGCCTGCGGTGGAATCCATCAGTTTCTAATCATAGTATCATGCATTATCCGAAAGCACATAACTACGATGCCCTGATTTCTTCAAAAATCATGGGTCCCAATCCGGTAAAGCTTGCTGAAGAACTGCTGAAAGATACCTGTATCGCGCCCGGTTCGGTCATTATGGACCTTGGTTCCGGTCAGGGTCTGACCTCGGTCTTTCTTGCAAAAGAATATGGCTACACCGTTTACGCAGCGGATTTATGGTCAGACCCGTCTGAAAACATGCGGTTTTTCCGCTCGGAAGGGCTTTCTGAAAAGGAAATTATTCCGGTTCATGCTGATGCGACCGCGCTTCCGTTTGCGCACGAATTTTTTGACGGAGTGGTATGTCTTGACTCCTACAATTATTTCGGGCGGGATGAATCCTATCTCGGTGAAAAACTGCTGCCTTTTGTCAAGCACGGGGGATGGATTTACATCTGTATTCCGGGCATGAAAAAAGATTTGCATGACCGTCTGCCTGCAGAGCTTCTTGCTTCATGGACGCCGGAACAGCTGGATTATATTCATGATGCCGCCTACTGGAAAAACATTCTGTCAAAAACAGAAGGGCTCGCAGGTCTTGAGGTTTTTGAGATGGAGTCAAACGAAGAAGTCTGGAACGACTGGCTTGCATGCGAAAACGAGTATGCAGCAGGAGACCGCAAAGCGTTTGCCTGCGGCGGGGGAAAGTATCTGAATTTTGTCGGTGTGGTTATGCAGAGGGCGTAATCACTAAAAAAAAGTAAAAAATTAATTCACCTGAGCGATACTGACCGTGACCTTCAGCCCGTCAATATCCCACTTGGTGGTAAGCGCCGCACCTTCTAAAAGACCGCAGTGGCAGGTCTTTTCTGCAGGCGTGGTAATCTTGAGACAGTCCGCTCTTACTTCGCCTGCAATGACGTCATGCTTTGAGTCGATTAACGGATAGACACGCTCGTCTTCTACAATAACCAGACACTTAATCTTAGCATCCACCGCAAGACCGGCCTGTTTTCTCATCTCCTGAATTCTGCGGATGACCTCACGGGAATAACCATCTGCTTCAAGCTCTTCCGTCAGGGTAACATCCACATAGACCGTTGCATCCTTCATCGGAGACGAGAAGATATTTTCCGGCATACGCTCCTCAAACGTCATATGCTCTGCGGTAAGTTCACAGGAGAAATCACCGTCGGTAAACGGAATGCTGCCTTTTGCAAGGGCGGCTTTTAACTCGGTACCGTTTGCATTTTCAATGAACGCCTTGACCTTCGGACCGTTTCTGCCGAATCCCTTGCCGATTGCCTTCATCACAGGAACCGCAGTCCATTCAACCTTGTCCCAGATACCCTTGACAGCAGTAACCCTGCGTGCATTTGCACGGTCGCATGCCATATCATTCATAGCGGTAACCGCATTAAGAACCGCATCGGACTCGGATGCGACAACGACCTCATTAACCGGCCAGCGTCCCTTTCTCTTTCCCTTCTCACGTGCATAAGACACCGCCTCATCGAACTCGCGGATAATCTCCATCTCCTCTTCAAGGACCGGGTCGATTAAGGAATCATTTCCTGCATACCAGTCGACCATGTGGACCGAAGGCAGTTCTGCACTGCATTTCAGGTTCTGATACATCTTCTCGCAGATGTGCGGTGCGAACGGGGCAAAGACCGTGATTAAACGGCGGAGCACATAGTACATTGTATCATAAGCCTGTTTCTTGGAAACAGACTCCTCTTCAAGCCACATACGCGGTCTGACCAGCTGCACATACCAGCGGGATAAATCTTCGAGGACGAAGTTTGCAATCGGGCGGGTTGCACGGTGGAGGTTTCTGACTTTCATCTCTTCGGTGACCGCCTTTGCAAGACTGTTCACACGGGAGATGAGCCAGCGGTCTTCACGGCAGAAGGTGCCTGCGGCAGTCTCAATGGATTCTGCATCCCATATACCGTTCTTTTCTGCAGGAACATAGCCGTCAAGCGCCATATACGGCAGAGGGAACTTGTAGACGTTCCAGAGGACGTTGAACATTCTCTGGGTGGTCTTGACACCTTCCATGGAGAAACGCATGTCATCCCATGGTGCTGATGCGGACAGAATATACTGGCGCATGATATCGACACCATAGTTTTCAATGACATCTTCGGGGGCCACAACATTTCCAAGCGATTTGCTCATCTTCTTGCCGGTCGCATCAAGGGCGAATCCGTGCATGAGGACTTCCTTGTACGGGGCTTTGCCAAAGACCATGGTTGAAAGGGCAAGCATGGAATAGAACCAGCCGCGGGTCTGGTCCTGACCTTCAAGAATGAAATCCGCCGGCCAGTATTTCTCAAAGTCTTCGGTCTTGTTCGGGAAACGCAGGGTTGCCCAGGAGGCGATACCTGAATCATACCATACATCAAAAATATCCGGAATTCTGTGCATTGTTCCGCCGCATTCGCACGGGATGGTGAAATCATCAACATACGGCCGGTGCGGATCGACTAAGGGTTTTCCTGAGAGTTTTTCGAGTTCTGCGTAGCTTCCGATTACATGGTATTTGTTGCATTCCGGACATACCCAGACCGGAATCGGAATACCCCAGTAGCGCTGGCGGGAAATACACCAGTCGCGGGCTTCTGAAATCCAGTCGTGGAACCGTGCGGAACCAGCCCATTCCGGATGCCAGGTGACTTCGTCTGCAATCTCTGCAAGCATCTTTTCCTTGACGTCCTTTGCTTTGAGGAACCACTGGGAGGTGGAGCGGTAGATAATCGGGGTTTTGCATCTCCAGCAGTGTCCGTAGCGGTGGGTAATTTTGCGGGAGGCAAGCAGGAAGTGACCGAGTTCGGAAATGACCATCTGGTTTGTTTCGGGGTCTTTTACATAATGGTCTTTGAAGATTCCCGCCTCGCCGGTGAAGAATCCGTTTTCATCGACCGGGCATAAGGAGGGGAGGTGGTATTTCAGACCGGTCAGGTAGTCGTCCCAGCCGTGTCCGGGTGCGGTGTGGACAAGTCCGGTGTTTTCCATGGCAACGTAGTCTGCAAGGACTACTTTGTGTTCGATTTTGTTCTGTACCGGTACCTGTTCAGCAAGCGGGGATGTGTATGTGAACGCGGTCAGTTCTTCACCGGTCTTTGTTTCAAGGATGTCGAATTTCTGGTATTTGCCGTATTTTAAGACCTGTTCGGCAAGGTCTTTTGCAATCCAGAGGTCTTCGGTGACGTCGTCTTTGGTTGCGCGGCATTTTGCATAGACAAAGTCTTTTCCTGCGGCAACGGCAACGTTTGCCGGAAGTGTCCACGGGGTGGTGGTCCAGATGACGAGGTATTCGTTTTCTTTTCCGGCAACCGGGAACTTGACGAAGATTGAGGGGTCGGTTTCGTCCCAGTATTCGACTTCGGCTTCTGCAAGTGCGGTTCCGCAGCGCGGGCACCAGGAAATGACACGGCTGCCGCGTTCAAGCATGCCTGCTTCGTCGCATTTTTTGAGGGTGTACCAGGCTGCTTCCATGTAGCCTTTGTCTACGGTTTGGTAGGGGTCGTCAAAATCAAGCCAGGTGCCGAGGCTTTTGAACTGCTCAGACATGATGTCTTTGTTTTTGAGCGCGAAGTCGCGGCATTCTTCGATGAATCTGGAGACGCCGTGTTTCTGAATGGCGGCTTTGTTTTCGAGACCGAGTTTCTTTTCGACCTGAACTTCAATCGGCAGTCCGTGCATATCGTATCCGGCACGTTCGACAATGTGTTTGCCGTTCATTGATTCAAAGCGCAGGACGGCGTCTTTGAGGATTTTGTTCCAGGCGGTGCCTAAGTGGATGTATCCGGTGGTGTACGGCGGCCCGTCGACAAAAAGCCAGGGCTTTCCGTTTTCACGGAGTTTTCGTGTTTCACGATAGGTATTGTTTGCTTTCCAGTAGTCGCGTACAGATGTTTCAACATCTTTTGCAACGTAATTTTCTGTTACTTCTTTCACGTTTTTTTCCCCGAGTGTTTAAGAGTGTTGTATTATTTGGCGTTAATAATAGATAGTTATTTGGTGGGGTGAGGGGCGGGGGCTTGAAACAAAGTCTATTACTTTTGAGCGACTATTCTTTATTATGCAAAAGGAAATCGAGGTCTACACCCTGCCTTCCTGTCCGCGTTCCAAGCGGGTTAAGGCGTTTTTAAACGAAAAGGGCGTTAAATATGTAAATTATAATGTCGATGACGATAATAAGGCGTACAACCGGATGGTAAAGCTGACCGACCAGTATACTGTTCCGGTAACGGTCATTGACGGAGATATTGTTATTCTCGGTGACGACCTTGAAAAAATCGGGACGGCGCTGACTCATGTTGAGTCTGTTGAAATGCCTGCTGAAACAGCTGCTGAAATGCCTGCTGCTGAATCTGTAGAGGCCGCGGCTGTAGAGTGCGAGTCTGTACCTGAAAGTATTTCGGAACCGGTTTTGGAGGTTCAGGCTGAACCTGTGCCTGAACCGGAACTTCCGCCGGTGGAGTGCGAACTTGCTGTTTTAGGGTGTGGTACTGCGGGTCTTTCTGCTGCATTTTATGCGGGGCGCAAGGGGCTTGATGTTGTTGTTATCAGTGATAAGAACGGGGGTATTACGCGTCAGCGCCGGACTATTGCCGGATATCCGGGGGTTATGGAGATTGCGGGCGCTGATTTGATGACCAATATCTGTGAGCAGGCGCATAATGCCGGTGCAAAATTTGTGGAGGATGCGCCGCGTTCGATAAGTAAGGGCGATGACGGGAAATTCTTTATTGAAACGGCGGGCGGCGCAAAGTTCATTGCGAAATCTGTTATTGCTGCGCCCGGAAGCCATGCTGCATTTAGCGATGCCGAAGGCGAGAAAGAGTATCTCGGCCGCGGGGTGTATTTCTGTCCGGTTGCGGAGCCGGAAGAATTTAAGGACAAGCATGTCGCGGTTTTCGGTGATGGAAATATTGCTCTTGAAGCAGCTGCAGAACTTGCGGAATGCGCAAAAGAGGTGCATGTTATTACCAGGGCCGGCTGGAAGGCGGATGCAGGAGTTGCCGGTCTGCTGAAATCCGGGGAAAATGTTGTGTATCATCACGGGTTTGCGGTAAAGTCCGTCGGTGGTAAGGATTCGGTGGAATATGCGGTCATTCAGAAACTGGAAAACAGACTTTTCGGCGGCACTAAGAAGCTCCGGATTGATGCGCTGGTCTTAGGTGTCGGTTTTGAGCCGGACACGGCAGTTTTTGCAGGGCTTGCTGAATTAAATGATGCAAAGGAGATTGTTGTGGATACTGAGGGGAAAACCTCCTGTGAGGGTCTTTTTGCCGCGGGAAGCGCTACTTCGGTTAAGGCAAAGTGTGCTGTTTCTTCTGCGGGGGACGGGGCTAAAGCAGCGTTGTCTGCATTTGCCTATCTCAGAAAATAATTTTTGTTACTATTCACCCCGTTCTTTTTTTTGTTTGTGCGGGGGGTGGGTGGCTGATTTTTGTGTGTGAAAATAGTCAGCGGGTAATTTTTTGTGTTGAGAAAAGTCACTCACTTTTTTTCATCACAAAAACAGGTCACCGACTTTTTTCACACACAAAAATCAGCCACCCGCCCCTTACAACACCCAAAAAATTTCCCCCGAATAAAATAGTATCAATTTTCAGAAGAAAAGAAAAAAAAATATTTTTTTCTTTACTCGTAGAGCTGACACTCGTCAATCTTAGTGTAAGAAACGAGCTCAGCATCTGCGAAATGAAGCGCAATCTCACGGGCTGCACTTTCAGGTGCATCGCTTGCGTGGATTACGTTTTTACCGACGGACATTGCGAAATCACCGCGAACGGTGCCCGGCATAGCCTCAGCCGGATTAGTCGCCCCATTCATCTTGCGGACGGTTGCGATTACATTATCGCCCTCAAGAACGAAACGGAAGACCGGACCGCTCATAATGTAAGCCTTCATGCCCGGATAGAACGGTTTTGCAAGGTGCTCGGCATAATGCTTGTCAACGGTTGCCTCATCAAGACAACCGAACTTTGCTGCAACAAGCTTGAAACCCTTGTTTTCGAAACGGGATAAAATCTCGCCGACAAGACCCCTCTGGACTCCGTCCGGCTTAATCATTACAAAGGTACGCTCCATGGACTTACTCCTTTCCGCGTGCCTTTCTTCCTGCTGCCGTCCAGGCAACCTTTCTCGGAATTCTGCCGAGATTATAGTTGCTCTGACACTTGGAAGAACAGAAGTAGAAAACAGCACCATCTTTTCTTACAAAGAGTTTACCGGTTCCCGGCTCAAGCTGCTTTCCACAGTAACTGCAGGTGTATACATCTACCATTTAAATCACCGTCTTGAAAGTTTCTTTGCTTCGCGTTCGGTTTCAAGGAGCATTAAAATGTCACCCTCACGGATCGGACCGAAGGTGTTGCGGGTAATAATGCGACCCTTGTTTGGCCCATCAAGCACACGACACTTAATCTGGGCTGCCTCACCGTGCATACCAGTAAGTCCGATGACTTCGATAACTTCTGCGGGCGTTGCATCGTCAGCCATGAGTTTATCCTCTCAGTGCCTTGATCTGGTTTGCAAGGTCGTCAATGATTTCCTTGCCTTTGCCGACTTTAACGATAGCAACAGAAGTGCATCCGACCTCAAGACCGCATGCTGCACCAATGTCTGCCTGTTTGTTGATAAAGATGAACGGAATCTCTTTCTCGTCTGCAAGTCCCGGAATGTGCATAACAATCTCTTCCGGAGTAACATCTGCACCGATTAAAACAAGTGCTGCAGTACCGCGCTCGACAGCTTTGGTTGCTTCGTTTGCGCCTTTCTTAATCTTTCCGGTGTCACGGGCAAGCTCAAGTGCTTCCAGTGCTTTGGTCTGAAGCTCTTCCGGAGCTTCGAACATCTGATAAATCTTTGCCATAATGAATCACTTCACTCGAGAGGACTTTTGCCTCTGTCATCGCTCATCAGCGGTAAAACAAGTATATGTTTTTGTATCGTATCGATACCCGTTGCGGCGTAACTATATTTATGTGTCGTACTAAGGGATAAACATTAGCACGAATCAGGCACATCCTCATTATGCCGCAGCCGTTTGCGAAGACGTAAAACATCACGCCCCATGGCAAAATAATCCGGCAGTCTGACATTGGTTGCCGCCCCTTGCGTCCACTTTACCGGAATTTCAAGAACAGACATACCTGCCTTTTCTGCCAATGAAAGCACCTCGGTATCCCAGGTCCAGCCCCGTGACCGGATATGCGGCAGAATCTTTCCAAACGCGTCCGCGCGGAAACCCTTAAAACCGCACTGGTGGTCGCGGATACTGCTTTTCAGGAGACTGCGGACAAGGAAATTAAAGGTTTTGCTCGAAAGTTCACGGTTGCCCGAACGCTTTACCTCTGCCCCTTCAATCATGCGCGAACCGATAACGATGTCATATCCTTCGTTAAGGCGGTCGATTACTTCTTTTACATGGGATAAGTCGGTGGATAAATCCACATCGAAGAAAAGCAGGAATGTTCCGCGGGCTTTTGCAAATGCATCAGAAAGCGCTCCGCCTTTACCTCTGCGGTCAACCCCGGTATTTACAAAAATACGCGGGTCCGCAGCAGCGAAACTTTCTGCCCCCTCCCGTGTTCCGTCCGTTGAACCATCTTCTGCAATAATCAGTTCAAAGGAGATATTGAGACTTTCCAGTACGGAAACGGCCTTCGGCACGGCTGCCTTAAGTCCCAAAGCATCATTGAATACCGGAATTACGACACTGAGTTCTGGAAAATCCATCTTGCTTTAATAGATTAGACAGTTCTCTGATATATACACGCGCCCTCGGTGCTGAATATTTCCTTAAGACCATCGGCCGGCAGATTAACATGGTATTTCTTCTGTTCTACCGAGCCTGAGAAAATATATTTCATACCGTACTTATCCATAAGGGAAACACACTCGTCCGGATTTTCGTAAATTTCCCGGATATCACTCATTCTTTCGCTGGTGTTTCCGATACCCGACCGCCAGCCGGTTTCGTGACCGGCCCAGCCGAGAATGGTGTCACGCCCGCTGATTGCCGAAACCATGGAACTGTATTCATACGATGTACCCGCTGCTTCCACTATTTTTGCATCCGCGGGCAGATTTTCGCAGATATAGGAAATTGCTTTTGCATCTCCCGGATAGTAGGATTCAATCCAGACACTTCCGTCAAGTGTTCCGGACGGATATCCCATATTGATACCGCCGAATGTTAAGAGAGGAACTAAAATAATCAGAACAATTACGCCTGCTGCAATACTTTCCTTCGTTGAGAGTTTCACCCTCAGAAGCGAAAAGGCACGCCCGATTATAAGCATAGCAGATGTTCCGAGGATAAACCAGCAGGCAAAACCGAATTTAAAGACGGTGTTCATCCGGTAATACGCATCGCCCATATAGTCCTTAAGGTAGAACAGTTCCATGAAAATAAGAACCGAAAGCCCGATAACTGCAAGAATTACCTCCGGTCTGAACTCTTTTTTTGCAAGAAGAAGGAGGATGCAGAAAAGTGCCAGACCAAGCGCCCCGTAGCCGAAGAAGAACAATACCACAGGAATTATCAGCAGCCACGGGTATTTTTTCAGCGTCTTTATACCGAATAAGATAAAGACCGCAAGGAAAAAGCCCCAGACACCGAGAAATTCCACGATATCAGACGGTGTTGTGACAAAGAAAAATCCCTGAATGGAAGAACCGCCAGCAGAAATCATCGTAATCAGGAAGGGCGATACAATGAGTAGGGAAAGCACCGGTGTTACTGCAAAGGGAAGAATTGCCCGAAGGGAGATTTTGTGGTTGAAATCGCGCCACCATACAATTACGGCAACGATTATGTACACAGCCGCATAAATCATCACGTCCCATGAGTTTGTTGCCGGCATGCACCCTAACGAAAGCGCCTGAAGGATGGTAAGGAGATATCTGCCGTAAGCAGGCAGTGTTTTCCACTGCGTCAGCATGACAAGCAGCAGGCAGATGAAGAGAACCTGATTGAAGCATCCGAGCACATGTGCGTGCGGGTCGCCCCACAGGAAGGAAAAGAGCGGATACTCATTGATTGTTGCCCCGTCTCCGATAACCCGGGTTGATGCCCACCATGAACCAAGAATCCCAAGCCCCTTGAAAAAAGAAACAAACAAAGCGGGCGTGGGAATTAAAAGGACCAGAATCGGCAGCCAGTGGCGGTTTTTCAGAATCAGTCTGCCGATGGCAAACAAGGATACTGCGGCAAGACCGACTACGGTCGGAATCATTAAATTGAACACAACCGGTGCCGCACCGAACGAAAGAATTCCGAGTACGGCAAATGTCCAGTGTCCGAGATAATAATAGATGGAAAGCGACTCGCCCGCGTACCACGCATCAGCGGGCGTTACCACCGGATTGTTCATAATGGATGCGAGAATCGCCGAATCCATGATTTTTTCGCCGGATGGAATAATTCCGGGCGTAACAAAGCGGATAATCAGGAACAGGACAAATCCCGCAAGGAAAACCATATCCCATTTCAGATTTTTCTTCAGATCATCGCGGGAATACTGTTTTTTCCAGACAGCACACGCACCGAGGGCTAAAAAGAGCAGCAGAGAAAGCTGTACGGGAAGATGCGCCATGCCCAGATACCATGACACAAAGGTCAGAAGAACAATGCTTACCGGATAGGCAAGTCCGTATGCAATATCCTTTAATGCGGGCTTTAAGTACGGATACAGCGCAAGCTGGCAGAATTTAATAACGATAATCCATACGAGGACGGTTAGAATCTGCGAACCTGCTGAAATCATTCCTGCTCAGCAACCTTTTTTCCTTCTTTAAAGAGGCGTTTAAGTAAATCTGCGGCCCAGTTGCCGAATCCGTACATCGAAATTATGCCGCCGATAAGGGTTACTCCGTTCTTTATTAAATGGTCGACTACTGCAATCAAGGTTGCAACCGCGGCAGGAACGCCGCCGAATTCAAAGACAACCATAAGAGCTACTTCATATGTGCCGATTCCGCCCGGCGTAATCGGGACGGCTTTTACAAGATTGCCGATTACAATTGCAAGAAGGACCAATAAGGGATTGATTGTGCATCCGAACATTACCGCAACAATATAGCAGATTGCAACATCCATCAGCCAGATTATGATAGAAAGTCCTGACAGAGCACCGAAAGCTTTCCAGGTTGAAGAAACCGCTCTGAACTGTGCGATAATTTCCAGAATCTTTTTGACAACTTTGTTTTCCGATTTTACTTTGCGTACGGCGATAAAAACAATAATGCCTGCTGCGCCAAGGGCTAAAACGCCTGCCATTAACCAGATAAACCACTGGTATTGCGGAGGAATAAGGGTAATTATGAATGGTATGGTGCATAAGCCCAAAAACGCGATGACTAAGATATCATATACCCGTTCTGCAACGAGCGAGGTAAATCCGGGGGTGTACGGTGTCTGTTTTTCGTGTTTTAAGATAAACATCCGTACGAAATCACCGAGGCGGGCGGGAACAATAATATTTGCCGTCTGCGAAACGAAAATGCAGCCCGTTGCAAATAATACGCTTACCTCGGATGCAAGCCGGTGAAGAATATATTTGTATCTGACTCCGCGTAAAAACCATGCTCCGATGCAGATACCTATTGCTAACGGCAGCCATAAGAGATTCATTGCTGCGACTGCTTCTTTTAGTTCGTCAAAGGGTATGCGGAAGAACATGAAAACGATTAATCCAACCGCAATTACGGTTGGAATTACAATTGCGGCGATTTTTTTCCAGTTCATTTAAGTCTTTTCCTGAGTTTCAGAATGTCGGAGCCCATCTCCTTAATATCCTTGAATCTGACGGTTGTTCCGGGTCCCTGTGTCCAGACGACGGGGATTTCATCCACGCGGTATCCGGCGCGCTGTGCCAAAATCAGTGATTCCGTGTCCCAGAACCAGTGCGGAGCCTGGATTTTCTGCACCAGTTCTTTTAAAACCGCTGTTTTATAGGCTTTAAATCCGCACTGGTGGTCGCATAATGTGCTTTTCAGAAGACTGCGGACAAGGAAATTGTAACTGCGGCTTGCGATTTCACGGTCGCCGCTTCTTTTGATGGTGCTTTCTTTCATCAGGCGCGAGCCGGTTGCGACATCGGCTCCATCTTCAATGTGCGTCAGAAGTTCCGGCAGATGTTTCATGTCGGTTGCCAAATCCACGTCATAATAGCAGAAAATATCGCCGCGTGCCTCGGATAATGCGCGGTTTAATGCGCGGCCGCGCCCCTGGCGTGCATCGGAATGTAAAAGCCGTACCCGTGTGTCTTTTTTCTCCCATTCAAGGACAAGTTCACGTGAGCCGTCTGTTGAGCCGTCTTCTGCGACAATAATTTCAAATTCGCGGCCGAACGCTTCCAAAACCTCTATTGATTTGGGAATCGCTGTTTTTAATGCCTCAACATCGTTGTAAACCGGGATAACTGCTGTAATAAATGTCATTGAATCTGTTTTGCGGCGCGAATGCCTGCTTTAATTGAACCTTCCATGCTCCGTTCCGGATAGTTTTCTTCGGAAAACATTCCTGCGATATAAAGACCGTTTCCTGCGCAGATGTCCGGGATATGTTCTTTATATCCGGTAACAAAGACCGGTCCGGCGAATTTATCTATGTACATGTCCTGATGCAGGATATCGGATTTATCCATGCCGAATTTACTGCAGAAATCATCAATCATGCGTGATTCAAGGTCTTTCGCCGGCTCATCCTTGAAATAGGAGGCAAGATAGACAACATGTTCTCCGTACCATTCAAACGGTGCAAAGTTTGTATGCACGACAACCGCACCAAAAGCCGTGCGTTCGCCCATATTTGTCCAGTAAATGCCAGGTGTCGGGTTCTTTTTCACCCCGAGCGTCATGCATGCTGCGCCCTGATACATCATATCCGGCAGGTTGAAATTTTCCGGATTTTTCAGCAGTGCTTTTGTATTCTGCGGCGGAAGTGTGGAGATTACTGCATCAAACTCCTCACCGTTGATGAGCCATTTCTCCTGTTTTTCAAGGCTTGTTACTGCCGTATTGAGCCGTATTTCGCCGCCCTTTTCTCTGATTTTATCGCACATCGCATCAATCAGGCGATGCCAGCCGCCTTTCATATAGCCGAGGCGTTCGCCTTCTGCGCCGCGGTCCGAACGGATTGCAATGCGGCTCATGAGCCATGCGGCGGAAACCTCGTCTTTTCGTTCGCCGAATTTACCGATTAACAGCGGCTCAAAAAATGCGCGGTAGATATTTTCACCGACTTTTTCCAAAAGATATTCCTTTGCGGTGATTTTGTCAAGCGCATCTTCGTCAATGGAGCGTGCACTCAGGACAAAAAATCCGAGACGCGCTTTCTGCATAAAGGAAAGCGCGCTCCATTTCAGAATTTCAGCCGGCGTTGTAACCGATTCCAGTCTGCCTTTTGCATAATATCCGGTGGAGCCTTTCAGCCACACAAGTTCGTTTCCGAGGTTGAGATTGTCTAACAGTCTGAAAAGTTCTGTATCTTTCGAAAAACAGTGATGATACAGTGTTTCAAGCTCATACTGCCCGTATTTTTTTGAAGACATGCAGCCTCCGGCAAAGGTGTTTTTCTCAAAAACAACCACTTCGCATCTGCCGCACAGTTCAAGCGCTGCAGAAAGCCCGCAAAGACCGCTGCCCAGTATTCCAACCTTCATTATTGTAACAGTATTTGTATTCTATGATAAGAAACCTTTTGGAAACACTCAGTCCGGGCAGTATCTGACATGTTTTTATACGGCTATATTTTTTAGTACCATGTTTTTATTCTAATACTCATAAATATGTGAAATTGAAGTGGTGATACTCTGTGCCTTTCCTGCGCGGCATGCTTAAGTATGTCGGAAATGCAGTTTTCGGAGTTCAGTCCACCTGCTCACAATGATAAGCATATATATCTGATGAGAGACAAATTATAACACAGTCAAAGGTGTCAACCAAATGCGAGTATTCTTTATAGGATTCGGACAGGCAGGCGGCAAAATTGTAGACATGTTCCTGGCTCAGGACAGGAAAGTAGGGTCTAACAGTTTCCGCGGAATCGTCATTAACACGGCAAGGACCGACCTTATGGGTATTAAATCCGTGCCGATGGAAGACAGACTGCTTATCGGACAGACAATGGTCAAAGGTCACGGAGTCGGAACGGACAACGTTACCGGGGCAAAAGTAGCAGCTGATGAAATCGATACAATCATCAGCGCAATCGACCGGCGCGGAACCCATGATGTGGATGCATTCGTGGTCTGTGCGGGTCTCGGCGGCGGAACGGGTTCCGGAGGTGCCCCGGTTTTATGCAGACACTTAAAGAGAATCTACCGTGAACCGGTCTATGCTCTCGGTCTCATTCCGGCACCGGAAGAAGGACGCCTGTATTCCCTGAACGCAGCACGTTCTCTTTCCACCCTTGTAAACGAGGCAGACAACGTCATTGTCTTCGACAACAGCGCATGGAAAAACGACGGTGAAAGCGTTAAAAGTGCATATGAGCGCTTAAACGAAGAAATCGTCCGCAGATTCGGTGTTCTTTTCAGAGCCGGAGAAGTAAACAAATACGGCGTCGGTGAAATGGTGGTAGATTCGAGTGAAATTATCAATACTCTGCGCGGCGGAGGAATTTCCTCGGTCGGATATGCAATTTCCGAGGCAATTCCGAAGGTTAGTGCTGCAAAACAGAGTTCCAGAGGCGGACTTTTCAGCAGACGCAAGGATAAGAAAGAAGAACCGCACATTGATATTACATCCACTGAAGACAAATCCGCAAAGATTATCGGACTTGTCCGCCGTGCAATGCTCGGACGCTTAACTCTTCCGTGCGACTACTCCACTGCGGAACGTGCACTTGTCTTAGTTGCAGGTCCGCCGTCCGAACTCGACCGCAAAGGTGTTGAAAAATCCAAGAGCTGGGTTGAAGAAAACATTGCAGGTGTCGAGGTCCGCGGCGGAGATTACCCGGTCGAATCCGGTTACGTTGCATCTGTCGTGCTTCTTGCAACCATCGGCAATGCGCCGCGTATCCGTGAATTAATGGAACTTGCAAAAGAGGCAAAAGAAGAGGTCGTTAAATCCCGCGAGCGCTCGGCAACTTCCATGTTCGAGGATGCAATCGATCCGTTATTTGAGTGAAATACATGAAAAAAGTACTATACGCAATACTCGCAGTGCTTCTGATTGCAGGATTCTGCATCGGAAGCGCGGCAGCATTTACCGTTGATTCATCGAAAGTAACCGTAAATCCAAGCGGTTCATTAAGCCCGGGTGACACTGTTTCGGCTGTAATCACTATTGATGTTCCAAAGAGTTCTGAGGCATCCTTCAGTTTTACCACCCCTCTGGAAAAGGCATCATGGCATGTTGATCTTGTAATGGGCGGTATTACAATGACGTATCTGGATTTGAGCGGAAAAACTGCATCGCCGGCGGAATTCTGGACTAATACGTATGATGATCCCTATTCATTAAAAATCACCATGAACGGAAAGGTCGGAAATGATTTAGCCGGCAATAAAATCAGAGCTGCGACAATTATCCAGTCCGGAGGAAAAGCAAGCGATCTTTCAACCTATTCCACTCCGGAACAGACGGTTTATAATCCTGCAACAATTACCGCATCGATAGCAGCACTGCGTGCTGAAATCGCTACAATTAAAGATGAGTCGGTGTTTTATGCTACATTCGGCATTGACGTAACTGCAGCCACTGACAAAATTGCCTCTGCTGAATCGTATCTGAAGAATGCAGAGACCTATCTTGCATCAAACAACCTGAATGCTGCATATACTGCACTTGACAATGCTGAAAAAGCAGTAGAAAGTGCAGGCCGCGGTCTTGCACAGCTTGCTCTGGACAGGATTTACAGCGACATATCGTCAATAAAAGGTATTATCGATCAGCTTCTTGAGAAAAACTGGACAAATGAAGCCACTATTCTTACCTCGAAACTGACAGAGGTATCAAGCAACTACAACCTGTTAAACACGGAATACAACAATAACGGTATTCCGGACTGCAGGCAGACGCTGCAGGCGGCTGAAGATCTCAATGCACAGGCAAATGAGTATCTTATCAAGTCAGAGTCTGCTCCGCAATTCCTGCAGTACTGGTGGGTTCTCCTGATTGTATTAGGAGTTGCAGCAGTAGTTGTCGGCGTCATCTTTATTATCAGACGCCGCGGCGGAGGAGGATGGGACGAGTTAGGATAATCCTGACTTATCCTTTCTGTTGACACCTTTTTTTTTACAGATTTATTGTTAAAAATTATTAAAAAAAATAAAAACTGAGTTTAATGGAACTGTTCGTTCATGAACTCAACGGATTTGGTTTCCGTCTCTTTTCTGGTAAAGACGGTAATTACATCCCCCGGCATAAATACAACCGTTCCGGACGGAATAATGAGTTTGCCCCCTCTTTTTATTGCAATATAGAGCATGTCTTTCGGCGATGCAATATCACAGATGGATTTGTCCGCACCTTTTGCACCATCGGACACGGTTGTTTCAAAAATGCTTCCCCCCTCAATTGATGCAAGAAGCTGCGTATCAGGACTTTGCGCCCACATAAACAGACTGCGTGCCACAATCTCGTCTGGGCTTTCGCTGATTTTTACGCCGACTTCGCGGAAAAGTTCTGCGTGTTCCTTCTGGTTTACAATGGATACTACGTTTTTCACCGCATATTTTTTGGCAAGCCAGCAGACCATAAGATTGAGCGCATCATTGCTTGTTGCTGCAACCAGTGAATCCGCCCGGTCGATACCGGCGTCTTCCAAAACGCTTTTGTCGGTTGCATTTCCGGTTATTGCAAGCAGGTCGTTTGTGTCTAATATTTCATTGCATTTGTCTTCGTCCCGGTCAATTACCACAACAGAGTGCCCGCTTTCTGCAGCGAGCCCCGCCAGGCTTTTGCCGATTCCGGAGAGCCCTACAACTATAAGATACATTACATAAGATTTGATTTGAAAGGTATTATAGTTCTTCCATGTGAATGTATATGCAGATGTTGCTGTGCGGTGTTGATGAAGCGGGAAAAGGTCCGGTTTTTGGACCGATGGTTACAGGGGGGATTCTCGTTGAGGATGTTTCATCGCTTGAAAATCTCGGCATTAAGGATTCCAAGCAGCTTACGGTAAAAAAGCGTGAGGAGATTTTTGCGCATCTTACCTCGTCATACAAATATTATACTGTAGTAAAAAGCCCGCAGGAGATTGATGCGCGACCTTCGACAATGAATGCGTTTACGGTGTCGTGTCATGCGGAGGTTGTGCGGGCGCTGCGGCCGGACAAGGTCTTTTTGGATGCATGCGATGTCAATGCAAAGCGGTTCGGGGTGAATGTGATTTCTGCATCAGGTGTTTCTGCCGAGGTTGTTTCGGAGCATAAGGCCGATGACAAATATCTGATTGTGGGTGCGGCAAGTATTATTGCCAAGGTTACGCGGGACCGGCTGGTTGAGGAGTTAAAGGTAGAGTTCGGCGATATCGGGAGCGGGTATCCTTCGGACCCGCAGACGATCCGGTTTCTGGAAGAATATATCAGAATGCATGGGGAGGCGCCTTCGTGCGCGCGTAAATCCTGGAAGACGGTAAGTGAAGCCCTGTCGCGGTGCAGGCAGAAAAATCTGACTGACTTTTTCTAAATGCTCTTATCTTTCGGGAGCAAATAAGTATAGAAACACATGGAACTGGACTGGCTTATCTGGGTGATTCTTGCGGTTATGGCGTATGCGTGTTTATGTTATGCCATCAAAACCCGGAAGTGGCTGCCGGATACGTTTGATTTCATGGGTCCGTGTCTGATGATTAAGACGAAGCACACGGGTATTTTTGACCGGCTTTCAAAGCCGAAGAAGATTCTTATTGCGTATGCGAATCTTGGGGTAATTCTGACGGTATTGTGTGCGGTTTTTATTACGGCGGAGGTTGTTTTCACTGTAGTTATTATTATGGTTTTTCAGCCGGAAACGTCTGCAATTACGCCGCAGAATCTGCTTTTGATTCCGGGGGTGAATCAGTATATTCCGTCTACGTTTGCGGTCTGGATTTCTCTTCTGATTTCGCTGGTGATTCATGAGTGCGGGCATGGTATTTTATCCCGTGCGGAAAACATCCGGGTTAAGTCTACAGGTATTCTGGCACTGGTTGTTCCGATTGGTGCGTTTGTCGAGCCTGATGATGAAGATGTGGAAAGGTCGTCTCTTGCAACGAAGCTTAGGATGTTTGCGGCGGGGATTACGAATAATCTGTTTCTTGGTGCGGTCTGTCTTCTGGTTCTGGTTCTGCTGCTCGGGCTTGTTGTTCCGGGGGATCATCCGTATATTTATGGTGTTTATGAGGGGTATCCTGCGCAGATGGCAGGTATTTCGCCGAATACTATTGTTTATGAAATGAATGGTGTGCCGATTAATTCTGTGAATGATACTTCGGCTGTTCTTGGTTCGCTTGCACCCGGTGAGCAGGTGGTAATTTCAGGTATGTATAAGGGTGAGCCGTGTGAGTATCTGGTTACGCTTGGGGAAAATCCGAATAAGCCGGGGGTTGGTTTTCTTGGTGTGTATTTCGCAGATCCGGCGGTAATTACGAATTCGCTGTATGTTCTCGGGCATCCTGATTCACCGGCGGGTGTTTTTAGTTCGTTTATGACTTTTTCGGCTTTGCCGTTTGCTGCGGTGAGCGGTCCGAGTGCGTATTCTTTCCTTACTGCGGATTCGCCTGATCCGCTGATTCTTGCGGCTCCGTTTGCGGGTTTCTGGGAGGTTGTGCATCTTCTGTTCTGGTGTTCGTGGCTGAATATTATGGTTGGTATTGTCAATGCTTTGCCGCTTGGTATCTGTGACGGGGGGCAGATGTTAAGGGAGGTTGTCAGAAAAATCGGGGCGAAGGTTGGTATGGCTGATGAAACTGCGCGGATGCTGTGCAGTTCGGTTACGTGGGTGATTGTGTTTATTCTGGTATTTGTGATAATGGTGATGTGTAAATTCTGATGCAGGGGTGGTTTGGTGTATTTTTCCTGAAAAATATCCGGCGGGTATTTTTTCAGGTTGGGGATGGTCACCGGGTTGTTTTTTGGTTTGAAAAATGTCACCGGTTCTTTTTTTAGCTGAAATTTAGTCAGTCAGGTTTTTTCCGGGTAAATTTTACGGGTAGGTTTTTTATGAATGAGTTTTTATAAGAAATCTTATGTTGTTTCTGAGTGAATTTATATGTGCAACAAAGCAGATTAGAATTGAATACTAATTCAGTTCCATCACAGAATATGAAGAAAATACTTGTAATTGATGATGCCTCGTTTTTTCATACGATGGCAAATAATGCACTTTCCAAAGAATATGATGTTACATGTGTTTCAAATGCGGAAGAAGCGTATGCATGGCTAAATCAAGCCATCCCTGATTTAATTCTGCTCGATATTTTTATGCCGGATGAGGATGGTCTGACTTTTCTTCACCATATTAAAAATACTCCTGTATGGAGTCGTATTCCGGTAATTATTGCCACCGGAGACCAGAATCTTGAGACTCAGGATGTTGGGTTTTATAATAGTGTTGCGGATTTTATCACCAAGCCGTATTCGTCGTATGTTTTGAAAACCCGTGTTGCAAATGTTTTGGAACTGGAAAACCTGCGTTCGAAATCGGGTGGAGATTCGGTTCCGGAGAATAAGCCGGCAGCTCATATATTCGTGAGGGGTACGGTGTATGCGTATCTTTTGGAAAATACAAAAACAGATATTTATTAATAAAAGCAAAGGATATTGCAGGAACTCTCGGTTTTAATTCGTATCAGATCGCACGCTGTCTTCATGAACTGGCATCAGGTGATGAGATGCTGACTGTTGTGCTGCCAAAAGATACCAGGTCGGGGTTGTGGAAAATTAGCCGGAAATAATCTGTTTTTCCCGGCAGCATGAAACCGCGCGTAATCTGGTCAGTAATTTTCCCGCTCTATCTTCCGATGGGACACTCTTTATACAGTAAGTTATAAATACAAAGTTAAAATTGCAAACTTGACTTAAAATTTGCCCTAAAATTACGACCGAGTTCTTAAATAGGGCGGGGGCTAATATGAAATTGTAGCAGATGCGCGGGAAATTCCAGAATTCCCAAAATGCCAGTTGCATGGAACGATTTCAGATCAAAATAGGAGAACAGGGTTTCTATCACTTTGCCAGGTACCATTGCAAAGAATCCGGCAAAATGGTAGTGACAGTTGTCTATAACCCTTAGTATTTTATTTCCACGGCGTTTGTAATAAAACATTCGCTGTTAAAAGAAGTGGGAATAAAAATGGTAAACAGAAATGTTACACAAGTAATTCTTTCAGCGTTTGCTGTGGTCCTCGTGCTGCTTATGGCAGGTGCGGGGGCAGCTGCTGATGATGTAAAAACAATGATTGCTACCAGTAGTAATACTGATGAAATAGTTAATGGCTTAGCACTTGATGAAACAACTGATTTTGTATTACTCATTCTTGATGAAGATGAGTTCAAATCATTGCAGGGAAACGTGTTTTCACGCCTTGACTCTAAAATTAAAGGAACTGTAACAATAACTATTCCTGAAAATAGGCTAACACACTATGACATTCCTGCTCTGACTACTGCATCAATTCCTGCAGATACAGTAAAAGCATGCTCAATCTCTAAAAACAAGGGAGTTGTTGTATTATGGGCGCCTCTTATTCTTCTAGAATGTGAATATAATGATGGATATGTGACCATCACAGGTTCTGAAGATTTATTCAGACATTTCGACAATGAGAATGCACTTATGAAAGTATCCAAAAGTGATTTTATTGAAAAAATCGACCGTCTTTCATTCTCTACATATGAAGAACTTCAGAATTGGAAAAGCAAATTACTTGGACTTGATGATTCAGTAATGGCAAATAGTGTTGTTGGAGTTACTTATCCTTATACTGAAAGAACACGGTACTTTCCAAAAACATCAAGAGACATTTTAACTGGATTAAGTGGCAGGATATATAAAGGAACAACTTCTGGAATCACAAACAAGGATTATACAGCTTATCAAGAAACTGAAATTTATTTAAATGGCGATGGTGACCTTTGTGAAATTATTTATGATGTAAATTCAGCAAATAATAATATTCCAAAAGCATGGTTAGTTATATATGATAAAAATGACTGGAAGCATGGGGGCAATGGAAATGAATTTTTTGTCGTTCCCACAGAATTTACCGGAACAAATTATCTCGAGTATCAGTTCCTCATTCAAGACTGGGGATACTATGGTGCATTGATTAATCCTGTAAATGGAAGATGTACAAATTATGGTCAGTATGTTGATTCTACAAAAAGTCAATATATAAAAGCAATAGATCCATCTTCTGAACTTTATATTAAAAACACAAATAGTTATGTAAATGTGGAATGTAGAATTGAAGATAAATTAGTTCGAACAATCTATGGGGGATTTGCAAAACCGATTAATGTTTTGAGAAAGGATGTGGCATATAATGAAAACGTAAAATATGTCTCAACCTCAAGTCAGTGGAATTCCCAAGGAGAAGTGGAAACGACCCATAAGTGTGGAACAAATGTAAAATGATTAATATGTGAGGATTTGAATTAAATTAAAATGAATGACAGAATTCGTACTATTCTGCTTGCAGTAATTATTACTGCTGCTCTTTTTTTTGCTGTAGGAATTGCTATTTTTTCACCAGTAGTTGGTGAGGAAAAAAGTGGAAACAAGACATTTGCACAAGATAATACATCTCAGCAATCAGGAGATAATACTTCTAAATTATCTCAGAAATCCAAAGCATATTTGTTTCAGAATCGACATTATACGGATGATCTGTCTCAGTATGGTATTAATCAGGTCTTTTGTCTAAAGGAATTCGGCGTTCCAAATACCAGTATAACAACTCTTAGCTGTTGGCTGGATGTTTCTGGTATAGATGATATCTATTTCAACTGGACCACTCAGACAAATATTCTCTGGGGTTCTGGAGAAAAGCAACCTTATTTCAACATTACTGGTGATGGAAATGTTTGCGTATATGTAAAAGACAGGTATACTGAACCTTTGTGGGTTAATGGCGGAGTGGCTACTCCAGCGCCAATTCACGGTTCTGTTCCGACTGAAGATGAAATGCTTGCACTCTATACTGCTCTGAAGAATTCAGCGGAGAAATATGGTATTCAGGATTTGCCGGTAAAAATTATGAAAGCAGCGTATGTTGAAAATCCGTCATTGAACTAAGAAAGATAAAGGATATTACAGAGGGGATTTTGCATATCAGAACCGCGCGTAATCTGGTCAGTAATTTTCCCGTCCCATCTTCCGATGGGACACTCTTTATACAGTAAGTTATAAATACAAAGTGAAAATTGCAAACTTGACTTAAAATTTGCCCTAAAATTACGACCGAGTTCTTAAATAGGGCGGGGGCTAATATGAAATTGTAGCAGATGCGCGGGAAATTCCAGAATTCCCAAAATGCCAGTTGCATGGAACGATTTCAGATCAAAATAGGAGAACAGGGTTTCTATCACTTTGCCAGGTACCATTGCAAAGAATCCGGCAAAATGGTAGTGACAGTTGTCTATAACCCTTAGTATTTTATTTCCACGGCGTTTGTAATAAAACATTCGCTGTTAAAAGAAGTGGGAATAAAAATGGTAAACAGAAATGTTACACAAGTAATTCTTTCAGCGTTTGCTGTGGTCCTCGTGCTGCTTATGGCAGGTGCGGGGGCAGCTGCTGATGATG
>DALTWF010000056.1 GCA_029987235.1 Methanocorpusculum sp. | reverse complement strand
ATACGCGACTAAAGCAAAAAGAGCACAGGCGAAAGCCGCACACACAGCAAAATGCAGAAAGGAAAACGGGGCACAACCATACATAAGCCCGGTTTCTCACAAGCCCCCATACGCGAATAAAGCAAAAAGGAGACAAGGCGCGGACCGGACAGAGCGAAGCGAATTACGGAGACAGACCATATGCGGTCTTAACAAAGTATGCGGCCTTAACAAAGCACGGCTTTACCATACTGAGATATGCGTCATTTAAAATTTACAGCAAATCCAGCATAGTATCTGTTTTATATACCACAAATACAAATGTATACATTGTATGACTCGCACAACAACATCCGCATATGTCAGAAATGACGCTCTGAACATCACCGGACTCAGCGAAGACGGTGTTGACAAATTCCTCGGCATTCCATATGCCGAACCACCGGTAGGCAACCTCAGATTCGCACCCCCGGTAGCAAAAAAACCATGGACAGAAACCCTTGACTGCACCCAATATCAGAGCGCAGCCATTCAGAATAATTTCCTTGTCAAAGAAGACGTCCCGAAAAGTGAAGACTGCCTGTACTTAAACATCTGGAAACCATCAGACGCCAAAGAAGGAGACAAACTGCCGGTTTTCTTCTGGATTCACGGAGGCGGATGGTGCTTTGGCTCAGGTTCTGAAAAAACCTATGACGGCACCCGGTTCGCCAAAGAAGGCATTATCGTAGTTACCATTAACTACCGCCTTGGAACACTTGGTTACCTCGCACTCAACACCCTCATGGAAGAATACGGAACCGCAGGAAACTGGTCAACCCTTGACCAGATTTGCGCGCTTCAGTGGGTGCATGACAACATTGCCAAATTCGGCGGAAACCCGGATAATGTTACCGTCGGCGGAGAATCCGCAGGCTCATTCAACACCTTCGCACTCGTCTTAAGCCCGAAAGCAAAAGGTCTGTTCCAGAAAGCCGCAATGGAGTCCGGAGCAATTTCGTATGTATGTGCAAACCACCTGAATCTGGATGAATCCATTGCAATCGGAAAACAGATTGCAGAACACTTTGGTGCAGACGACTCCAAAGAAGGACTTGAAAAACTGCGCAAAGCTGATGCAATGGAACTCTGGACGCTCGCTGACCCTAACCTCCAGGACATTCTGATTGGAAATCCTTACCAGACCTATCCTGTCTATGATGGCAGTGTCCTCCCGCTTAACAACCCGCTGAAAGCAATAAATGAAGGAAACTTCAACAAAGACATCACTATCCTTATGGGTAACAACGATGTGGAAGGCGTGCTCTTTGTCCATGGTGAAATTAGCGAAGAAAAATTCAACAATTACATCAAGACGGTATTCAGACCTGACTCATATCAGGAAGTCATTGACTATTATGCAGCCCAGACTGACCGCCCTATTCTTCAAAAAGCAATGGAAACAGTTGGAATGACAGTAGTTACCCTCGGAGTCGTTGCAGCAGAAGATGCTTTTGCAAAGCAGGGTAAGCAAATCTATGTCTACGATTTCAACTATACTGATTCGCACGGCTGCCCTCAGACACATGCAATGGAAATGCCTTATGTATTTGGTATGTCAACATCACTCAGCGGACAGCCGATGAATGATGATGATAAAAAAGTCAGAGACGTAGTACATGGATACTGGGTCAACTTCATCAAGACCGGAAATCCAAATGGAGCAAATGTACCCGAGTGGCCGGTGTATGTACCAGGGGAAAAGACTATCAAGGAAATTAAACCATATGCAGCTACAATTATGCGTCCGCGTCAGGAGATTATTGATTTCCTGAGTCCGAAGTATTTCAGATAATCTTTCCAATCTTTTTTTTTTACATAAAACGGTATGTATCCATTCAATGGGAATAGTAACCATATCTTTTCATCAGGACGTTTATGTTGTTTTTATCGAAAGGCAGTTGAGATAATGGAGGTTTTGGAACAACACCGCCCCATCCCAAACCTATATCCCCCATCAGAACACATAACTCAGTATGAAAAAAGCACTCATCACAGGAACCATCCTGCTCTTGATCACAGCAGCCGCACTCCTCACCGCAGGCTGCACAACCGCAGTCATACCCGACCCGATAGAAGGAACCTGGACAGTTGAAGACCCGCTCATCATTGAAGAATTCAACGGCAGCGCAGCCGCAGAATGCATCCTGATTTTTGAATCAGGCGGAGTTGGAAAAGCCACACTTGTCGCCGCCAAAGAAACCGGAAACACACAGGCAGGTATTTTCGCAGAACACACCCTGACATGGAAAAAGACCGCAGAAAACACCTACACCATTGCCATTGCCGGTTTCAACGGCACCGTGGAAAAGACACTTAAACTCGACAAAGACACACTCACCATAGATAACAGCGTTATATCCACCCGGTCTGCGGGTGACACAGATGGAATGACGCACTGGCAAAATTAGATACAGTAATATCTCATCCCCCGCATTTCTTTTTCTTTTACTATGAAAATACCCCTTAACCTGGTAAATAAAGCTGTTTGATGAGATATTGTTGATGAGCATCATGCAGAGGTATTTTCATGAATCCGGGGTGAAGTCTTCAGCTCCCCTAATGCGGGCTTTACATGAAAATGTATGTATCCAATCAATGGGAATATTAATCATATCTTTTCATCGGGGCGCTTGAGACGAAAGTCTCATGTTGTTTTTTTTTCCTGATTACCCGCCGCCCCATCCCAAACCTATATCCCTCATCAGAACACATAATTCAGTATGAAAAAAGCACTCATCACAGGAACCATCCTGCTCTTGATCACAGCAGCCGCACTCCTCACCGCAGGCTGCACAACCACAACCGTACCCGACCCGATAGAAGGAACCTGGGTATGTGAAGAACCCTTCATCGTAGACGGATTCAACGGCAACGCAGCCGCAGGATGCAGCCTGACCTTTGCAGCAGACGGAACCGGCAAAACCATGTTAATCGCCCTCGGAGAAACCGAAACCGCACAGGCCGGTCTTACCGCAGAACACACCCTGACATGGAAAAAGACCGCAGAAAACACCTATGCCATTGCCATCGCAAGCTTCAACGGCACCGTCGAAAAGACACTCAAACTCGACAAAGACACCTTCACCGCAGATACCGGAGTAAAATTCATCCGGGCAACGGGTGACGCAAGCGGTTCTATCTTCGGCCCATCTGCCCACGGGTCGGCTCCTGATATGCAGCCGGCTGCAGGGGTAGTTGTGGCTGCAGGGGCAGTTGTGCAGGGGGCTCATCGGTAAGCCCCTCCGGCACCCTTCTTTTTCTTTTTTTTCCTGATTACC
>DALTWF010000031.1 GCA_029987235.1 Methanocorpusculum sp. | reverse complement strand
CGAAGGCTGGCGACTGAAGGCTGGCGACTGAAGGCTGGCGACTGAAGGCTGGCGATTCGTGGTGTTTTTCGTGGTGGCTTTCGTGGGGGAGATAGTACACTTCCAATCCGGCAAAACAACAAATAAATAAAATGCAAATAAAAAACAAAAATCACGCCCCGGAATTGCCCCGGGTGTCATGAATCTGATACCTATTTTGGACCGGACAAAATGCCATAAGCACTTACTGTCTGTATTTCGTCTTCTGGAACCAAGCCGCCAATACCAGACAGACATATCATCCGGTCATCAGACCCACAACACAGGGATATTTTCCGTGTTCGTTGTCAAATCAATACCATTTTCGACATATACATGTCAGGACACACCGGCCGCGACCGATGTGCTTTCCTGCCTGCTGCCTTTGCGGCACCTCTGAAATCCGCCACCGCTGAAATCCGGCACTGCTGAAATCCGGCACACCCGATTTACGAAAAATCAGGGAAATTCCCTGATTTTTCTGCCGGACGATTATCTGCGTTTCAGTCCGAAGCCTGCAAGAAGACCTGCTGCTCCAAGACCTGCAAGAAGACCTGCAACAGGTACCGGCGTACTGGGGATTGCTGCTGCAGTCGGCAGGGTGGTCGGTGCAGAAACCGGAACCTGGCTTGAGCCCGGAGTAGAAACAACAGCCGGGTTCTGAGCATCAATCATTGCCTGATCATACGACAGGGTCTGAGTCTCTTCCGTTACAATTGACTTGTCTTCCATGAACACTACTGCAAACGGAGAAGCTCCGTTGGTTTCTGAATGGTAGTATGCATAGACATTGTCACTCTTTTCAAGGTAGGTGTCAAGCGGAATCCAGACTTCGCCTTTCTCATCACCGTGGTAAAGAATCACATCATTTACAGTGAATCCTTCATTTCTCAGTGTTGAAAGCTGAATTTTGAAACCGATTGTTCTTACTTTCTCAGTCGGGAGATTTGCTGAACCTTCAATCTTGAAGATATCGACAAATTTGATTTCTCCGCCGTTCTTGTCTGCTACAAGTATCGGTGCGTTCTTCAGTCCAGCGGTCTGAACCTGACCGGAGGATACATCAACTGATGAACTTACCGTGTCGGTGATGCCTGCGACATCATAGTTCAGAGTGACTACGCCGGAGACCGGTTCACTGAAGATAATCCGGGTTACAAGATCGCTTGAACCAAACGACATGGTGTCTGTCTTGGAGACCTGACGTTCATACTGAGTGTAATGTCCCGAACCGGTATCGCCGCTGCTTCCGCCGGATGACATATGTTTAGTCGGTACCGGAGACGGAGTCGGAGTCACTGTCGGAGTAACTGGCGGTACCGGAGTCGGAGTCACTGTCGGAGTAACTGGTGGTACCGGAAGGGCCTCCCAGGATGCCTCAAAGTTAAT
Source organism: Methanocorpusculum sp. (assembly GCA_029987235.1). Classification (GTDB taxonomy): domain Archaea; phylum Halobacteriota; class Methanomicrobia; order Methanomicrobiales; family Methanocorpusculaceae; genus Methanocorpusculum. The sequence goes on along the minus strand of DALTWF010000031.1, from coordinate 17,256 downwards.
GTTTCTGCCGGGCATGGTGAACTGGTTGTCAACGACCGTTACATCGGTGGTAGTCCATCCAAGGAAGGTGGAACCTGATTTAACCGGTGTGCTGATGCCGTTACCAACGGTTACACCGGTTGCGTTAACCAGAACTGCAACATTCTGTTTCGGAAGGCTGCTTCCGGGTGCAAGGTAGTTAACCCAGTAATTTATTTCACCGGATTCTTCACCGGATCCGGTGCTGCCCGGGGTGTGACCATCGGATGCTGCGCCGCCGTTGCCGCCGTAGCCGTCGACATCGCCTGTACCGCCGTTACCGCCGTTACCGCCGTTGCCTGCCTCGGAGTTTCCTCCGTTACCGCCGTCGCCGCCGACAACATCACCGTTGCTGACAACTTCTGCCGCACCGGTATTTGCAGAAATACCGCTTCCGCCGTTACCGCCGTTACCGCCGTTGCCGGTCTTGGAGTCGCCTCCGTTACCGCCGTTACCGCCGGTAACTTCAGAGCCGGTTTCGGTTGCAATACCGCCGCTGACTGTGCCTGCAATACCGCTTCCGCCGTTACCGCCGTTGTTTCCGCTGGTTGCGTTACCGCCGTTACCGCCGGTTACAGTGCCCTGATCGGAAACAATGACTTTGGTTCCTGCTGCATCGGACTGGCTTTCAATAGCGTTTCCTCCGTTGCCGGGTGCGGTTCCGTCTGCACCGTTACCGCCGGTGATTTCTCCGTCCTTAACGGTAATGGTGGTTCCTGCTCCGCCTTCATCGGTGATGATGACTGCCGGCTTTCCATTCGGACTGCCGGCGGTTCCGTCGGCGCCTTTAATGGTGTGATTGTCCAGGTCAAGGATAACATCGCCCCAGGTATCAGGAATTGATACTGTTCCGGTTACATCCTTGTTTAAGGTGATTACATAGTTTCCTGATTCATCTTCAACTACGGTTGCTTTGCCGTCAAGTCCTGCATAGGAAAGGTCCGGCAGGTATTTTGCAGCGATATCCAGTGCTGCGGTTTCGTTGCTCCATTTGCCGTTCTTTACCCACTGGGCAGTTTCGGTTCCGGTGATGAATTTTGCATCGGTGCCGATGAGTTTAACGCCGGATGTATACCAGCCGTCGAAGACAAATTTGCCGTCTTTGACCGGCTGAAGTGCACCGGTTGAGGTAGGTGCAGTGGAGTCGAAGACTGCTTTTCCGGTGTATGCAGCAGTGCCGTTTGCCGGGTCCATGTTCAGGGTTGTTTCTTTTGCAGTCCAGGATGCGACAAGCGTCATTTCAGAGTCGTCGGCATAAGATGCATTGGTCCAGATGGTTCCGTTTCCGTAGGTGGAATCAACGAATTCTCCGTCGGTATTCAGAATCTGAATGCCGCCGGCGGTTCCCAGATTCCAGCCGTTGAAGGTGTAGCCGGTTCTGGACGGTGCCTGAATCGTGCCGATGGATGTGTTGTAGGTAAAGTCCTGCTGGAAGGTGTCTCCTTCGGTCTTTACAAAGGTTACATGGGTTACATTTGGAGTCCAGCTGCCGAATACTTCAAGAGTTGAATCGGCTGCATTGCTCCAGACGCCGCCTTCGGTGTATCCGGTGATGCCGGCAACGAGTTTGCCGTCGGTACCGATAAGGGTGTCTGAGGTGGAGTCAGTGGTCAGTTTCCAGCCGTGGAAGGTGTTTCCGGTAAGTGTCGGGTTGGTGATGGCATCTGATAATGCAGAGCTGCCGTACGTTGCAGTGACGGTTGCCGGAGATACACCGCTGCCGCCGTTTTCGGTAAGGGTGATTTCAGTGGTGTGTGCGGTCCAGAATGCGTACAGGGTTGCCGGGTCTTCTGAATCCCAGTTCTGTGCACTTGTTCCGTCATCGTTGTAGTACTTTGTACCGGCGCCTTCCATTGAGCTGAAGTAGCCGTTGAAGGTGTATCCGGTTTTTGCCGGAGCGGTGATGGCAGGCATTGCCTGTCCATAGGTTGCTTTCACGAGTGTTTGTGCACCGGGGCAGTCAAGGACCGGGTTAAGGGTGACGTCAACCAGTTTGGGTCCCCACCATGCGGTAAGATTAACTACGGTTCCATCGGTTGTAATTAACCATTTGCCGTCTGCATCGGTGTAATCTGTTCCGCCATAGGATACGCTCTTGCAAAGAGCACCGTTTTCATCAATGAGGGTGATGCCCGGGCTGCTTCCGGTAATGTTCCAGCCGTGCAGGGAGAATCCGGTCTGGTGGGTGTCAATGAGCTCTGCCTTGGTTTTGTCGGTTTCTGTTGCGTTGTATTCAATAACTGCATCAGATACTTCCTTGTCTCCGCCGTTTTCGTCAAATTTCAGGGTGGATTTGTTTACATTCCAGTCAGCATAAACTGAAAGAGCGCCGTCATGGCCCCCGGTATATTTCCACACATTAGATACGACATAATCCTCGCTATCAAGGTCTGCAAAGGATCCGCCTTCGAGTTCGACTTTCCATCCGAGAAAGGAGTATCCTTCCTTAACCGGATCTGCTGCGAAATTCACCGCCGCATTGTAGGTGTTCTCATAGGGGTTGCCTGCAGCTTCTACAGATTCACTCTCATAGAATGTAATATTCGTCTTGTTTGGCGCAAAGTTTGCCGTGTATGTGGTGTCCGTGTAGTAGTCGGTGATTGCGTACTTCTCGGTGTGCGGCGTCAGATGTTCTTCAGTTGAGGTCTGTTCAGTGCCGCTTAAGTCATCATAGGTCCAGTTTTCAAGGTGGTAACCTGATTCTGCTGTTGCGGTGGAACCGGTCGGTTCGTCAACAGTATCCTTTACTGCACCAACAGTTTCTGATGTCGGTGTTACTGTACCATATGTCGAATCGTTTACTGCATAGTCTAAGGTTACATCTGGATGAATGTGAAGGGCAAAAGTATTCAATGTATAGTCATCATCTACAAGAATCTCACAATTTGTACCAAATGACAGAGTAACCGTAGATTCAGTACTAACAGTCTCTGGAACTTTATAATTTATTGTTGCCAAACACATTGGTAAATTAAAATTCTCTTTCGATGCAGACTGATAAAATTCACCACCAGAAGAAGGCATACGAAATATAATTACTCTTTTGTCAGAGAATATATTAGATTGAGTTCCTTTATAATATGGTTCTTTTACAATCTGCAACATATTATTTGTAATATAGAGGTCAGGAGCAGTTGATTCAACAGGAGTTCCCGATGCACCTGCAACGGTCGCTGTTACCGGCTGCAATAAATCACTATCATCTATATCCAAAAATAACTGATATCCAGGAATTACATTCGCTGGAGATGTGCGAGACCACATGACGTTCACTTGAACTGTGTCCCCGGGTTGAACAACATCAACTGCTACACCATCTTTAGTAACAGTATAATCTAAGGTTGATGTTTCAACCGCTACTGCTGTACCAAATAAACCACAAACTAATGTTAAGGTTATCAGCGTTATTATACATGCTTTAATACATTTCATATCTATTACCATTACATCCAGTTATACGTTGAAACACCTAAGAGGTATTTCTGAATTGCACTACAATCATTAATCGAAAGTCTTGTGTTTGCATCAACATCACCATAAAATTCATCATCAATTGAGAATGTCATAACCCCTAAAAGGCTTTTTTGAATGAAACTACAATCATTGATGGAAAGCCTTTTATTGTTATCTACATCACCAAGCACTCTCCCTGTAAAAGTTACAGTGAGGTAGGAGGCATCTTCCGGAATCACACAGGTATGGCTGTACACGCCGGATTCATCAAATCCGCCGGTACCAGCCGTACCCACCTTATTGTCATCTGCGTCAAATGCCTGAACAGTTGATGCACTCATTTCCAGACTCTTGCCTGAAATCGAGTACAGCAGCGGCTTTGCAGTGAACAGCTCAATGACACCGTTGTCGCTTCCGGAAGCACTGACCTTGTACTTAAGCTCTGCCTTGGTTGATGCATTAAAGCGCTGGGCATCCGGCGTAACCGTGCAAAGTTCAACACCGGTAACCGGGTCAGTGATGTTTACACCCTCCTTCTGGAGGTTGTTTCCGTCCTTGCCCGTATACCAGCCGTTGTTTGCCACAAGTTCAATAGTGGCATCAGCAACTGTAATGGTTACAGGCGTTGCATTAAGGTATGCACCGGTAAACACTTTGTCACCTAAGCGGTACTCAGTGTTGTCACAGATAGAATAGTCCGGAGTCAGGATAAAAGAACTGCGGTCCGTTCTGTCAACATAAATCGTGTAACTGGTTTTCTGAGGAGTTCCCTGCAAAACATCCGGAATCTTTACGGAAATGTTACAGACTAACTGCTTATCCGCATCAATCTCAGTACTTTCGCTCAGAGGATTTGCCACAGAATCTGCAACAACCGCACCATTAATTGTCGGTGCAGCCGTACCTAATTGCAGCACATCATCATCATTGACGACTGAAATTTGCAGTCCGTCACCTGCTGCTGCATCCGAAATCAGAGACAGCTGGTAGGCGACAAGAGAATTGTTCAGATCTGCATTGGTAATGTAAACATGTCCATTCAGAGTCTCTCCCGGCTGTGCTTCATCCGGAAGATCAATCTCTACATTAATTTTCGGAACACTGGTAATTCCAACCAGCTGGGATTTTACATTCAGTTTCGAACCGGGGATGATGGTTCCTGCATAGTTGTAGTCGCTGCCGTCATAGAAGTACTTACCCTCTGTCCAGAGATAGGAACTCCTGTCATCCAGATTAAGGGTTACTTCATAAGATTTTGCCTGCGGATTTTCCGGTGCGGTGAATGCAAATTCACAGACAAGCTGCTGAACTGCATCGATCTCCTCATAGGAAAGCGGGGTTAACGATGCGCCGGATGCAACAACATTATCAGGTGACTGCATCATACCGTCGCCGAGATCAAGCAGGTATCCTGTTTTATTAACCTTAAAGGTAATTCCCGCGTCAGCAGGAATGGTCTTTAAGCTCATCTGATACGACTGAACCGAGTTGTCTGCCCCGGCATCATTAATGTAAATGTATCCGGTAACAGTCTCCCCGGCTAAAATCTGGTTCGGCATTTCGATGGTTACATCTAATGCAGATACAGCACCGGCTGTGCAAAGAATTACAAATCCCGCTGTCATAAGCATGATTAATAATTTCACAACAGAGTTCATTTTTAATGCATATTCCTCCTGTTCAGACAGAGCACGACGCCCCCGAGAAGTCCAAGACCCGCTGCAATACCGAAGCCCGGTGATTTAACGGGAGTGGTCTGCTTGGGAGACTGGGAAGAACCCGTGGTCTGCTTTGAATCCTGTGATTGTGAAACAACCGGATTTGCTGCTGACTGCTGACTGCCTGAATTCTGACTGACTGACTGAGATGCCTGAGCGGATGAAGAAGAAGAACCGGAAGAATGCGAAGACGAAGAACCGGACGAAGAAGAACCGGACGAAGACTGGGTTTTTGCAGTCTGCTGCGCTGCAGCATTCTGGCCTGCCGCCGTGCCTGCCTGTCCTGATGAGGAGGAAGAGGAGGAAGAGGAAGCTGCCGGCGCCTGTGTCGGTGCCTTTGTCGGGTGCGGGTCCGAACCAAGACTGATGATTTCCTGCTCGGTCTTTGCTGACATGGCCGGAGTCGGATTAACCTGCGGAACGGCAGAAACCGAAGGAGTTACTCCTGCAACGGTAATCTGTCCCGGAGTTACAGCAAGGTCCTCACAGTCCAGTTCGAGCATTGTCATCGTTTCCGTATTCATGGTGCGGTACGCACCAGTCTGTTTTTCATTGTAGTGGGCTGAGGCGGTATCCACAAACGAACATCCCTCATCGGTGTAAATACTTACAGAATAGGAAGAAAGCTGCGGGTTTTCCGGTACTTTCATAGTAAAGCCGGCAATACGCTGTTTTTCTGAATCTATCGCGGTATATCCGTCACCGGATGAGGCGACAATGCCGTCGCGTGCGACGTTTCCTACACCACTGCCTGCCAGCTTGAGATAATCAGTTTCTTTAACGGTTAATTCAAGGTCTTCTCCCACAGGTGCATTTGACACAAGAGAGAACTGGTAAGACATAAGATTGTTGTCGGAACCGGCATTTACAATGTAAATACTGCCTTCTACAATGTCTCCCGGAGATACTTCCGCCGAGGGAAGCTCTATCTCTACAGATAAAGCGAACGCTGATGCGGAAAAACAGGAAACAAGGAGAGCTGCGGCAAGCAGGATTCCTAGGCATTTTTGAAGATGGCTGCTGTGCATAATTTTGCTCCTTTATTCTTTTCTGATAACAGCTGCTGCGCCGGCAAGTCCGGCCAGTACGGCAAGGATGCCAAATCCGGGGGATTTAGCCTGAGTCTTTGCCGGCTTTGCAGCCTGTGTTTTTTGCGCGGTCTGCACCGCAGTCTGTGCGGATGCAGGGTTTGATTCAGAGGTCACCGGGGACTGGTCAACAGTTCCGGCAGACTCCTGGGTATTTGACTGAGTGTTTGTCTTTGGCTCTGCTTCCTGCGGCATGTCAACTGCTACCGGGACTGCCGTCGGCAGGGTTTCTGCAACGGTTGTTTCCTCGGCACGGGTGTTTACAGATGCGCTGACTGATTCGGTAAGCTGAAGGTTTGATATGTCGACCTTCTGAACAGTGTCAAGCGGGATTTCATCGCCTGATGCTGTTAAGAGGGTACGAAGTGTAAGTTCCAGGGGAATTGCCTTCACATTCGGATCGACAATTCTGATATCAATATCAAAAAGTTCAATTTCCGGATCAGTTATTCCGGAGGTTCCATAAGGAAGCAGTGCATTGAGTTTTTGTACTTTGTTTTCTTCTTTGCTGTTTACAGTGTATCCCGCATCCTGAATCGGGCGGTTTTCATTAATAGTGATTATCACTCCGTCAATGTTGTTTCCAACAGACGCAGCAAAGCCGGCAAAGTCAATGTCGTTTTTAAGAATTACCGGAACGGTAATGACATCGCCTGCTCCATTCGGGGCAGACGGTGCCTTTACGGTCAGTTCTGCTGCCGCCGCAGTTCCGCTGATGAGAAATACGGCCGCAAGCAGAATGATAATTCCCTGGAGCAGGTGTGATTTCATTTTTGTTCCTCTTTTTGTGTTTTTTTTTTAGTTTGTCAGTCCTGATTCTTTATGCTTTCACCGGGGCCTGGTAATCTGCATCAAGACCTCCCAAGAACTGAGCCATAATTAACTTTGCATCAACAATGCCCGGGTTTCCGGCGTTTCCGAAGATGTTGCCGTAGAATTTCTCCTCATCGCTGAAGTTGGTTGTTCCGAGTTTTGTAGAGATAGTAGCAACATCTGTCAGGTTAATTTTGCCATCCTGGTTGACATCTCCAAGTACTCCGCCTTCAATGCAGAACTTGGTGGTCTTTGCTGTCGGGTTGGTACCGGCAACAATGGTAATCATTGTCGGGTTGTCGGTCGGAGTTACTGAGAACAGGGATGAGTCCGGTAATGCTACAGAGCGGGTTGCGTTAAAGCTCTTTAACTGTAAGGACTGCTGGTAGTGGGTAAATACCGGAATCGCATCAAAGGAGTTCATAGTAACCTCAGTAGGATCTTTGTGGGTGGTGTAGTCAATAAAGATGGTTGCCTTGTTTGCTGCATTGAAACTGGTGTCCTGTACTGCTTTACCGCTTACGAATAAGGTGGTAATCTCGAAGGTGAACTCGTTTTCATCAACGCCGGATTCAATTGCACCATTGTCTGCATAGTGTTCGTTTTCGACTAAGTCAACTTTGAAGGTGTATGTTCCTTCATCTTTCAGATCGTTCGGGTTAATTTCAGCAGCATTATCGTCGTAGATTTTAAGACTGTAGTCTGCCGGGGTAATCAGGCGGCCAAAACCGTCTGCAAATCCGGTTTCAGTTCTGGTTATTCCTGCTTTGGTTGCGTTGTTGTGGTTCAGAACTTCGATGCTGTTGTAAACACTGTTGTAAAGGCTTTCACCGGTGTACTCAAAGGTCTTCTGAGTAATCTTGAAGATCTCTCCACCCTTAATATTATCATTGCCGATTACTGCTTTTGCAAAGCCGAATTCAACGTCTAATGAGTCGAGTGTGTTTGTCTTTGCAGCGTCCTTGAGTGTTGCGGTTAAGAATGCCGGTGCCTTACCGGGGTTTCCGACAAGTCCGATGTAGTATGGTACCTGGGTGGTGCCGTCGCCGTCGTGGACGATTGCAAGTCTGACTGCATCATTGGATGCGTAGGAAAGGTCGAACTTTGATGCATCGGTCATCTTCTGTCCGAGTTCGTTGATGACAATGAACTGGTTTAATGCTTCAGTTGCATTAGTTGCAGTCAGTTCGGTCTTCTGTTCAGTCTTGAGACCGGTGATTTTACCATTGTCATACTTTTCACCGTCGGTAACTGCAAATGCAGTGTTCAGGATAAGTGAGTTCGGGTTGTTTGCGCTGAGTGTTTCAGAGTCTGCTGTAATTGTTATATCTACAAGGTCCTTGTCAACAAATGATGTATTCTCTAAGAATGAGATTGCTACATCTTCGGTTACTGCAGATGCGGCGGACGTATCAATGGTGAAGGTTCCAAGAACATATTCTGTACCTGCGGTAAGTTCCTTGCCGTCGGACTTAAATCCGGAGAAGTAGCCGTTCATGGTCTGAAGGTTCCAGTCGGTTCCCTTGAAGTCTGCACCGCCAAAGGTCTTAGGGGTGACGGTAACTGCGGTGTTATTCGATTCAAGTCCGAATGCAAATGCTGCAAGGGTCTGATCCTCGCCCGGGGTGTAGGTAACGGTTGCGGTGTACGCTCCCTGTTCTGCGGTCATTTCTCCGGTACTAAGGGTGATGTCAAGTGTACCGGTTGATGCTGCTGATGCAGCTCCTGCCGATGCAATAATAAGGAATACTGCTAACAGTGCCATTATTGCGTTCTTTAATGATTTTTTCATGATTTTTCTCCGAGTTTGTTTTTTGAAAGGTTATCTGGTTTTTTTTCTGAATTCGTACGGGGTGCTGGATTCAGGGGCCGGTTCTTATCCCGGGTCCACCCGAAGGAAGGTTTCTTGCTGTTTCAATGTATCATTCTCCTATTTTTCAGTAACATCCGGTATTCCGGGCATCACAGAAATCAGTTGTCTGATTTCCTGCACCATCAACGTGCAGCCCGACACAGCCGGACCGCTTTTGATGTTCTATACTACTATTATCTCCGGTATGACATAGGGAGTTTGGAGAAGAATTTTTTCAAAAGGTTTATATGACCTTCTGAAATCAGGCTGAAACATGGTCTACAGGCGAAATGGAGCAATATTGAAAAAACGGATTTGGCATGCATCAGCAGAACCGAACTGCATTAAATCATGAACGCGGCGGATTGTCCGCACATCTGCGCGGAAAGTGAACGAAGTGCGCGCAGGAGTGTTTAAGAGTTAAATCAGGATTTTTTTTGTATTCAGGGTTTAATTTGACGGTTAATTGATTATGCGGCGCATGCAGGAAATCCGGCTGCGCACAGGATAAACAGGATACGCCCCCTCGTGCTTTGGTTATGCAGCGCACAGACGTTCCCTATACACTGATAACAAAGAAAAAATCACATAGATTATTAATGAAAGATACCGGGCTGATACCGGGCTGCTGTTTTACGGGTCTCAAAAGTAAATAAAGCAATACAAGCATTCCGGCAAAAGCCGTAAAGACCGGCGCGAAATACCCGGTACGAAAAGATAACCGTCTGCGCACGAAAAAAGGAAACGGTTCAAAAAGAAAGAACAGGTAAAAAACATTCAAACAATAAAAATCAGGAATCCGAACCGGGTTCCTTATCCCCTTTTAATGCAATCTTCCAGACACCTGCATTTCCCCACCGCGCCACATCAAACTCATCTTTTTCAGCAATTTTTGCTAAACACTTTGACATCATCTGCGGAGTAATCTCAAGTTTCTCTGCAAGGTCACGCGCCTTGATATATATAATGCCCTCGCTCACGTGCTCACGCAGATACTCCTCAACCACACTGAGTTTTCTGTCAGCATCTTTTTTCGTCTGCTCAACCATCCGCTGACGCATCAAAGCCCCTGTAGGCTTAACATCCCGTAAAACACGCGAAACACGCGTCAGCAGAACCTCGGCGGAATACGGCTTTCTAACATAATCAAACGCACCGGATGCAAGAGTTTCACATTCAATCTCCGTATCATGCTCGCTGGTCACAAATATTACCGGAATCCGTGCCCATTCCTTATGTGATGAAAGAATATCCAGAATTTCAAGACCTGTTGAATCCGGCAGATACAAATCAAGAAGAATAATACTTGGCAGGCAGACTTTCAGTTTTGCCTGCATGTCATCAGCAGATACGGCAGATATTACATTATACTGTTCGCTTAATGCAAGAACTGCAATATCCCGGGCAATTTCTTCATCATCAACGACTAAAACCGTTTTTTTCATTTCAGCTGCCATGAGAAACTTTCCTTTAGATAGATTTTTTATGAAAACAAATTTGTGATGTATTAAAATTGTTTTTTTTTCTCATTATTAAAAGTATTGTCCGGTTCCGTCATATTCCGGGAGTTATCAATCAGAAGGGAGGTATGCGTCTATCAAAACAGATTTTCTGCTGCAGCGCGGCAGATGAGGGGGGGGAGGCCCCCGGGTTCTGTGTTGTTTTGCATACAGCATTCGTTATTTCCCGGATTTGAAAACACGCGGGTGGTCTTTTGCTATATGGTTTAATTTTGCATTGGATTAGTCCGGCCGGACTCAAAACCCGACCGGAGCACGACTAAAGCAGGCAGTCTTGCCGGCAGGAGCGGGGCGCGTTTGCGGTCTCAGGAAAGGTATGAGGGCTTCAGCCGTCTGTGACCATGTCCGAATGACGGGTAATGTAAGTAAATAAACCACAGGCCGATTTACAAAGATGATTAAAACGGACAGAACATTTGCAGAGAATGCGGCTGCTGCAGTGATTGCTGATTTCTGCAAGTCCCTCTTTGTATTTTGTTTTGCTCTTGTTATTGCAGGCATCAGGCGTTTTCTGTCTCCGAAAGCAAGGCAGTATGAGAGGAAACGGTATGAAAAACAGCACCAAAAAGAGACTAAGGAGACCATCCCGGATGAAGAGTTGTCTAAATGAACGTCTGAGTGAGGAGTGCCGGATTACAGCACTGTGCTTTCTTGTACTGCTCCCCCCCCCACTTTACACTGATTACGATGCGGTACAGGCAATAAAGCATTGAGTCCCCATACCGGATTAATGCAGTAAGGCAAAACGGGCGCGGAGGGATACAAGGCTGAAACGAATCGCCGCTCCCGCAGTTTTGCAGTAAACACACGCAAAACACACACTAAACGCACGCAAAACGCACGCGTGCGTTTATTCAAAATCCTGATACAATCCGGCAAAACACGAATCAAACCGCAAATACAACCCGTTTAAAAAAGAGCGGCGACAAATAAACGCACGCAAAACGCACACTAAACGCACGCATAAAATCAGATGCATTATGTATTTTTTGAAACCGCCAAAACATATTTTGCCCCCCTCCCCTTACCGACAAGTACCAGAACACCCGAATCAGTCATCTTCGACAAAACACGATACGCCTGCGGACTTGAAAGATGCAGCAAATCACACACATCATTACGCGTAACCGACCCCTTGCTTTCGACAAACTGCAGAACCAGCGGCACCTGACGCATTGCATCAATATCCTTCTGACGGACATACGCCGCAATATCAGACGTCCTGCGATACACCTTTGAACTCAGCATATACGAAGCCCCCCGACCGCTCCCGCGAACCTCAACAAGACCGCTCTCAACAAGCTGCGCAACCCCCGCCCGCACCTTAGACTCACTGATATGAATACAGCCTGCAATCCGGGAAACATCACACCGCCTTTCATCTTTCAAAAGCGACAAAATCAACAGCGAATGAATCGGCAAATCACGACCAAGCCTGTTTTTCTCCTCAAGAATCATCAAAGTAAACGCCTCATCCGGCACCGCACGCTGAATAAACAGCTTCACTGACTTTGCATCAGACTCGGAATAATCCGGCTGCGGCTTGCCGTAAATTAACGACCCCTCATAAATCCGGTCAATACCCCTGCCCGTCCGCTCAGCAAGACCAATTCTCTTCAAAGCATCAGCAAGACCCGGGTTACGACCATTAGGCTCCACCGTTAACAGATTTTCCAAAGTAACCCCCTCGATAAACCCCCCGGGACTGCTTATGGTTAAACCATAATCATCAATAAGGACACGAACCCGGCCTAAAACTGCATAATCACGGTGACAAAACGCATTTACCAGCGCCTCACGGAAAGCGCGGATATTAAACTCAGTCACAGAAATCCGGTACATCCCCGACAAAATCTCCCTTTCCGGATTCCACACCCTCATATACTCAGAGATAAGTTCAAAAATCTCCAGAACCGGTTTCTTCCAGGAAACATTAACCCGCACACTGGAACCCTCCATGACCTGAAAAGCAGTATCTGCTGTTGGAAGAAGAGACGCAATACTTGCCTCCTTCCCAATCATAAGCAGACCGGTAACCGTTGGAACATAATGACCGTTTTCCGATTTCACAAAACCCAGAGCCTTATCCAGTTCACTGTCAGAAAGGTCAAGAAGTGCAGTATCACCACCATATTCTTTAATTATCTTTCTCAAACGCTCACGCTGCCCGCTATCCAGATCCTGACAAGCTGCCCCCGGCACAACCTCCATTGAATAATCATAACACCCAAGACCGGAAAGCCGTGACAAAATTTCATACGGATATACAGGCACCATCTCCGGCGAACCATCTGTTTTTATCTGCCGCCTCAGAATTTTACCGCCTGACGTTGCAGTCAGACCATATTTATTTTTCGGAACAGTAACCATAATATACGGTACATCCCCCTCAATTTTTTCAACACCGGCATTTACCGGAGGATTCGTATTATTGGCAATAACTGCCCCAAGTGATACATGATTTTCGTGACACGGATGAAGTCCGGAAATTTCACCATCATCATCAACCCCGATATATAATACGCCCCCCTCAGTATTTGCAAAACTAACCACCACATCAGCAAGTACACTATCCTGCAGCGGAGGGACATCTCTTTTAAATTCAATTTTCAGCCCCTCTTTCAAGCCTATATTAACCATATGTAATTCTCCCGATATGTGAATGATATATATCAGTATTGGTATTCCAATTAAAAAAAACCTCTGTGAATTTTAGACTATCTATCAAATCTGCACCCCGTAACATTACAATAAACGCACGCGAAACGCACGGAAAACGCACGCGTGCGTTTATTCAAAATCCTGATACAATCCGTCAAAACACGAATCAGACCGCAAATACAACCCTTTTAAAAAAGAGCGGCGACAAATAAACGCACGCGAAACGCACGCTAAACGCACGCGTGCGTTTATGCTGCATCAATCATTTTTCGATACAATGCACCCCCGATTCTGCCAGGTCCAGACACCCCCGCATGCGCGCTTTGCAAAAATCAGCCGCAGCCCCGCTGTACCGGATTTTATTTTTCAAAAATGAACATGAGTATATAATATTCTTTGCGCCATGTTCATTTTTGAAGTTGATAAATATTAAAAATTTCGGAGAAATTTCACACAAAATCTATTTATTACCCGAAATTCCACGCTTTTATGTACATGTGCGCAGGAAGCTGCAACCCGGAAACGACCCTGCAGAAATCCCGGCACATGATACACCCAGGCAATACCAGAACCACGAATCATGTAACATGTAACATGAATCATGTAACATGAATCATGCAACACAAAACATGCATCACACCCTGTCCGAAAAAAAAGTATCAGCCGTGAAAAAATCCTCCGGTCTTCCTTTTCAGGAACACCGGAGCCGAGACAGTGGTTTCCTGTTGTATAGTTTTGATTTTAAAACTATAAATACACTCATGTACACGAAGTAAGAAAAAAAACGACGAAAAACAGGAGATAACATGCCCCAAAGAAAATTGCAGAGGGGGGGTCTTACCCCTCCGGCGGACAGAGTGATACATGTTTTGTGATTCATGTTACATGATACCACCCCTGTAAGAAATAGAAGAAAAAAAAGGAGATAACCAGTTGACCGGAAAAAAAGCACCAGCCGTCCAGCATTTCCGCATGGACGACACCCTTGCAGGCGACCTTGACAAACGCATCACCCGCATGGGATACCGCTCACGCTCGGAATACTTCACCGCCGTAGCATTCATCACACTCTACGGCAAAACCGCAGAAGACAGCGTGCCCGACGAAGTATGCGACTGGATTGAAGCAGGAAAACCGCCGCTATCCGAATTCGAGATACGCCAGAACCTTCTCGAAATGATACACATCATGCTTATGCCCGTAATCGCCATGAAAGGACAAAAAATCGCCTTTGCAAAAACATGGCAGGCACTACGGGAGGAATTTCACCGCATCCATGAGATGTGGCTTACCGAATCCGACATACGCGAAGCAGTGGATATCTATGCACTTATCCACAGAAAAGAACTTGACGACTACCGAAACAAAACCCTAAACGAAGAACAGAAATGACACGTACAACAAGCAGAACAAAAATCAGTACCCCGGCCTCATACAGTCACTACAAAGCATCAGCCCGGAGCACTATTATATTAGTGCCGCATACGAATAAAAATTTGCAAACCGGAGGGGCAGGCGCATGACCGTTGAACGCCGGCTGTTAAAAAACCCGAAGGTGAAATCCTTTTCCGTCTCACACTGTATGGCAGCACCTGCCTGTATCGGCTGCGACAACTGCTGCGGAATTCTTACCATGGACACTGCATACGGCAAAAACAAATCCCGAACTATTATCGGCGGATACTTCTGTAAAACAGCAGACGACTTTGTCGAACCGCCGGCATACTGCCCGGACAAAACGGAGAAGATGCCATGACCGAAACAAATGCAGTAATTCCGGCAGAAACACCCCATGCAGCGCACATAGTATCTGCAATCCCGTTAACAACAACAGACCATGTCAAAGGGACATTTCCCTTCGCCTTCCCCGACTTTGTTGCATCCCAGAAGATTCTGCGCGAAGAATGGATTGTTGACACAAAAACAGGCAAAATCTACTACCCGACCGGAAAAGAAATTCCGGCACACATGAATAATGCAGGATACCTGAAAATCCGCACAGTATTTGAAAATGTCAAACTCGGCATATTCGTCCACCGCGCCGTAATGATTGCAGAACGCCGCGGACGCACCATTCCGCGCCTGTTTACCATCAACCACATCAACGAAAACAAGACAGACAACAGAGTTGAAAATCTTGAATTGAAAACAATCACTGAAAACATACAAATGTATTACCTCTCCGGCGGACGCGAAACCGGCTCACCGATACGCTCACTGAAAAATGAAGACGTGCGGCGCATCAGACGCGAATGCAAAAACCTTGACAAAAAAGCGCATGCACAAAAAATAGCCGCATTCGCAGAAGAATTCAATGTAACAAAAAGCACTATACGCTCCGCAGCACGCGGCGCATCATATGCACATATAAAAGAACCGGAGGTAAAAACCGTATGAACCGGCTTTTCACCCCTGAAGACGTAGCTGCCGCAATAGAAGCGGCGCTTCCGTGTCCGAAAGACATTTTCGAAGAAGGACGCTATCTTCTGCTTCTTGAGGAGATGCTCAAAGACCTTTCCGTCACCATACGCGCCCGGTTTAATGAAATCCTGCCCGAACTGCGCAATACCGAGTCGGAAACATATGAAGTGCGGCAGATAATCAAAACCGCAAGCGTCGTCGATGTAGAGCGGCTCCGCAAGATGCGGCCGGATATTCTTTCGCGCATCGTTTATGTCTATGCCTTCGATGCGGTAAAACTGATCGGACGCACGCGGCTTTATGAATTGTGCGCCGCTTTGCCTGAGTTCGACTGCGGTATGTACGACCGCGCAAATCTGGGCGACCTCCAGCGTGTACTGCCGAAAGAGGAATGCACGCAGTTCATCAAAACCGAAGAACGCCCCGCCGGCTGGGAGATTGTGCTGCGGGAACTGCGGGAGGATGCTGTATGAAACGCTGGTATGAATACCCGGAACTTGCCGACGAAAAGACGCTTCGCGGACTTTTTGAAACAGGCATGACACGGACCGATATCGCCCGCAAAATCGGATGTTCGGTCGGAAACATCAATACCGCGCAGAAAAACCACCGCATATCGCAGGCGTTCGTGGATTTGTGCAGGGTAAAAAAGGGAAAAGGGGTGTGAACCACACCACCCGTTTTTAACCGGAAAATGCAGACTTCTATTGAATGGCTGCATTTCCCCTATTTAATACGTTGTATCTCTCCGGCATGCAACATCTGTTATTCTTATACAGCCAATACTATAATGCGGATAAGATACATGAACAGTATCAGTTAGTCATGGATACATGTATCTTATCCTGTACGGTTATTGATGAAATAACCATGTATTGCGTAGTAACAGGAACTTGTTGAAGTACAAGAGAGAATGTTTTTTTCATACATGAGGACAAACCTGCAAATCTGAGAAAATTGCAGGTGTTAAGCCCTCATGAACAGGTATCATAAGATATCATGAACTCCTGACTGCGGCATATACCCGGATTGCATAATAAATTTAAGTCAGGGTTATGACAGCATTTGTTTTCATGTTTTTTCTCTTATTTTATTTCTTTATATTTTACACCTCCTTGTCTGAAAATTACGGTATTTCCAGACGTTTATCTCCGAATACGCCCAATATAGTAGTGGAATAAGACGCTAGGGAAAAACTTCCCGGAAAAACCCCAGCGTCTTCCAATCCAAAATTTTCCGGGTTCTTTTTTCCCTTCGCTCCTTATTTCAGAAATCCTGCATAAAAAAAAGCAGGAGGCAAAAGAAATGGCAATCGAACAAACTTCCATTAACATGAGCGGTAAGTGGGTACTTGCAACTCCGCTTACCATGGGAAAACTTAAAGCGGAACTTGCTGCATTCGCAGCAGATACCACCATGGGTCTTTCCAGAAACGAACCGAAGAAAAAAGACTTCAGATGCCCGGTTTACTACTTCAACTCCGTAGGAACCGAAACAGCAAATCTCATGGTCAGTGTGCAGGACTGCGACGCATACACCGACTCCATGCCGCAGTTTACCACCACAGCAGGCCTTATCGCTGTTATGACCGGAGAATCTTCCGGCGGTGAAGCAACCAGAGATGAATCCGAAGCAGTCTGGACCGCATCCTTTACCTGCCAGCTTGGAGACGACACTTTCCAGATGATTTTCCACAAGGACAATCTGATTAT
>DALTWF010000030.1 GCA_029987235.1 Methanocorpusculum sp. | reverse complement strand
CCATGGTTATTGGCACACACCGATCTCTCTGCGATTGCAGAGAACATACGTAGAAAATACTACAATCCAAACGTGGGGTCATATTTCCACTATCCGGTGGATCTCATGATTCGCATTGTTGTATTGGCAGCTTTCCGTAATCTGCCCTATCGTAAAATTATTCCAAGTCTCTCTGATGAAGATTGGCACTACCTGTTTCCAGCTGGATACAAGGGTAAGTTCCCGACTAAAAGCACGATCCACTATTTTGTGAAGTATCGACTTGGCAACGATGGTCTTGATTATCTCATGGAACTGGTTGCCCAGCAAACAGTAAAATGCATTGGGCCGGAGGTCATGATTATTGATTCAACCCCGTTGGAAGCATCCCGGTATTCATCAATTTCTGTTTTTAATCCTCATTACAAGATCAAAATGGATAAAGCCCATATTCTTCATTACGGCGATTTCCCGCTTTACATGATTCACAGTGGAGGAAATGAAGGTGACAGCGGGTATGGCCATACCCTCCTGTGAAAAGCCAAGGAGCTTGGCGTCAATCCCACACATGTTCTCCTGGATGGAGGATATGACAGTTTTGAAACACACACGATATGTTTTGAAAATCTTGGCGTAAACCCAATAGCCTATCTAAGAGGGGGGGTCCGTTATTAGCAAGGGAGCTACCGAAGAAAAGATTCTCACAGCCGCAAACAGAAAGTGGAAAGCTGGTGGTGCAGAATGCACAACCACTGAAGAGGCTCTGTTGTTTCTGGCAAAGACAAACAAACGTGGGCTGGTTGGAAAATACCTCCGGAACCAGCAGATTCTCAACCAGGAAACATTGAGCGCAATCTACCGTGAACGCGGAGATTGCGAGAGAAAACATGCACAGATAAAGAAAACCGTGAAATTTGATGTAGTCGGATATCGTGAAGATTCTCGTGCTCTCAATGTGACACTCCACTTCATTGCGTTCCAAGTGATGATGCTTGGTCAACTGGAGAATCATCATCCAGACCCGACATCCCTGGCCTGCTGCATATAACGAATTCCTGTACCGTAAACTGAAAACTAACGCTTGCTAGCACATGTATAAACCTCCGGGAATAGCGGAGCGTGTACTGTTTTGCCTAGATTAGGTCGTTTACCCTCTCGACTACAGTGCAAGAAAACCTTTGTCCAACGGATTGGAGGATCTATTGGACAGACTCACCCTGCTCAACCATAATTATCAATACATATACCGTTCAATATAGTATTTACGTATGCACTTTGGCGGAAAAGAAGCAGGAACCAATACCTGGATTGCACCAAACGCAACCCTTGCAGGTGACGTATATCTCGGAAACAACGTCACAGTACTGTTTGGTGCGGTTCTCCGCGCCGATATGGATAAAATTACCATCGGCGACAATTCAAATGTACAGGACAATGCGGTCATCCATGAATCCATCGGAAAGCCGGTTACCATCGGAAAGAATGTATCCATAGGTCACGGCGCCATTATTCACGGAGCAACTATTGAAGACGGCGCCCTTATCGGAATGGGGGCAATAGTTTTAAACGGCGCCGTAATCGGTCACGGGTCACTTCTGGGCGCCGGCGCCGTGGTCACTGAAAACAAGGTTATTCCGCCAAACTCCCTTGTTTTAGGTGTGCCGGGAAAAGTCATGCGCGAACTCACGCCCGAAGAAATCGAAGGCAACCTGAAAAACGCCGCACGCTATGTGGAAGTCGGCAGGAGATATGCAAATGAGTGATGCAGTCGTAATAGGAGGCGGCGTTGCGGGCATTCAGACCGCAATGGACATCGCAAACCACAATATCCATGTATATCTGATTGAGCGTGAACCCTCAATCGGCGGTCACATGGCAATGCTTGACAAAACATTTCCGACCAATGACTGTTCCATGTGCATTCTTTCGCCGAAGATGGCCGAGGTCGCACGCAATCCTAATGTAACCATACTTACCATGGCTGAAGTCGAAAAAATCACTCCGGCCGGGGACGGATATACTGTTACTGTTAAAATCCACCCCCGTTTTATCAATATCGACGAGTGCACAGGCTGCGGCGAATGTATTGAAGTATGTCCGGTCGAAGTCTACAACAAATTCGATGCGGGCATTGGCGTGCGCAAGGCGATTTACAAGCCCCATGCGCAGGTTGTACCGGATTTAGTGGTCAAAGACAACAAGCACTGCATTAACTGCGGACTCTGCTTTGACACCTGCGGAAAGCACGCGATCCTTCGTGAAGATTATGAACGCACGCTTGAAATTGAGGCATCTTCAATCGTAATTGCGACCGGCTATACACTCTTTGACGCGCAGAAACTCTCCCGCTTCGGCTACCTGCGGTATGCGGACGTAATCACCTCGCTTGAATTTGAACGGATGCAGAATGCAGGCGGTCCCACCCGTGGAAACCTGCGCCGGCTTTCCGACGGCAGCACGCCGGAATCGGTTGTATTTGTGCAGTGCGTCGGTTCGCGCAATGCAGCAATCGGCCGCAACATGTGTTCATGTGTCTGCTGCATGTATGCGCTCAAAAACGCCATGCTGATACGCGAGCACTATCCGGAAACCGAAGTAACCATTCTTTACACGGATATCCGCGCCTACGGCAAAGGATACGAGGAATATTACGAGCGGGCGAAAAAGGCGGGCGTGAATATTGTCCGGGCTTTCCCGGGTGATGTGCAGCAGACAAAAGAGGGACTTGTCATCCCGATTGAAGACACCGAGACCCGCGAACTGAAAAATCTCAAGGCAGGTCTGGTGATATTATCAGTAGGCATGGAACCCGAACCGGACACAGTCCGCCTCGCAGGCGAGTTAGGTCTTCCGATGGACGCAAACGGCTTCCTCTCGCCTGCGGACATGAAATTAAATCCGGCCGGAACAATGAGACCGGGTATCTATATTGCGGGTGCTGCACTTGCACCGAAAGATATTCCCGACTGTGTAATGTCTGCGGGGGCCGCAGCAATGAAGACGGTAATCAACGAGGGTAAATAATATGACAGTACAGAAAAGAAACGGCGGCATGGAGACCGTAAAGCGTAAACTTGAGCAGAATGATGAAAAAACGCTCTGGTGGAACGATGAAAACGCATCGGTAATGGCAATCGACCAGACGCTTCTTCCCGGCGAATACAAAATTATTGAGATAAAAACCGTACCTGAACTTGCCGATGCAATAAAACGCCTCGTTATCCGCGGTGCTCCGGCATTAGGCGTAGCAGGTGCATTTGGTATTGCCCTTTCCGTTTCGCACTGCGAATCGGAAGCGGAACTTTCCGAGACTCTTGAAGATGACGCGGCTTTAATCAAAGGCACGCGGCCGACCGCGGTCAATCTTGCGTGGGGTGTTGACAAGGTGCTCAAAAGCATTGAAAACATCCCGTTTGATATGGCAAAATTCGTCGCCGTGTTTGCCGCAAAAGCAATTGCAGACAATGATGCAAAGACCTGCATGCTGCTTGGTCACAACGGCGCCCGCCTTATGCCGCAGATTGGTCATGTGTTAACGCACTGCAATGCGGGGGCTCTGGCCTGCAGCACATGGGGAACCGCCCTTGGCGTAATCCGCTCTGCGGTCAAGTCCGGCAAGAAAATCTCCGTTTACTCATGCGAGACGCGCCCCCTTCTTCAGGGCTCGCGTCTGACTGCCTTTGAACTTTCGCGGGACAATATTCCTGTTACGACCATAATTGATTCCGAGGCTGCTTATCTGATGCAGCAGGGCAAAATCGACTGTGTGATTGTGGGCGCGGACCGGATTACAAAAGACGCGGTCTTTAACAAGATTGGTACCTATATGCATGCGGTCTGCGCAAAGCACCACAATATCCCGTTCTATGTTGCAGCACCGGTTTCCACGTTTGATTTCGAGAAATCCGCAGCCGATGTGATTGTCGAAGAACGCGGGCGTGAAGAGGTTGCGGAGATGTTCGGCAAAACCACGGTGCCGGAAAAGGTCCCGGTCTTAAACTATGCCTTTGATGCAACGCCGCTTGAGTTAGTCACGGCGATTATCACCGAAAAGGGTGTTTTGTACCCGCCGTATGATTTTGAGGCGCTGAAATAGATGGCATCTCCGGTTCTTCTCTCCATTTTTGACAGTCCGGTCTGGTTTAATGCAGCCGTGCTTGTGGGGGAGATTGTAATCATTTTACTTGCTATCTGGCTTGTTATTGCTATTATTATTGGTATTTTGTTTGCCGTTTCCATAAAGCGGCAGAAGATGTTTTTACCGTCGGTTCTGCGGCCGATGTTTACACTTGTTTCAGGCGGTGTCAAGATTGTCTGTTCAATGTGCGGCGTTGACGGAACGCAGCTGATTCATTTCCTGATTGATATTGACAATGAGATGAACATGAAGGAGTTTGCAAAGACGCCGGTGTCAGACCGGGTAATTTTCCTGCCGCTGTGTCTGCGAAGCAAAGACTGCCCGGCGCGCCTTCGGCCCGAGGAGGGTATAAAGTGTGTAGGATGCGGGAGATGCGGGCTTGGTGCGGCAATCAGGGTCTTAAACGGTGCCGGTTACCGGACATTTATTATCCCGGGTTCAACATTTATCAAGCGGATTGTCAAAAAATTCCATCCCAAAGCCATGATTGGCGTCGGGTGTCTGATGGAGGTAAAAGAGGGGCTTGAGATGGGTAAAAAGATAAAAATGGCAACAATCGGGGTTCTGACGGCAACCGACGGCTGTGTCGAAACAACGATGGATTTTGAAAAGCTGATGGAGGCGGCGTCTTTAGGGCTTGAGACGCCGCTTGAATATCCGAAAGAGTAAAACCTGAGCGGGTGAGACACATGGTAAAAAAGCAAAAAAATGAAATATCAATTGTCCGCTCCTCTGCAGCCGAATATCTTACTTTTCTCACAGCAACAGGGGAAAGTGATGTGAATGCAGTATATTGTGATGAAAATGTATGGCTGTCCCAGAAAATGATGGGGCTTTTGTATAATGTTGAAGTAAATACGATAAATTATCATCTGAAAAAGATATTCACTGACAATGAACTCGATGAAGATTCAGTTATTCGAAATTTTCGAATAACTGCTTCCGACGGTAAAGAATACAATACAAAGCACTATAATTTAAAAGCAATTATCGCAGTTGGAAACAAAGTCGATTCACCGCGTGCAGTACAATTCCGCAAATGGGCAAACAAAATTATTGAAGAGTTTACCATCAAAGGATTTGCGATGGATGATGAACGGCTCAAAAATTCGGGTACTATTCTGACAAAAGAGTATTTCGAAGAGCAGCTTGAACGTATTCGTGAAATCCGTCTTTCAGAGCGGCGCTTTTATCAGAAAATTACCGACATATATGCAACAAGTGTTGATTACGACCCATCATCAAAACTTACTGAACAGTTTTTTGCCCGGGTCCAGAACCAGCTTCACTGGGCAATCCACGGCCATACTGCAGCAGAGGTGATTTATGACCGTGCAGATGCAGATAAGGAACATATGGGTCTCACCACATGGAAAGATGCACCATCAGGCAAAATTCAGCGTTTTGATGTGATTGTAGCTAAAAATTATCTCTCGGCTGAAGAATTGTCTGCAATGGGTCGTATTGTCAATGCATACCTTGATCTGGCGGAACTGCGTGCTTCTGAACATACCCCAATGACAATGGAAGACTGGGCAGAACAGTTTGAAGATGTTCTCAGGCTGACACGCAGGGAGATTTTAACGAATGCAGGAAGTATTTCGGCAGAGATTGCAAAGGCACATGCTTTGTCCGAGTTCGAAAAGTACCGGGTGAAGCAGGATGCTTTGTACCTGAGTGATTTTGACAGAGTATTGATCGGGGAAAAGAAAAAATAATGTTCTTCACCGTCAAAGGATAATGGGAAAAAAAGTCACCTGTCTGTTTTGAAAAAAAAAAATAATTACCTTCTTTTACTGCACAAAACCGCAACAACTCCTAATCCTGCAATAAGTGCCCATACCGGAAGAGGACTTTTCGCCGTTTCGGAACCGGTCGGAATATGAATCGCCGTCACCGTATGCTGCGTCTGAGTTGCCTCAGTAGCCTTGGTTTGTACCGGTGCCGCAGTCTTTACAGGCGCCGCGGTTTTTGCAGCCGTTGGAGCGAAATATGCACCTTTCAACGTTATTGTGTAGATGCGCTGAATCTGGTCATCATCTTTTTTCACCGTATGAGCACCTGTGTATTCAAACGGCACCGGACTTGCATAAATCGAATAGGTTCCCGCATCAAAGCGGTTTGCAAGATAAAACGACGTCTCCCAGCGATTATTCACTTCATTTACCGGGATACCGTCCGATGCAGTTGTCAGATATCCTCCGTCTGCAAGCGGAATCTCCTGAAGCGGCACATTTACGCCCTGAATATAAAGATACGTGTATTCACTGTTCGGATTTGTACCAGACAGCGTTATTTTATCCCCTATTGCATATTCAGCCGCAGAAACCGGCCCGATGCAGCAGACGGCCGCAAAAATCAGGAGAATAGACAGTATTGAAATGGAACGCATATTGTTATGTTGGCGCGGGACTGATAAAATGTTTCTCTGCATCATTGAAAAGCATTTAGTTACCGCACAACAAATATATTATACATGTCTTCACTCGATGAATTAATCACCAAAGCCAAAACGCTTCTGGAAGAAGGACATTCTGCAGGGCAGATTGCTGACGAACTCAGCCTTTCGACCGATACGGTAACCTACCTTCTCACAAAGAGCAAGAACAGCAAAGCAAAGAGTGTTCCGGCACCCAAAGATGTTCACATTGACTGGACAAACGTCAGTTCCGATGCAATTCTTTTATCCGGCATTGCCTCAATGATGCTGCACAACTTCGAAAAGAACTGCCATGACGAAGACTGCGGCTGTGACGATGAATGTGACTGCCACTGCGGTGAAATCGATTGCGTGGTTGGAATCGACTTATCCGGCGTACCGCTTGCAACTTTAATGGCAACCGAAAACGGCATTGACCTTGCAATATACCATGCATCCAAACACAATCCGGAAGGAACCGGTTCCATCTCCGGCAACTTTGCAAAAGTCGCAGGAAAGCGCTGCTTAATCGTTGACGACTGCATTACAACAGGCAACACCCTTGCAGAAATCGTCAAGTACCTCAAAAAGCACAAGGCAGAACCTGCGGGCATCTGCGTACTCTTTGATAAGCGCGGTGTGAAAGAAATCGGCGGTGTTCCGGTATATTCACTGTTTAATATTAAGCGTATTGATTAATTTAGAGAGAAGAATAGACAAGTATATATAGACGTGAAATCCATGTTTATGCACACGAGTACAGGAGATATTTGATACTATGGCAAACTCACCAAACCAGCCCATTGTTATCTTAAAGAACAATGTAGAGCACGTGCCCGGCAACGAAGCACTCCGCTCCAATATCATGGCTGCAAAAGTTCTTGGAAACACTGTCAGAACAACGCTCGGTCCGCGCGGAATGGACAAAATGCTCGTCACCAAAGGCTCTGACGATATCATTGTCACCAACGATGGAGCGGAGATTCTTCACCAGATTCATGTCGAGCACCCGGGAGGAAAACTTGTTGTTGAGGTTGCAGAATCCCAGGACAATGAATGCGGTGACGGAACCACTACTGCAGTTGTTTTAGTCGGCTCCATGATGGAGCAGGCGGAAAAACTCCTTGACGCAGGTGTTCACCCGTCCTTAATCGCAAAGGGATTCAACCTTGGTATGAACAAGGCACTTGAAATCCTTGACACTCTCGCAAATCCGATTACTCCAAATGACAAAAAGATGCTCACGCTTATTGCAAAGACTGCAATGACCGGCAAGTCAATCGAAGGTATTATGGACCAGGCATGCGGCGTTGTTGTTGATGCAGTATCCACTGTTGCTGAAACCAGCGGCAAAAAGACCATTGTCAATGAAGATGATGTCAAGATTAAGACCAAGCGTGCAAATACCATGAGTGCAGAACTCGTCAAAGGTGTCTTAATCGACAAAGTCCGCCAGGACTCCTTAATGCCGAAGACTATTAAGAATGTCAGAGCAGCATTCCTTGACGGACCGCTTGAGATTGTCAAGACCCAGTCAAAGTCCAAGATTAAGATGACCTCAGCAGACCAGCTTGCAGCCTTTACCGAGGCTGACCGTGAGCGGTACAAGAAGATGGCAGACATCTTCAAGGAAAAGAAGGTCAATGTCGTCCTCTGTACCAAGGGAATGCATGACGCAGTCCAGTACTACCTTGCAGAAAACGGCATTTACGGTGTCGAGTTCGTTGAGGAAAAGGATGTCAAGTTCGCAGCACGCGCACTTGGCGGTCAGGTTGTCGGAAAGCCGGAAGATGTTTCCGAGGATTCCATTGGTAAAGCAGGTCTCCTTGTTCACGATGAGGAACTTGAGATGACGAGAATTTCCGACTGCAAGAACCCGAATGCGGTTACTGTCCTTCTCCAGGGCTCCTCCCAGCATCTTGTTGACGAACTCGAGCGTGCTGTTGAAGATGCACGCCGTGTTGTTCAGGATGTCATTGAAGACGGTTGCTACACAATCGGCGGCGGTTCTGTTGAGGCGGAACTTTCCTTACGTCTGCGCGAGTATGCGTCCACCGTCGGCGGACGTGTTCAGCTCGCAGTCGAGGGCTATGCACGTGCATTCGACATTATCCCGAAAACTTTAGCCGAAAACTCCGGTTTCGACACTGTTGACAAGATAATCGACCTCCGCCAGGCACATGCAAATGGCAGGAAGTTCGCTGGTCTGAATGTCTTCACCGGTGAAGTTGTCGATATGAAGAAGGAAGGTGTTGTCGAGCCGAAGAGAGTCAAACGTCAGGCAATTCAGAGTGCTTCTGAAACTGCAATGATTCTTATCCGTGTCGATGACATGATGGTTTCCAAGAACGCCGAGCAGATGGCACGGGGAATGTAAGGTTCCCCTCAATACTTTTTTCAGGGTTTAATCCGCTATCTTTTATACGCCTGAGAACAAATAGTTAGAGGCATGCATCGGGCGCGCATAAATTTGCGCGCGGGATGAATTGCAGAATCATTCAATGCCGAGATAGTCTAGTCCGGAAGGGCGGTGGATTCGAAATCCACTGGCAGTGATGCCTCGGGAGTTCAAATCTCTCTCTCGGCGCTTCTTTTATTAATTTCTCTTCAATACGGGCTTATTTTTTTAATCGGGGTTTTTTGCGCGGGAGACTGCTGTCTGACGCGCGTCTGACAAAAATATGGTTGAAATTTTGCGAAAATTTGCAAAATCATATAAAAACATCCAGAATACATTTATATAGTCAAACATATAATTGTAATATAACACAGTTTAGCTGAATAATCTGTGGTGAAAAAAAGGAGGTAGAATAAATGGACTCTTATGCAATTAAAAAAACAGGCGCAAGAAGATTTACCGTTACTGTCACCAGTCCAAAAAATCTCCGTTGGAAACCACTGGACTCAACAGGAATCTGCATTATCCGCAATTCCACTACAGACGGCAGCAGCGGTAAAAACTACATATGGGACCTTGAGGTTGAAAAACCAGGCTCTTATGAATTCAGGATGCTTCATCAGGGAAAAGACGGTGTATTCCGCCGTCTGAACATCCCGATTGTGGCATCCCGGTAAGTTCTTTTTTGCTATGATCATATCAGATAATTCAACCGTGCTGCTGCATTTCAAAAGTTACCGTTCAGGCGGGGAGCTTTTTGAAGATACTACCAAGGGAGAGCCGCAGAGGGTCACTTTCGGTCAGAAGATGATTAATCCGGCGTTTGAGGAGGCGCTGATTGGGAAATCAGAGGGTGACACGGTTGAGGTTATTCTTCCGCCGGAAAAGGCGTATGGAAAATACAATAAGCATCTGGTTATTCCGGTTAAGCGGTCGAAACTGAAGCTGGATAAGGAACCGGTCGAGGGGGCTTTAATTCCGCTTGAGGTGAAGGGTAAGCAGTATTTTGTAACTGTTTTGGAGGTTAAGCCTTCAAAAATCGTAATTGACGCAAATCACCCGCTTGCAGGGGAGACGATGCGGTATGAGATTTCGGTGGTAAAAATTCTGGACGGTGTGTGAGGGGGGTCTCACACTTCAACAGATTCGCCGGGCTGCATCAGCATCACTTTTTTTGCTCCGGTTAGTTCAACTGCCCGCTTAAATTCTGTCAAATTCTGGCGGATTGGCGGAAATGTATTGTAATGCATGGGAATAACGAGGGGCGCTCCGATATATTCTGCTGCTATCATGGCTTCTTCGGGCCCCATGGTGTATAATCCGCCGGCAGGAAGGATTGCTATGTCCGGGTGGTATAACTCGCCGATAAGTTTCATATCCGAAAATAATCCGGTATCACCGGCAAAATAGATGGTTTTTCCATCCATCGTAAACACAAATCCGCACGGCTCGCCCATGTATACAGGGCCGTTTTCTCCGGGGATTGAGGAGGAATGGAGCGCCGGAACGAGTCTGATGGTGATATCGTCTTCTTTTGCGGCGCCGCCTATGTTCATGCCGGTTGTTTTGACGCCCAGGCTGCCAAGGAAGCAGGCGAGTTCGTGTATTGCAAAGGTGCGGCCGTATTTTTCCGGATGTGTTCCCATGTGGTCTGTGTGTCCGTGGGACAGGAGAGTGATATCTGCTTTTATTTTTGCCGGGTCGTTTTCTCCGGGGTCGGTAAGGATTTTCTTTGTGCCTTCAAATGTGAAACAGGAATGTCCGTGGAAGGTGATTTTCATACTGTAATATTGGCGTATGAGAAAAAAAAGTATTTTGTTTGTTTCAGTTCAGTTCGGTCGGGTCTGCTGCTTCTGCAAAGTCGATTGCTTCGCCCAGGGTATCTTCCTGAAGTTTGGATGCCATTTTTTCAGATAAGTCGCGGTCTTCCATGACGTCTTTGATTCTTTCAAGATACGGGTCAAGCGTGGTGTCATCTCTCTGCTCAATTACGTGGCGGTATTCGCGGAGGGTTGATGCCGAAATACCGAGTTCTTCGGAGATTTCTTTTAAGGTCTTGTCCTGGTCAAGGAGTGCGTTTAACTTTTTTTCGTCGAACGGGAAATCAAAATCCATGTCGCGGAAGAGTTTCAGCTGTACACGGGCGCGGGCGACTGTTTTGGAGAGTTTGTCGTCGCCTAATTCGCGTGCAATCTCGGTGTCGTTTTTGCCTGCATAAAAGGCGGTAATCAGGCGTGCAAGCTGGATTGGTTCGAGTTTTGTTTTGAAGATGCCGCGTTCCTGAATCTCACGCATGATTAATGCTATCTCACGTTCGACAGCATCCTGGTCGCGCAATGTTCCGTGAAGGGTCTTCATGGGTTCAACAATCTTCGTTTTCTTGGTCAGATTGGAGAATAACTGGAGCAAATCCTTCTGTTTCTTTTTCGGAGTCATATTGTGGATTCACCTGTTTGTGATTAACGGGTAAAAGTGTTGTTTATGTTTAAAAGAATTGTGTATTGTAACGGGTTTGGGGTTGAACCCGATACTGCATACAAATGTTTATGTGCAATGCCGTCTCTTTACTAAGACTTCCTATAGGGAGAGGTGGTATGTTTCGGAGGTGAATCCGGGGAGGTGAGTTTTTCTGCTGCTGAAATTAAGCGGGTGACTTTTTGCGGCGGCGAATGCGGGGAGGTGACTTTTTTTCTGTGCGGATTTCAGCCGGCGGTTTTTTTTCTATTTTATTTCAGCAACCGGCAGAATTTCTTCATCGCCGATGAAATAAAGCACTGCAGGGATTTTGTCCCGTCCAAGGACGGCGCACAATGTTTCAGCATAGCAGGTCAGCTGTTTTTTGTATTCCTCAATGAGTTCTTTTGATTTTGCCTTCTTTGTTCCGCTCTTGAAATCCACAATCAGGTAGCTTCCGTCTGCTTTTTTCAGCAGCAGGTCAACCACTTTGCGCTTTCCTTCCGCATCGCGCAGAGGGAGTTCGTGCCATTCGGCCGCTGCATCACGCATAAGTTCTGATTTGCGGAATCTGTCATATTTTTCCTTGAATTCAGCCGCCTTTTCCGGCATGCCGTACTTCAGGCATGTCTGTTTCGGGTCTGCCCCTTCAAAAATTTCATGCACACAGGAGCCTTCTAACAGATAGCGCCGGTCAATGGCCGGTTCTTTGCGCGCTGCATCCTGCGGTTTGCAGGATACGAACGGAACCGGAACGGATTGCCACCAGTCGGGTGCTTTGTATTCTTCAAAATCCGCGGTCTGCGGTTCGCATAAACTGTCTGTGTCGCATTTTACAACTGATGATACCGCCGGTTTGAACCAGTTCATAAATGAAGTGTCGGCCGGATTTTCTTTACAGGATGCAGAAACCGCCAGGTGGTCTTTTGCCCGGGTGAGAGCAACGTAGAACAGGCGCTGTTTTTCTTCAAGTTCGCGGTCGCGGACGCATTTTTTAATCAGTTTTGTCTGTGCGGCAAACAGTTTGTCCTCTCCTCCAGGAAGCGTAAGGGAAGTGCAGACCGCGCCGTATTCTTTCATAAACATCACGCCGCTGTGACCGCCTGCATTGTATCTTTCGCCGGCAAAGGCAAGAATTACCACCGGAAATTCCAGGCCTTTGGAGGCATGAATGGTCATGATTTTTACGCGGTCTTCTGCGTCTTCTTCTGCTCCGTTTTCCTCTTCTTTAATGTCTTCCTCAATGCAGGTGTCTACTGTTTTGATGAATTCAAAGATTGTCTGTCCGGCTGCAAGGTTTTTCTCCTTTGCCATGGCAGCGAGTTTTTCCAGGTTTGCAATACGGTCGCTTCCGTTTTCAAGACCGGCGTAGATACTCAGTATGCCGGTTTTTTCGAGGATTTTTTCGATGACGGCATACAACGGAAGCGTTACTGCGTCCGTTTCAAATTCGTGCAGGAGGTCTAATGCAGTTCTGATTTCAGGATTGTCAGATGCCTCAAGGCGTTTTCTTAACGGTATCTTTGTGTTTTTCGAGCCCGCAATGCAGAGTGCTTCATCGCTTACCCCGAAATACGGCGAAACAAGAGCTCCGTATAAAGCTATGTCATCATCGTCAAAGACACATGCCTTAAGCACATGCATGATGTCATAGATTTCCTGTTCCTGATAAAAACTCTGGCCTTTGAATTCGGTGAAAGGAATATGATATGCTCTCAGCGCACGGCGCAGGGCATCGTTGTGTTTTCTTCTCTGGACCAGGATGGCATAGTCTTTGTACGCAGGACGTCTCTGGTACTTTGAGAGGTCGGTTTCGCCCTCTTCCGGCTTTATTCCGGTTGAGACAAAGAAGGATTCATCATTCATGGTTTCCTTAATCCATGCGGCGATTTTCAATGCCTCGGATTCGTGGTTTTCCTTACTGTTTTCCTTGTCAATCTTATTTTCAAGAAGAGTTACCGTTCCAAACGTTTCCTTGCGGAATGCGTCAACATCAGTATAGGTAATTTTGTCCGAATCTTTAAAGAGGGGGGTAAATACCTGATTGATAATCTTCTGGACCGGCTCTACGGTTCTGTAGTTCATCGAAAGAGAGATGTCTTTTTCGAATTCCTTTGCAAATTCGCTGATTTCATCCGGACGTGCTCCTTTGAATCCGTAAATTGACTGTTTTATGTCGCCGACAATAAACAGGCGGTGGTTTTTGTCCGGGCTGCCGGAAAGGGCTTTGATGA
Source organism: Methanocorpusculum sp. (assembly GCA_029987235.1). Taxonomy (GTDB): domain Archaea; phylum Halobacteriota; class Methanomicrobia; order Methanomicrobiales; family Methanocorpusculaceae; genus Methanocorpusculum. The sequence continues at coordinate 5,235 of DALTWF010000030.1, read as the reverse complement.
TTTCTGTCAGTGCCGGGTCGTTATCCTGGACTTCATCAACGAGAATAAACGGATAACGCCTGCGCAGCGTGTTTAAAACTGCGGGATTGCTCATCAGAATTCTGGTTTTTTCAATCAGGTCGTCGTAACTTAAAAATCCGTTTGCGGTCTTTTTGTCGCAGATACGCCTGTCTGCTTCCATAACAATGTCGGAAAGAGCAAGCAGGACATGCCGCATGAATTCTTTTGCCTCCGGCCGGCAGATGAGGTCATAATTATGCAATGCCTCATTCAAATCATCTTTCAGACCTGAATATGCCTTTTTTACCTCATCGTTATTTTTCACCGCACCCGGGTATCTGATGGTGATGCCTTTCAGCGATTCAAGAGCAGTCCGTTTCTGTTCAACCGGGGTTTCAGCATTTGTTAAGGTAAGCAGTGCTTTGTAGATTCTGTCCTGTTTTTCCGTCAGGTCTAAATTTTCTGAAAAAGCGCAAAGCAGTCTTTTGATTCCTTCATTTCCTGCATATGCGTGCACGGTCTCTTCAAAGGCTGATTTTGCATCCCCTTCCCATTTCTGAAAGACTGCCGCCTGATTTGTCCTGAGCAGGTCAAACCAGCTGCGGCATTCTTCATCTTTCCACAAGTCAAGCAGTTTTTCGACCGCTTTTTTGAGCATAGGGAGATGAATACAGCAGAAAACAACGGTTTCGCGAAGTTTGGCATCCGGTGTCTGAAGGAGGTCATCGATGGTGTCTGAAACAAGATTCTGCCGGTCAAGATCATCCATTACCCTCCATCCGACCGGAATTCCTGCTTCAAGCGGGAATTCAGAGAGTATCTGCGAGCAGAATCCGTGGAAGGTGCTTATGGAGCAGCGGTGGATTTTTTCAAGTGCCTTTTCAAAATCCGTGTCATGTGTTTCTGCCGCCTGTTTGCGGAGTTCTTTTTCGATTCTGTCCCGCATCTCAGCCGCTGCTTTGTCGGTGAAGGTCAGACAGAGTATTTTTTCCGGGCTGATGCGGTTTTCCTTCAGGTGACGGAGGTAGCGTTCCTTTAAAATAAAGGTTTTTCCGGTGCCTGCGCTTGCTTTTACGCAGACATTGTGAGTTACGTCAATTGCTTCTTTTTGCTGGTTGGTCGGAACGGGTGTCATCAGAAATCACTCCTTTCCACGTTTACCCTGCATATCCGTGCAAACGGACAGTAACTGTCTTTGCATTCCGGATCACTGATGCGGCAGTTTCCGTTCTGCATTTCCCTGCGCAGTGCAAAGCAGAGGTCCAGCACTGATTCAATGACATCATCCGGATTAAGTTCTATTGTTTTTCTCCCTTCTTTTTTGATAAATACAGAAATTCTGCTGCATTCCTTTGTTTTCATTATCTGATAATATCCTTTGTCCGGCATTTTTCCGGTTATATCGCACAAGGCTTTTGTGTAGAGCGGAATCTGGACTAATTTTCCTTTGGCTACCTTTTCTGAAAGTGTCTGGGAAGACCCTGTCTTGTAATCCACGATTTTTATCATCATCCCGTTTGTCTTAATCCGGTCGGCAAATCCGTACAGGTTCATTTTTTCGCCGTTATGCTCAAGCGTTGTCTTTATTTCCTGCTCGACCATGGTTTCATCAGTTTCCCATCCTGCGCCCGCATCATCAATTTCATCATCAATAAAGTCGTTGAATATGCTTGGCAGTCCTCGCTCGCCCGTGTACCAGCATCGTTTTGCCTCCCATGAGGGAGAGTTGTTTATCTGCTCTGAAAAGGTCTTTTCACAAAGTTCTTTCAGTTTTTCCAGCGCCTCTGATCTCTTTCCTTCTTCAATCAGGTCAAAATGACGGCTGAAGAATAATTCAAGGGCTTTATGAAGGGCGTTTCCGCCGTTGAGGGTTTCCGAGGATATGTCAGACGGCGGTGTGAGGCGCAGATGTTTTTTCAGATACCACTGAAACGGACATCCGAGATATGTCTCGAAGTTCGTCGGGGAAAATGCATACTTTTCATCATATGCCGCAGCAAAGCAGGACTGTGCCTTTGTATCTGCAAAATCAGCTCCACGGGTCTCCTCATATTCTCTTTTGCGCTCATGATTCATCCGTTCGACAATCGAGGTTTTGTCACCGAGTCCCGCAAGATTTTCTGCGGACTCATCTGATGCAAGCGCTTTTCCGGCGGTTTTTGCATTTATGCGGACGGAGTGTGTCACAACCGGTGATACGGATTTTGGTTCACCCAGTGCGGTCATGAATGAGGAAGGGGTGGTGTTTTTCGTGCCGCGGACTTTTGCATAGGAGAGGACAAGCTGTTTTTTCGCACAGAGAAGTGCTCCTGCAAAGTTCTGGATTTCCGGACCGAGGCGTTTTTCTTCGAGTCCGGGAATCAGATCTTCGGTTTCCGCCCGGGTAAACGGCGGGCGGGCAAGGGTTATTGAGGGGATGCTGTCTGCGGTGAGTCCTGATATAAACACGTAATCTGCTTTCAGTCCGGCGCTCACACGGATTTTGGCTATGCGGATGCATTCTGCCGGATCTTTTTCGTATGATATGCGTTTTCCTTTCAAAAAGCGTGTCAGGTGTGTATTGAATTCAAACGGGGTGCAGTCAATGAATCCGGCGGGGGAAACTATCAGTCGGTTCAGGTAGCCGGTAAGATTTTTTCGTGCGTTCTGTTCTTCGGCAGATGATACTTCTGCTTCTGTCCAGCCGGATTTTTCAAGAAAGTCAAGGAAGGTCTGTGCCCGGGTGGAAAATGTCTTTCCGCCCTGGGCTTTTTCCAGCCACTCAATCAGTGATATCAGCCCGTCTGCACAGTATGTTTCGTCAAGGTTCTTTGCTTTCAGGCGTTTGCGTGCGTCGGTCCAGTTGGTTCTGCCTGATACGACACCGGTCGCAAGGGAGATTTTTGCAAGCATTCCGGGTGTGGGGATATTTTTCGGGCGGGTGGTGAAGTGGGGGGATGCTGATATCTGCTCAAGGTCGGTTAAGCGAAATCCTGTTCCTGCCGCCTGATATGCGCTTACTGCGGACTGTATCAGGGGGAAGGCGGCAGCGGGTTTTCCTTCGTCTTTTGAGTCGGTGATATACTGCAGGGGGCGAAGTCTGCCTTCTTCATCTTTGTAATAGAATTCCCGGATAAGGGATTCGAGCAGGTTTACGGTGCGGGTTATGTCGGGCGTCAGAATGAGGAGGTCTTGTGGTTTTGCTCCTTTTTCAAGGAGGGTGCAGCATTCGTCAAGGATGCTGCGGAGTTCTGTTTCGTCTGTTGCATAGGCCCGGACTGCATCTTCGCCCAGGGTGGTTGGTCGTTCAAATTCTGCGGCGGGTTTTGTGTCTGTTTCTGAGGGGGCGGCGTCGTTAAAGGATGTGCAGCCGCTGCCTGTCCGTTCTTTTACGGCGTCGAGGAATTTTATCGAGAGGGTGTTCTGGGGTGCGGTGTTTACGGTAATTACGCGGGTCAGGGGGAGGGTCGGGTATGCTGTTTTGTCCTGCAGGATGCAAAGGGCTTCTTTCATGCAGTTTACGGGGTCGAGTGCGTTTAATTTTCTGCAGAGGGTTTCGTATTCGGCAAATATTCTGGCAAGTGCGCGGTGTTTCTGGGTTTTTTGTGTTTCTGTTTCGCCGGGTGCGAGGGTGAGTTCGTTTTCAATGGAGAAGTTATAAAGACCAAGAAGGTTGCTGATGAATTCGAGGGGGAGGGGGTTGGTATTTTTGGTCAGTTCCTGTATATGCAGTGCCACTGCTTTGGTAAAGAGGAGGAGTGCGTCGGTGTTATTCAGGCGGACGGTGTCCGGTTTTTCAAGGCGGATAAGGGTTACGGCGAGTTCTTTTAAGGTTGTAATGTGTTCTGCGAGGAGGGGGGTATTGAGGAGGGAGGCTGCATATTCTTTTGCGGTGCGGTTTTCTACTATGAGCCAGGTGGTGAAGGGGTCTTTTGTGATGCCTTCGGTAAAGAGGCGCAGGGGTTCTGCGAGGGGTATTTCTGCATGTGGCAGTTTTGGTGCGATCATTAGTGAATAGTTGTATGTCATGGGATTTATAGGTTGAGGGTTTTGCGGGTGGTGTAAGGTCAGTGACTTTTTTTGTGGCTTGAATTTTCAAATCAAGTGCAACACCTTTGAATAATATATTTCGAATGGCGTCTTATAGTCGAGACATTTTCTAGGACGATGATTTAGTTCGTCCACTTTGGCTTGTATATAATCGTCTGTAATACACGTTATATCATTTGGGTTTTGGAAAATACTCCCTTAATAACCCGTTTGTATTTTCATTTGTTCCTCTTTTCCATGGCTGATGCGGCGGAGGGAAATAAAATTGTAGTCCATTAAGAGCCTCGGTCAGTTCTTTATGATAGGCAAATTCTCTCCCTCTATCCGGAGTAATTGTACATAATGGTTGATTTTTCAGAAGATTGATAATTGCAGCATTTACACAAGCTGCTGTCTGTTTCTCTATCTTGCAGCACAGAAGATATCTGCTTTTCATATCAACAAGAGTGACCAGACATGCCTTACCTATCTTTCCAAGTACTGTATCAGCTTCCCAATCCCCCAGCCGTGAACGTAGTTCAGCTTCAACCGGACGTTCGTTCAATTCATGACTGATTGGTATTTTTCCACGTCTTTCTACAGATCCTTTCTTGTGTCTTGGTTTCCCTTTATGTCTTAGAAATCTTTTAGATCCTTTCTGACCTGGTTTTTTATCTGCTGCATCAAATAAGCCGGCATAGATTCCACGATAAATGGTAGAGGTACTTATTGAATGAGGATAATTTTCCAATTTCAATCTATGAGATATTTGTTCGGGAGACCAATGATGATTGAGATATTTATCTTTCACCAGAGAATAAAGATCACTAATAGTAAACTTCTTTACCGGGTGAGAATTTTGTCTGCGCAAGTGATAACTCAGTTGGGCTAAACTTGCAGAATAAACTCCGTTTACTGAGTTCCTACGTATTTCACGTGATATTGTGATTTTATCACGTTGCAGTTCATTTGCTATTTGTTTAATACTCTTGCCTTGGTCAAGACCATTCATGATAGATTCTCGTTCCAGAATACTTAGTTGAGTATAATGAGACATAGCATCACCTGTGTATTTGTTGTCCTAGAATATATCACAGTATGACAGAATAGCCATTCTATCAAAGGGAACTGAGAGTTGAGGATGGTTGCACTTGATTTGAAAATTCAAGCGCAAAAAAAATCACCCCCTCACCCAAACAACCCGCCGAACACCAGAAACAGCAGACC
>DALTWF010000029.1 GCA_029987235.1 Methanocorpusculum sp. | reverse complement strand
CTTTCTGCAGGCAAGGATATTGTATACACAGCCGGAGCAGGTGATTTTTCGGTATTATTTAACTCACCCGTAACAACAGGCAGCATCGTTGTTTCCCTTATTCTTGCAGTAATACTCTTTCTGATTTATACTCCCGCACGCATCAATTTTGCACGGCGGGAAAAATTCAGTGCTGGATTTGATTTCTCGGTTATTTTCAAAATGATTAAAAAACTTGGTCCGGGTAAATACATTCTTGGGTTGCTTTTATTAATTCCGGTTGCATTATTATTTGGCATTGCGCTTTACATACTGATTCTTGCAGTCACATTTATTGCAGTATTTGCCGTTATGCTTCTAAGTCTGAGTACAGAATTAATCATTGGAATTGTCATTGCAGTATCGGTTATTATTGGTGTGCCATCCTGTGTCATTTACCTTATAACTATGGTAAAGTATCTGTCAGGATTGTTTGTACCTGATGAGGATAATGCAGTGATAACCGCATCAGAAGAAAATACCTGTATAGATCAGGAAGAATCACCCGTATAAACTGCAGAAAGGACTTAATAATTTTAATTAAAATGTGTAAGAGGTAAAAATGACAGAAAAAATGATAGCAGTATGCGGTCTTGACTGTGCAAAATGCAAGGCAAGAATTGCCGCGGTTAACAATGACAATGAACTCCGCAAATCATTTGCAAAGGAACTGAGTGCATTAAACGGTGTTGAAATCTCACCGGAAATGATAAACTGTGAAGGATGTCGCGGAAACGGCATCAAGTCATATTTCTGTGAAAACATCTGCGAAATAAAACACTGCGTCAAATCAAAACAATTCAAAACCTGCGCAGAATGCAAAGAATTGGAAACCTGCAAAACACTGAGAATGCTTCCGGGTCACTCTGATGAAATAATTGAGAATCTGAAAAATTTACGTAAATAAACAGGAGTTTCAATCAGGAAACATCTCTTTTTTTCCGGTCTGACGAATTTATTTTTCTTTGATATGCGGCGTTTCGCTGCGGGAACTTGCGACCAAAGCGTTGAGCACGTCTCTGCCGTGCTGGTATCCCGCGTTTCTTTTTCTACAAAAGTCCGCATCTCACAAGCCCCCGCATGCAGCTAAAAGCAAAACAAGGCGTGAACCGGACAAAACCCCGCAGAAAAAAAGTCACCGGTCAAAATCAAAATAAAAAACAAGTCACTCACTATTTTCACCAGCAAAAAAAGTCACCGACCCAAAACCGCCAAAAAATCCACCCGCCCATATTTTTTCGCGGCTAAAACAGACAGGACACTAAAAAAACCTCCCCGCCGCTATCCAAACCCTCATATCCCAGAAACAACAACCTATTCATACAATGATACACACCGACACATCCCGCTACACCCCCTTTTACCCCGCAGCAGACCTACCCGACCTTGAAAAATTCATCCACCAGAAACTCAACTCAGGCAGCGTTGCAATCATCACCCGCACCGGCGTAACCCCCGCATACTGCGGACTTTCCGACCCCGAAGAATTCTACGGCAAAATCCTTTTTATCAACCCGAAATTCTTCAAACCCTCCGTATACTACACCGAAGCACAGGAAAACACCCTCAAAGCAATAGGATACCTCGCCTCCGGAAACACCGACGAAGCATCCGCACTCTTCTACAAATACTGCATCGAAGAACCCGTACGCCTGGCAGACATGATCTGGGACGCACAAAAACGCTTTGACCAGAACTTCTTCGGCCGCGCACTTGTAGAAGGCGGCGCACAATGGACCCTTCAGTCCGAATTCCCCGACATCGGCTACCTGAAAAAACTCAACCGCTACATAAACCGCAACATCAGAAAAATCCATACCGACGCAAAATTCTTTGACACGCAAAAAGACATCAAAACCTACCGCGCCTCAATCCTCGGCAGCCTCCTTACAGACCTTACAGACGAAGAATACATCGCAGCATTTACCGAAGCACGAAACGAACTCCTTGCCGCATACAAAAACCTCAAAGAATACATAGCAGAAATGACCGCAGTACCCCTGCTGTTCAGCAGCACAAAATACCTCCTCCGCGGCGGAGAATACAAAGACATCAAAGGCATCTGCAGACTTGTAGACGTAACAGAAATTGCCCAAAACGGCTACGTCTTAAACCCTGCCGAATACGTGTAAAAAAAGAAGATTGGCTACACCCTCCTGATACCGATATCCCTGCAGATATCATCAAGCGGCAGATTCTTGTGTGTCACCGCAACCGCAAGCGACTCGCCCCGCGCAATCACCGAAGCAAGACACGTCATACCATACCGGATAAAAACCTCAGCCGCCTCAGGCTTCACCGATAAAATATCAGTAACCTTCGACTCCGAAGTAAGCTCGCCCAAATCACTCTCCCGCAAAACATTCTGCTCACGAAGCACCATTTCCGCAACAACTTCTGCAACCTCTCCGGAAAACCGGATACACTGGTCAGAATGCGAAGAAGAGCCGAAAACAAGCCCCTTTGTTAAAACCCGGCAGCAGATGGAACCATGTTTTTTGCGGAACATATCATGCAGCTCATGAGCAAGTCTCATACAATGCTCAGACTTTAAGACATCATTGTGCTCAGCCCGCCCAAACATCAGACCAAGAAACGCCACACCCCCCGCAACCGCACCGCAGATACAACCCGAACTACCCATCCCTACCGGAAAACCTGACATCATCGAAATAACCAAATCAGGCACCTCCGGACAGAAAGCATCACGCAACGCCTTCATTACCGCCTCGGAACAGTACAACTGCCCGGAACGGAAGAGGTGTTCAGCATTCTCCCGGATTATACACAGGTCCGCATTTGGATACTTGTCAGTAACAGAACTCATCATAATTCACTCCTGAAGAAATAAAAAATAGGCTGGAAAAAAGAGACTTACGCTCTCTTTGCAGTAACAGTTAACGGAATTGCAGTTTTGACCGTGTACATAGCCATACAGCCGTTTAATGCCGCCTGACGAAGCATCTCAATCTGCTCATCGGTTGCCTGTGCACTCTTCACATTGAACGTGACACGATATGCACCGACTAACGGCTGAGTACCAAGCTTGAACTGTGCATGATAATCAAGGTCCGCCTCGATATCGGTGTGGAGCTCGTCAATTTTTATGCCGTTTTTAGCTGCTGCAGTCATAAACGTTGCAGAAGCACAGCCGCAAATCCAGAACAGACCATATGCCATCGGTGACGGATAGTCACCGAGCTTCTCAAAGTTCGGGTGCGCAAGTGCGAACTTTACCGGTCCCTTGTCGGTTTTTGCGGATGCGGTAAACTGCGGACCGTTCTCATCGAACTGCCACTCGCCAGACATTTTCGTCGTAAATAATGCTTCATTGTCGTCGGCCTTAATCTCGGCCTCGTACTGCTTTACCTGGTCTAAGTCAATATTGTTTAACATGGTAACATCTGATTATTTTGGATTTTGTGTGAGCGTGATGAGATAGGTGTCGTCCTCGTCACGTTTTTCCGAAGAAACCGCCCAGACGGATTTTTCAAACCCGCCCTCAACGGTTTTAACCTGTGTTGCAGTACCCAAAAAACTGAAAGCCCCGTCCGCTTTTTTCAAAGCGACCTTAAGCCTCAGCATCAGGTACGTACACGACTCTTCACGAAAGTCGGGAATCATACTAACAGATTGGCGCTGTTAGTTCTTAGAGATTGTGAGTTCCCACAGACCTGCTTCGATTTTGTTTACAGAGCAGTTCAGTTTTTTAATGCCGCAGTATTCCGGAATGGACGCGGTTGCTGCCGGCGCATGGTCACATTTCACTACAAGAGACTCCCCTGACGGAAGAGTCTTTAATGCCTTATCTACTTCAAGTACGCAGAACGGACATACTTTTCCGCAAATATCAAGATTCATTTGTATTCACCTTAGATTCCAAGGAGTGTGAAGAAGGATTTTACGAGTTCCGGACCGCCGACAAAGAATGCGGAAAAGACCACTGCACCGATTAACAGACCGATGAAGAAGAATCCGGACTTGACATTTCCTTCAGAAGTCATAACAAGCTGTCTTAACGGACATCCTCCAAGGAGGGTTCCAAGAATACCGACAACGATACCACCGACAATCATACAGATTACGGTTGCGGTGATAGAGATTCCTGCCGGAGCGCCGCCGATTGCTGCAAATCCCTTGTTGATAACAAAGAAGAAGTCGCCGTATGCCGCGGGGCATAAGAGCCAGCCGAGGAGGTAGAAGACGAATGCAGAGACAATCAGTGCAATGAATCCTTTCAGGAGACGAGTCTGTCTGAAGAGGATGAAGTCACGGATACCGCCGATAGAACAGAAACCGGTACGCTGACCGAGCCAGCCGATGATAAGTCCGAGCACCAGTGTGGCGACCGGGACAATCCATACAAGTCCTTCCATGATTACTTACCTCCCATTTTCTTTAAGGCAATCCTGACACCGATAAAGACACCGACGACGATTGCGACAAGACCGATTAAGGCAACCATATCACCATAGCCGATACGAAGGGCAATTCTGTACGGGCATGCACCCATCAGAAGAGCACAGATCATGAAGAAGAATCCGCCAAGTCCGTATTTGACACAGGCACCTGCGGTTGCTTTCTTTACTCTGAATTCCTTGTAGGCAAGGGCTGCAAATAATGCGCCGAGGAGCACACCGACAATGGTTAAGACCGGGATGTAGACCGAGGGTGTGATTGCTGCTGCTTTGGAAAGCGGTGCAACAAAGAGAGTGGTTCCGAAAATATCGTTAACTATTGCATCGATGAGGTCACGTGAGTGGCACGCAACACAGAATCCGTAGGCAACCGGTCCTTTACCCTGTGCACCAAGGTAGAAGAGCCACTGCACGAGGGCTGCACCCAGACCGATAATGGCTCCTGCGACCCACGGCTTTTTGAGGAAGTAGCCGATTCCTTTTTTCTCATTTGTTTCAGTCATGCAAAATTATGTTAGCGGTCAAAGTATTTATAGTGTTGTAAACAAGTATATATACATAAAATTTTCATTTATTTTTATAAAAATATAGTATTTAAAACAATGCATTTGTTTTATATATTATAAAAAGAAGAGCGCACAAAAAATTAGAAGATAAATAAAACGATACCGGCATCTTCCGCCGCATCAGCTGCTGCACGGGTGACTTCGCCTTTAACAGCCACGCACGGAACGCCCGCGATGACCGCCTTCCGCATCGATTCCACGCCGGCGTTACCCTTCAGCACAATAAAACAGCCGGCCGCAGAAATTTTGTGCAGAAGACAATAGCCGACCAGCCGGTCGAAAACATTCTGCGAGGATATATCCTCTGCTGCGGCAAGAAGCGTACCATGCTTATCAAAGATACCGCCGGCAAACCAGCGGGAGTCAGCAACCTGCGCGGCCGCGGCCTTTGCATCAGCAGCACTTACAGAAAACGTCTGCTCAACCCTGTTTAATTTTCCTGCGTCAAGGAACGAAGACGCGCCGCCGCAGCCGGCAAGAACCGTCTTACGCGAAAGAAGAATCGAGTACGGATTCTTCGTAACAATACTGACCTGCGTCTCCTCTTCCAAAAACGACTCGATGTCATCCATTGACTCAATGACCTTTTCAGTAAGAAGCGCACCGATAACAAGCTCGATTTTTTCCTCTGCATGCGTCATCAGCGTTAAAGCCGCACGACCGTTAACTATTATCTGAACCGGTTTTTCATCCATCATCTGTATCACCTTATTTTACCATCCCGGCAATTTCTTCAACCGCTGCAACCAGCATATCTATATCATCTTCTGTGTTGTAGCAGTACGCACTCGCACGAACAGTTCCCCCGCCGTTTCCGTCCGGAAACAGTTTCTGCATCAGCGGCTGACAGCAGTGTTCGCCCGAGCGGACCATAATGGCAGCTGCTTCGTCAAGGAAATAAGCAACCTCGTGCGGGTGCACACCATCAACTGTAAACGAAACCGCGCCGGTTAAGTGACCGGAATCGGGTGTCGTAACCTGCACACCGGAAATATCCGAAAGCCCGCGGACCGCCTGTTTTGCAAGAGACTCGGAATGCCGGGCAACAGATTCCATGCCGAGCCGGGAAAGGTAGCGCGTTGCCTCGCAAAGACCAATCGCGCCGATAATATCCGGGGTTCCCGCTTCATACTGTGCTGCGCCGCCTGCGGTGGTAAAACTCTGACCGGATACTTTTCCAACCATACCTCCGCCGGAAAATACCGGTCGCGGCATAGGCGCGCCGCATTTAATCCACATGCCGCCGATACCTGTCGGTCCGAGCATTTTATGACCGGAGAAACAAAAATAGTCGCAGCCGATGTCAGCAAGGTCAATCGGCAGATGCGGCGCGGTCTGGGCACCGTCCACAAGCATTAGCAGGTCGTTTTTCCGGCACAGCGCGGCAATCTCTTTTACCGGCGCAATGCTGCCGAACACATTGGACGCGTGCCCGACCGCAACAAGACGGGTATCGTCCGTAATCGCGGCCTCTATGTCAGATACACGAATGTGTCCGTCTGTGCCCCCGATTACATCAACGCCCGCAATCCTGCCCTGTTCCTTTAAGGTAAACCAGGGCAGAAGATTTGAATGATGCTCCTGCAGAGGCACAATTACGCGGTCGTCTGGCGACCAGTCGAGACCGTTTGCAATAATATTGATGCCCTCGGTCGTATTGCGGGTAAATGCAAGCGTTCCGGACGCACCTCCGAAAAAGGATGCGATTTCGGCACGTGCCGCCTCAAACTTGTGAGTCGCAAGGCGCCCCATCCGGTGCACGCCGCGACCGACATTTGCACGGAAATGATACTCCGCATCAACCTGAGCTTCGACCACCTGACGCGGCGAAAGCGATGTTGCAGCGCTGTCAAGATAGATAATATGCTCAAGGACGGGAAAATCAGCCCGTATTTCTCCGGGGTCAAATGTCATAAATCTGTATGTAAGTATTGTTCCAGACGAAAGATAAAGGTTGGTGAAATTACATCAGGAACCATATTCCTCTGCAATTTCTTTCACTGCGCGCACTGCTTCATTAACTTCCTCAAATGTGGTAAACCAGGAAAAACTGAACCGGACCACACCTGTTTCAACCGTCCCAAGGGCTTCATGCATTTTCGGCGCACAATGTGCACCGGGTCGTGTTGCAATCCCGTATTTTTCAGAAAGCAGAAATGATACTGCGGCAGAATCCATTCCACGGATGTTTATCGAAACAATCGCTGTCCGGTCACCGGAAAAATCACCGTAAACAGAAACATTGCTGAGTTTTTTCATCTCCTGATAAAATACATTCATCAACTGTATCTCTTTTGTATGAATTTCAGCCAAACTGATTCTGTTCAGATAATCTATTGCAGCAGATAAACCGGCAATACCGTGACCATTCAATGTTCCTGCCTCAAGGCGAGTAGGATACTCTGACGGCTGATGCTTTTCATAACTTTGTACACCAGTTCCGCCAACTTTGAACGGGCGGATTTCAATACCTTCACGAATACAGATTCCGCCCGTTCCCTGCGGACCAAGAAGACCCTTATGCCCGGTAAAACAGAGTATGTCCACACCTGATTCAGCCATATTTACAGGGATACAACCGGCTGTCTGAGCAGCATCCAAAATAAACAATAAGCCGTGCTGCCGAGTGAATTTACTTATAGCACAGATATCTGTCAGATTTCCTGTTACATTTGATGCATGGGATGCAATTACTGCTTTCGTATTTTTCCGGAGAAGAGAAGGAAGAACCGCGTATTGCAGAACCCCGTTTTTGTCTGCCGGGAGAAAATCCAGTTCGAGCCCTGCTTCTTCTTCAAGGTGATACAGCGGTCTCAAAACCGAATTATGTTCAATTTCAGTTGCAATTACATGGTCTCCAGGGGAAAACAACCCATTTATGACAGTGTTCAGCGACTCGGTAACATTGGATGTAAAAATTACATGATCCGGACGGCTGCATCCGAAAAACGAGGCAAGTTTGACGCGGGCGGCATAGATTGTTTCAGCAGCGGTAACTCCTGCAGAATGTGTTCCGCGCGAAGAATTGCCTATTGACTGCATTGCAGTTACAACGGCATCAATAACTTCCTGCGGTTTTTTCAGCGTGGTTGCTGCATTATCAAGATAAATCATTTTGTTTCCAAAGCATTTAGCCCGGCGCCATATGCACCGGCAAATCTCCCCTCAGTTTTAAATTGAAGAGGTCGTTTTAATTCCTTTTCAAGAGAAAAACCGATATACGGTTCTGCAGACAATCCGCCAGTAAGACAGGTAAAATCCCCCGAGGCTTCGATTCTTTTCGCCTGTGAAGCAACTTTTTTGATGATGGATGAAAGCACTGCATAGGCAATGTTTTCTTTTTTCTCTCCGCGACCGATGAGGCTGATTACTTCAGATTCGGCAAATACTGTACACAATGAACTAATAGTTATGCCTGAACCTGTTTCTGCAAGAGAACACAGTTCTGATGCAGATAGACCGAGGCGGTTAGCCATTATTTCAAGAAACCTACCTGTCCCTGCCGAGCATTTATCGTTCATGATGAAATCTGTTACATGCCCGTCTTTGATACTGATGATTTTCGTGTCCTGTCCACCAATGTCAATCACGGTCATATTTTCGGATGCATACAAGTACATTGCTCCTTTGGCATGGCATGTTATTTCAGTAATAACTTTATCAGCATACGGGACGCATATCCTGCCATATCCTGTTGCTGCGATAGATGAGTTCTGTTCGTTATATCCGTATAATTCAAGCCGCGCACGTACATTTTGCGCGGTATCTATGCTGCTCCACCCGGTTGGCTGGATAAACTGTTTGGCAATGGTTTTATCCGGGTGAAACACTGCAACTTTTGTTGCAGTCGATCCGATATCAATTCCAATTCCGTATGTCATGGCTATGATTTATTAACAGAATTTATTTCGTCCGGGCTGAATCTGATTGGGAAGTTCTACTATGTCAAAATATTCTGCTTTGTTTGAGTCAATGCAGAGTTTTGCGGATGTAACGTCTTCTGCGGTCAATAAAAGAGACATACCACAGGTGAGCGGACCCTGAATACTGCGCGGAGTGGGGGAAATTTTAGAAGGAATATTGTTTTCCTTCAGTAAATCCCGGAGTGCAAGTCCCTGTGTGTAATTTGCAAACAGAATGTAATAATTCAGTTCTGTCTGCACAGTCATTTCAGTTCAGCATCTCCACAAATGCTTCGATGCGGGTGCGCAACTGTTCTGCATCGGCGTCTGTGTAGTCGGTTTCAATGCCTAATACAGGGATGCCGGCTTCTTTGAGGGCTTTTTCAACGGTGTATCCTTCAGTGTCATAAAGGCAGCAGAATTTCAGATTTACATCAATTACGCCGTCGACCTGATATTCTTTTGCAAGTCTGAGAATGTCATCAATGCGACCATTATTCGGAGTAAAGCATGCACAGTTGTTTTTCATGTAGCGCTGTGCAAGAGCTTCTATCTGTTTTTCAACGGTTGTCTGAGTTTCATCAACAAGATGTTCAAAGTAGCGTGTTCCAGTACACATTTCTTCGCATACTACTGCTGCACCCGATGTTTCAATGATGTGGTGGAGTTTCCAGTTAGGAATTGCAAGGGGTGTTCCGGTAAGGAGGATACGTTTGGTTCCTGCAGGGAATACACTGACACCGTCTTTAATGCGCTGTTCAAGCTCATCAGCAAGTTTGTTTGTCATTTCAGTACAACGTTTCGGGTCGTCAAAGAAAGCAATCTGCATCATGAGCAGAGCATCTTTGCCGCTGATTGGAAGGACTTTCGATTTTCTTGCCTCATAAACACGCGCTAAGGCCTTGCGTTTTTCGTTAATAGTATGAATGGCATCTGCAAGAGTTTCAGGAGTAATTTTATTTCCGGTAAAGGATTCAACTACTTTTGCAAATTCGGCGATTTCATCTGCCCATTTGGAAAGGTCTTTTTCGCGTTTCATCTGAGGGAGATCCATGATGTGCATCGGAACATCAGTTCCAAGAATCTCCCAGGCTTTTTTCTTTCCATCGCAGGTGGTTTCCCCCACATACATGTCAGCAATTCTGAAGAAGGGGCAGGTTTTGTCAAGTCTTGCACCAACTGATGCTTTGATAAGCGGACAGGTGGATTTCGGGAGAACTTTTTCTCCACCAGGCACCCAGAACTGGGAACCACCGCAGAGTCCTGTTACAATTCCTTTTGCTGCGATTACGATTTCATCAGGGACATATACACAGAAGGTTCCAAAGACTTTTTGTCCGTTTTTCTGTGCTTCGATGAGTTCTGACGGGCGTATCCCATGAATTTCGGATACTACAAAGTCCCAGAATGCCATTGCTTCGGGACGGTTTTTCTGAGAGAGATAAACATCGCCGAAGGCGGTCGGGAGCACCTGACAGAGGGCGTCGTGAGTCTGGAGATCCATTCCAAGGTCTTTCCACATTTGTGCGTAGTCTGACATAGATATTAAATTATACGCCAAAGTATTTATATTATCTTATTTATTAAAAATAATTTATTTTTTATATAAAATATTTTCGTATGTTTTTATATATTATTTATTCTCCCTCCCCTCCCTACATCCATAACCAGACAATTCCTGGCAAGACAGGAAAAACAAAATGCCCCAAAACTGAGCTCAAAAATTCTAAAAAAACAAAATAGACTAAAAAAGAATTAATTTCTGTGGTGGTGCTTTGGGGGCTTTCCACCGTTTTCAGCGAGTTCTTCACGGATTTCATCAATATACATGATATCATCAAAATCCGGACCGCAGAGACAGTAGTCATGGCGGTCAACTGCGCAGACCGGATAGAGTTTAATGTCTTCAGGGACCGGATGCGATGTCATGTGAGTGAAATCGATTAAATCTTCCACACGGTAGCCGATGGTGCTGCAGACCTGTTTGAATTCACGCAGGAAACCGCGGAGGTCGCGCACATCATGGAAGTCCCACTGGTAAATTTCATGCAGAAGCATATAGGCATCACGTTCTAAAATGAGCTGAGAGAGTTCTTCACGCTGGGAGAAATAGAACTGCAGGAAGGTGCGGGTGTCTTTAACCTGCTGCGCGGACTCGTAGATTGCGGCGCGCATCTCGCGGGCGGTACCAAGGCGGTCTTCTTTATCAAGTTCCCCGCCGAGCCGGGCAACTTCCTTGGAGATGCCTTTTAAGTCTTCTTCGATATTTTCCAGGTCGCCGAGACAGTCTTCGAACTTTTTGTAGAGCTCGACACCAAAGAAGGCCTCCATATATTCACTGTTCTGTGTCATGTTTACTTATTATATTTACCGTAATCTATATAAATTCTCAGGAAGGGGCTATTGATTTCGGGACAGGTTTATTTAATCGCAGTATAAATGTTTTGAATGCAGCACCGCAAATACGGGCGTCCATTTTCTGCACAGTCTGACAGGGGAACTGCCCCAATACAAACACTTAATATTCCTCCCTCCTAATCAGAATATACTATGCCCAAACCGAAAACATCCAACAGATTGCGGGATGAGGAAAACTACCTCAAAGGAGGCATTATCCCCGAAATCGACCCGGACTACTATATTGTCCGGCTGAGAGCGCCGGCGGGAATGATGACACCCGACCAGCTTTCCGGAATCGGTCGCATTGCACGCCGTTATGAGGTTGCAGACGTGCACTTCACTGCACGTCAGACCGTGGAACTGCTCCATGTCAAACATGAATACTTAAACGCCATGGCAAAATCCCTTGCCAATAACGGCACGCCGATTGGAGCTGAACGTGCAGAAGTCGTTAATGTAACCTCCTGTCTTGGCACCCGGCACTGTAAATATGCTGTCATCGACTCAATGTCCCTTGCAAAAAAACTGGATGAGAAATTCTTCGGCAAGGAAATGCCCTGTAAAGTAAGAATCGCGGTCTCTGCATGCCCAAACGGCTGTACCAGCGAACGTCTGAACGAAATAGGTATTACAGGTCTTCGCAAACCGATACGCAACATGGGACTTTGTACCGGATGCGGTACCTGTACCTTCTACTGCCGTGAAAAAGCCATTCTGATTACCAACGGCAAAATCGTCATGAATCAGAAGAGCTGTATGCTCTGCGGTTTCTGTGTCTGGGCATGTCCTTTCCACTATATCAACTTCGATGAACCGCGTTATCTGATTACGCTCGGCGGCAGACGCGGTCGTCATCCGAAAATCGGTCGGACATTCTTCATCGCAAAATCGGAAGACGATGTCGTCACCGTTGTCGACCGTATGATTTACTGGATTTTCAGGACCATGGCGTCAAACCAGATGCTTCCGGAGCAGCTGGATGACGAACAGTTTGAATACTTCCGCCAGAAAGTCATAAAACAGGTCAGAGAACTCGGTGTTGAAGGATACGACCCGTCCAATGCGTACGCGGTCTGAAATTCTCTTTTTTTTCTATTGTACAAAACTGATTTAAGCATCAGAAATATTCAATATATTGTCACCTCAAAAATAGTGTAATAGTATCACAAATACACACAAATCGCCAATATTATTAATATAACTGACGACCAAATATATTCTATTGTATAAAACTGATTTAAGCATCAGAAATATTCATTAGGGTAGACACATGGAGATCAAACGACCACGCTATATTAAAGAACTTACAGACAGAAAAAACAACGGCCTCATTAAAGTCATCACAGGTTTAAGACGGGTAGGAAAATCCTACCTGCTTAACAACCTCTTTGCAGCATGTCTGAAAGATTCCGGAGTTGACGAAAATCACATCATAAAAATAGCATTTGACAACCCGGAAAATGAAATTACAACCGCAAAAGACCTGATTTCCTGCATCAAATCAAAAATAACCGACAAAGAAATATATTACATCCTGCTTGATGAAGTTCAGATGCTTGAAAACTTTGAAGGTGCGTTAAACGGTCTGCTTTACATAGAAAATGTTGACATCTATGTCACCGGCAGCAACTCAAAATTCCTCTCCTCCGACATAATCACCGAGTTTCGCGGACGCGGTGACGAAATACATGTTTATCCTCTGAGCTTTGCTGAATTTATGAGTGTGTATCCTGGCGACAAGTACGAAGGGTGGAACGAATATTCCCTATATGGCGGGATGCCTGTGGTTTTATCCCGCAAAACCGACCAGCAGAAAGCAGATTATCTGAAAATCCTCTTTAAAGAGACTTATTTCAAAGATATTATCATACGAAACGGAATTAGAAACACGGAAGTTCTGGAAACATTAACCGACATTCTTTCCTCTCTGACCGGCTCACTAACCAATCCGAAACGGATTATTGACACCTTTGAAAGCAGGGAGCACATCAAAGTCTCTCCTGCAACTATTCAGTCTTATATCACGGCACTGCAGGAGGCATTTCTGATTTCCTGCGCAAAACGGTACAATATCAGAGGCCGGGAATATATCGGTTCGCCGCAGAAGTACTATTTCGAAGACATCGGGCTTAGGAACGCCAGATTGAATTTCCGCCAGTATGAACTGCCATATTTCATGGAAACCGTTATTTACAATGAACTGCGCATGAGAGGATGCAATGTTGATGTCGGTGTAATTGACAAATACGAACCGGATGCAAACGGGAAATATGTGCGTAAACACCTGGAAGTGGATTTTATTGTAAACCGTGGAAGTGCAAGATACTATATTCAGTCCGCATACGAAATGCGGTCGCCGGAAAAAGTAATGCAGGAGAA
Organism: Methanocorpusculum sp.; assembly: GCA_029987235.1. Lineage (GTDB taxonomy): Archaea > Halobacteriota > Methanomicrobia > Methanomicrobiales > Methanocorpusculaceae > Methanocorpusculum. The sequence goes on along the minus strand of DALTWF010000029.1, from coordinate 6,366 downwards.
AAAGTCACTGAAAATCATTGATGACAATTTCAAAAAAATAATAGTAACCGGCGATATTCTCAAAAAACATGTCGATGATAATGGAATTGTTGTGATGAGTATTTATGATTTCCTTCTGAATGAAAACAGTCTGGATATCTAAAATGAAACCGGTAATCTATCTCAATAACGCCGCAACAACATGGCCGAAACCGGATAGCGTCAGTGAAGCAGTCACAGAATCGCTTCAGATGCCGCCGTTCGGTACCAGTCGTACCGCAGCAGCACAGGGGCGCGATTACATATCGGAAGCACGTGAAAAAACAGGCGCGCTTTTCCACGCAAATCCTGAATCAGTCTGTTTTACACATAATGCAACGGACGCGCTCAATATTCTGATTGCAGGATTTATCCGCGCCCATCCAAACTGTCATGCGGTAACGACCGAACTCGACCATAACTCGGTGCTTCGCCCGCTGCACGAATTTGCACGGGCAGGTGCATGCAGTCTGAGTATTGCAAAGCAGTCCGGCGGCAAAATCACGCCGGAAGCGGTTTTGGATGTCTTAACAGAAGATACAAAACTGCTCGTAATGAGCCATGCGTCCAATGTACTCGGTTCGGTTCAAAACATCGCAGAAATTGCAAAAATATGCCATGAACGCGGTATCTTTGTTATCGCTGACGGCGCACAGACCGCAGGACACATGCCGATAGACTTCACCCGCCTTGGTGCAGATGCCTATGTGTTTACCGGACACAAAGCCCTTTTCGGTATTCCCGGTACAGGAGGCTTTATTTTGTCAAATCCGGATGAAATTGCGCCGGTACGTTTCGGCGGAACCGGCTCGCGCTCAAAGGAACTGTACCAGCCGGAAGAAATGCCGGACAAATATGAAACCGGCACACAGAATTTCACCGGTCTTGCGGCGCTTTGTGCCGGAATAGATTATATTCAGAGCCGCGGACCTGCTTCAATTCATGAACAGGGTCTGCGGCAGAGTGCAACTCTTATCGCACGGCTGAAAGAAGAGGAAAATATTGAGATTCATTATGAATGCCCGGAAGTTCCGGTGATTTCATGCAATATCCGCGGGTTTGGAAATGATGATGTCGGGTTTATTTTAGCCCGCAGATACGGCGTAATCTGCCGTACCGGGCTGCACTGTGCACCGCTTGTGCATAATACCGTTGACGGAGGGGCAGGTTCTGTCCGCCTCAGCCTTTCAGCGCTCACGACCGAAGAAGAAATAACAGCCGCAGCAGACGCATTAGGGGAGATAGCACAGAATGCGGCTCGTTAGTTCGATTCAGCACAAATCCTGCGCCGACGGCTCATATATGAAAGAATATCAGCTAAGCGAACCGCTGACAGCAGGATTCTTCGAATACCTCAAACACTTCGGACATGTGGAAAGCGTTCCGGGACTCGGCGAGGGCTATTATAATTTTGAAAAACCGGACTGGTTTTCAATTAAAGGATTTGTCGGAGACAACACCGTGGAAGTCAGATTTAAACGTGAAGTAATGGACACTACCTCTGATTTTCTGCGGATTTTATTTACCGCATACCGCGAAGACGGGACGGCAGATATTGCATGGCTGAAAGAAAAAGAGCGGACACGTAACGCTCAGATTAAGAAAATACTCGGATAAGTCCTCTTTTTTACTTATTAACTGAAAGAAAAAAGATAAAAAAAGAGAGAAGAGTAATGATTATTTTTACTCTTACTCTACAAGAGTGTAGATGTGACCGTAGATGGTCTGTCCCTTGCTCTTGGAGTGGCGTTCGCCAAGGTCACCGATGAACACATTGAATAAGTGCTTCTCACCATCGACTTCAATCTCTCTTTCTTCGATCTTTCTATAGCCTGGCATCATGACATCGCAGCCGTGGAAGACATAGATTTCTCCCTTGACCATCTGACCACCGACACGACGGTGTGCTTTGCCTTTGATGATGATAGTTCCGCCCTCTGCATGGGTACCGACATGGATATCTGCGTTACCCTCAACAATGACGGTTCCGCCGTTCATGAAGGTACACAGGTCAGAACCGACGTCGCCCTTGACGCGGATGGTTCCGCCCTGCATGCCTCTCCAGTCACCGCGGTATGCTGCTGCAAGATAGTTCCATGCACGGCCTTCAATGAGCATTTCGCCGCCCTTCATCTGAAGTGCGGAGAAGGAACGGACATCACCTTTGATGGTGAGTTTTCCGCCTTCCATCCAGGCGCCGGTGAACATATCAGTAGAGCCGTTTACAACGACTTCGCCTGCTTTCATCCATGCACCGATGTACTTGCATTTGTCAGTTCCTTTGCCGCCGACAACAATCTTGGTTTCTGCTGCGGTTGCTGCTGCGTTTCCTGCAATCTCGAACCAGTCACCGAGTTTGTAGTTTGCTTTACCCTGTGCGCACGGAAGTTCTGCAATTTCTGCAGCGTTCTTTCCTGCGAACTTGTCCGGAGTAATGCTGTCGCATTCAAGGAAAAGTCCGGGTACTTTCTTTAAGGTTACTGTTACGGTTTCCATAATTAGTATCCCTCGATTTCAATGACGTGCGGGTGCGGCACGTAGTGGTGAATTACGTCGTAGTTGCCAAGGTTGACAGAGTAGTATTTGAGGAACTTCTCGTTGATATCGTGAAGAACCTGTTTGGTCTCCGGAACTTTGCAGTCAACCCAGTAGGTCTCCTTGGTAACCGGGTTTGCTTCAAGAACAACACCGTTTTCAACGACTTTGACACCGTCTTTGATGAAGTAGGCACACTTGGAGAGTTTGTCTTCAAGTTCAAGTCCTTTCGGCATGTTGTCCGGGTTGATGTCATAGACAGCAACGTTGCCGTTCTGACCTTTTGCAAGTCCTCCAAAGTCTTTGAGACCAAGAACCTTTGCCGGTGCGGCACGGGTCATCTGGGAGAGTTCGAAGAGAGTAATCTCACGGTCGATTTCGCCGAGAGTGGTTCCTGCACGGACTTTGTCTGCCCACTTGAAGGAGTCGAGCTGTGCGTCACGGTACTGTTTATCCATTAACCATGCGTATACACGAGGATATCTGGTGAACGGACCTGCGTTCGGGTGGTCGGTGGTAATCATAGTGCGCATCATGTCTTTGGAGTATAATGCGAGTTCAAGACCGATTGCCCACTGCATTTCACAGACTTTAACGTTCTTTCCGTAGATGTACGGGACAACTCCTGCTGCGGTTTCAAGTTCGACATCAACATTTGCCCACTTCAGGTGGTTGAGTGCGCTTAAGTGGTACTCGAACGGACCGTCTGCGGTCATGGTAGTGGTTTCATCAAGGGTGACGTTACCGGTATCAAAGGAGATGTTCTTGTTCTTGTTGATGTAGTCCATAATCTCCTTGGATTTAGACTCGAAGTCTGCCCAGGTGGTTCCGCCGTATGCGTGGAACTGTAAGTGGGTGTGGTGAAGAACAGCCTCACGACCGAAGTCATTGACCGGCTTGATGCCTTCTGCAATCTTAAGGGAGTCGAGTGTGGTTGTGTAGTTGCCCGGGTTTCCTAAGTTGTTGGAGTGCAGGTGGACACAGTGCGGGAGCTTGAGGTATTCATTGGTCTTGATAAGACCTTTGATAATCTCTGCCGGAGTAATTTCGAAGTACGGAACCGGGTCGTGGACGGTCATACAGTTCAGACCCCAACCCCAGGCTTCAGATCCTCCCGGGTTGACGCACTTAATACCGTATCCTTTGGTCTGACGGAGAATCCATGCAACGTATGCTGCTGCATTGTCGATTTCGTCGTTCTTCAGGTACTCGAACATGAACCAGTTGTTTCCGAAAACCGGAAGTGCTGCCTGGTCCTGAATCGGAGTGTCGCGGATTTCTTCGTGCACATGGCGTGCATAAAGCGGCGGCATTGCGGCTTCGTCGAGGAATGCGAAACCCATACGGGCATATTCGTATCCGGTCTTGAAGACGGTCGGTACAGAGAATCCACCCTCAATGTGGGTGTTCGGGTTCAGTTTTGCAGAGCAGCGCTCGCCAAGGCGGAATTTGTCTTCCGGTCTGGACCAGCGACCGAGGTTGACCTTCGGCCCTGCAACGTGCGTGTGGACATCAACTGCTCCACCCATGACGGTCTTGCCGGTTGCGTCAATTACGGTTGCGCTCTTGCTGACTTTGTCAACAATCTTGCCGTCTTTGATACAGATATCGGCGACATCTCCTTTTAATCCGGAGACTGCGTCGAAGACGTGACCATTTTTGATAATCATTTCAGACATAGTTAGGCCTCCTCAGGAACAGCTCTATTCGGAATCGGGTCAGCAATTGCGCCTGACTCGAGTTTGGCGATGTATTCAGATGCGTCTTTGCATCCTGCTTCTGCAAGAATCTCGTCAACTCTCTTGTGGATGCGGTTGAAGAGTTCTTCATCTTCCATGACGCCTTCAGGTGCGTCGATACACTTGCGGGTCTCAATTGGAACGTTATCCATACGGTAGCAACAGCCGCCGACTTCAACACCGACAATTGCAACCGGGATATGTAAGTCGGATAACTCGGTTGACATGCTGATATGCGGGTCGATTGAGATAGTCGGAATGTGTGCCATGGTTCTGGATGCTTCGAACGGGAAGTGTGCGACAAGGTCGGATGCAATGACCATGCATGCATCGACTTCGTGGCGTACGAGTAAGTCCACAGAAGTGGTCTCTCCGGGGTTGTGGCGTGCCATTGTAAGTCTGGATAAGTCACATGCATACGGGAATCCGAACTGCCAGCCGAGAACCTGTCCTGCTCCGGTGACGTTGTAGTGACCGCGCATTGCAATAAGGGTTGCTTTGGTGTAGTCGTTTAAGTCACGGATGAAGTTGATACCAGCGTCGATGTTGTGGTTTCTTCCGAGAGTGTGGGTAAGTCCCATACCGAAGAAGAGAGTGACGAAACGACCGGATTTGCAGGTGTCGACAACTTCCTGGAGTTTCTCTTTCGGAACACCTCCGACTTCATCAGGAATGTCTTCACCACGGAGGAGGGTTCTGAGTGCGTCGAAGATTTCGTAGTCGTAGGAGTGCTTAATCTGAACAAAGATGTCGGCAACTTTTGCAGTGTCGGTCTCACGGGGGTCTACGCAGATAATCTTTCTTCCTTTCTGTCCCTTTGCGGAGAAGAATCCACGAGGGAAGATGGAGTAACGGGACATGTGTCTCGGATGTGCATGTGCCGGGTTGCATCCCCAGAAGATGACACGGTCTGCACGGTTCTTGACTTCTCCGAGAGTACAGGATGGTACACCGGTATCCTGGATTGCAAGTAAGGAGGAACCGTGGCAAACGGTTGCACAGTTATCGACAACGCCGCCGACTCTTTCTGCAAGGAGGTTGCCTGCACCGATTGCTTCACAATTGGTGGAGGACCAGCCGTAAAACAGCGGTTTCTTTGCTTTTAAGAGGGTCTTTGCAGTGTAGTCGATTGCTTCATCATAGGAAACAGTCTTGTAGGTACCGTCTGCCTGGCGCATACGCGGAAGTACGACACGTCCGGGTTTTCCGACATGGAGGTATTTCTCTGCACCGATGGAGCAGGCGTTTCTGACCTGGACAATCTTCTTGCCGTCATCAGAAACATCGACTTCAAGGTCATCGCAAAGTGTACCGCAGAAGGTACAAATTACGTTTTTAATAGTTTTAGTCATAGTGGGGGTCTCCTACGTATTTCAGACCGCATTTTTCGTGCATGAGCTTGACAGCTTTCTCGACTTTCTCTTCCGGTGCCGGTTCGACAAGGCAGTCGAAGCCGCAGAAGCACGGTTCACCGGTGGAGTAGGTGTAGGACGGAACGACAACGTTTGCCCACGGACCCATCGGGATGTGTGCGAGTCCAGGGTAAACTGCCTGTCTTGCTGCAATTGCTTTCAGGATAACAGTTCCTGCTGCGCTGGTTACTCTGACATTGGTGTTGTGGTTGATGCCAAGTGCTTTGAAGTCTTCTTCGTGGAGTTCGATTACGGAACATGCATCGAAGTAGCCCTGGGAGGTCTTTCCGGTCTCGATTGCGACTCCCTGTTTAATTTCAGTACAGGTGAGTACGCTGACGATGACTCCCTTGCCATACTTTCTCTGCTCGCCGAGTTTCATTTTCTGAAGCTCTAAGAGGGAGGAGTATTCCTGGGTTGCGCCGACTAAGTGCGGCTTGGACCAGTCATTAAAGTCTTCCTTCTGGAAGAGTTTGGAAAGCGGTGAGTATTCTCCTTCTGCCATATTTATAAGCCTCTTCTCTTTCTCTCTTCAGCAATCGGTGACGGACCAAGTGCAGTGATAGTGTTAATCACGTCGGTGATAACAACTGCCCACTTTGCACCTTCAGATGCGGAAACGAAAGTCATCCGGAATCTGTGGTGGTCAATACCAAGGTTGT
>DALTWF010000004.1 GCA_029987235.1 Methanocorpusculum sp. | reverse complement strand
TCGGCGGCGAGCGTATCGCCAAATTAAATGAACTTATAAGAATTGAGGAGCATTTGTAAAATGGCCGACAATGAACTTGGAATTGAATTAAACGAACCATTAGTATCTGTAGAAGAATATCTTGCAGCAGGTGTCCACATCGGTACCCAGCAGAAAGACAACGACATGAAGGACTTCATCTACCGTGTCCGTTCCGACGGTCTTTATATCATTGATATCAGAAAGACTGACGAGCGTATCAAGCAGGTTGCAAAGTTCCTTGCACGCTATGAAGCTCCGAAGATTTTCGTTGTAACCTCCCGTCAGTACGGTCAGTACCCTGCTCAGAAGTTCGCAGACACTATCGGTGCAATGTCTCACGTTGGCAGATTTATCCCGGGCACTTTAACCAATCCGAAACTCCCGAAGTATGTTGAGCCGGAAGTAGTTGTCGTTACCGACCCGATTGGAGATTCCCAGGTTATCACTGAGGCTGTTCAGTGCGGTCTTCCGGTTATTGCACTTTGTGATATCAACAACCAGACCACCAACGTTGATCTCGTCATCCCGACCAACAACAAGGGTCGCAAGGCTCTGTCCATGGTTTACTACCTGTTAACCAAGGAACTCTTAAAGCAGAAGGGCATTGTTTCTTCTCTTACCTTCGAAGACTTCGAAGCTGAGATTTAAGTTCCTTAACAGGAAATATTTTTTTTTGGTTTTTTATTGAGTGATTTTTCAAAATAAAAGTCACTGACTGTTTTCATCCGCAATAACAACTCCCCGGTTTTCTTCATTATAATAATAGTATGCTCCTTCTTTCCACACCATTTATTATTCGCTAATACAAATATTACTCTATTATTAACTGAACACCCTCCCATGACATCAGAACAAAAACTTGGATCCATGCCTGTCGCGCCTGAAATCTACGCAAGAACCAGAATCGGACAATGGGCAATGGAAATTGACGAAGACAACCCCCCGCGGCTTTATATTGATGACGCTACCGTCAAATATATCGGCTTTGGAGACCCTCTATCGCCGGAAGAAACCTATCAGTCCTGGTTCGCCCGGATTGACCCGGCATCACGCCCGCTTATTGCAGAAGCTGCAGAAAAACTGAAAACCGGCGGGAAAGTCGAATTAATTTATGTATGGCATCATCCGTCTGGAAAAACCTATGACATCCGCAGCATAGGAATGCGAAATTCCGCTTATACAAAAGGCATCCGTTTTGAAGGACTTTATCAGAATGCAACCGATGTAACACATCTGCAGGAAGAAGTACTCGCCCGCAGACTTGACGAAAAATACTATAACCTCATCAAATACGTCGCCGATAAATACATCCAGATAACTGATATAGAAATAGAAACCGGTGCTGAAATCCACATAAAAGATTCAGCCGCCTTCCGTGAAATCAGAGACCGCTATACTGATACATCCTTCTACGCACGCTTTGCTGACTATGTGAATAAATACGTGGTCGAAGAAGACCGCGCGGAACTGATTAAAAACGCTGCAAAAGACCGTATTCTTGCCGGCATCAGGGAAAACGGCGAATACATACTGCAGTGCCGTGTTAAAGTAAACGGCAAAACCGAATGGCTTGAAGGAAAATTCTTTGCATCGCCGGAATTTCCGGACACCCATTTCATTAACACCCTCCGCTTCATTACCCGCGAAGTCGAAAAACGGGAACAGGACGCCACCCTGCTTGCGCAGAAACAGCGCGACATCGAAATCATCGAAGGGCTTGCCGATGACTTCGTATCAGTCTACCACATCGATATTGAAACAGAAAAATACCGTATATATCGCTTCAGTTCTGTTTTAAACGCCATAAAACCCGAACTTGATGCCCATGATGACTTCCCGACCGTATTGAAAAACTACATTGATACTCTGATTCATGAAGAAGATCGCAAGGCCTGCCGCGCTTTCTTTGACTTGGAAAACATACGTGCCGCGCTTGTGCATAAAAAATCGATGCGCATCTTCTTCCGCAGAAACTTTGACGGTAACTGGCTCTGGATGGAAGCTCTGCTCGTCAAAACCGGTGACATCGACGCAGAACCGAAAACCGTGATTGTTGCATTTGCCATCCGCGACAGTGCGGTCAAGAATGAAAAAGCGCTTGCCGCCTGTATCAAAACCATGGGCTCAGGCGCATCACCGGTCGATATCATAAACAAACTGCTTGCATCAGCCGGCGAATTTTATGGTGCAGACCGCGCATACATCTTTGAATATTCACAAGACCGCACGACTGTTTCCAATACTGCCGAGTGGTGTGCCAAAGGAATAAAGCCGGTAACCGGAGAAACACAAAATCTCAACGCAGAAGAAATAGCATTCTGGCTTCCTGAATTTAAGCGTTCCGGCGCGTTTTTCTTCGAAAATACGGAAAACAACGCAGCATGTCCTGCTATTTGCGCCCGGTTAAAAGAAAACGGTATTTCCTCCCTTATTGCAGCACCGGTAATGAACGGCGGGGAAATCTCCGGATTTATCTGTGTTGACAATCCGAAGTTATCAAAGAAAAACATCACCACGCTCAAAAATACTGCTGTTCTTGCCTATGGTGTACTACTGCGCCGTAAAGAGACTGATGAGGAACACGTTACGCTTGCAAAACTTGCCGATACATTTCTTTCGGTTGCATACGTTGACCTCTCCCGCGATTATGTCCGCGCATGCAAAATTGATGCCCCCCTCATAGAAAAACACGGCACAACAGCACCCTATTACACCTCAATGGTCGCCTATGTGAACAAAAATATCGCAGAAGACGATCGGATGCGCGTAATTCAGCTGCTTTCCCCGGAGCATATCCTCAATGAGTTTAAGACGAGCGCGAAATTCAGCATAGAAATGACAAAAGCCGGCCGCAATGTAATGTTCGACTTAATCCGCATCAGCGATGACGGAAGCCGGTTTGTTCTCTGCTGCACGGATATCACTGATGCGGTTGCAAAGGAAAAGGAACTGCAGAAAAAACTCACGGCAGCAGAAGAATCGGCAAAATTCATCGAAAACTTTGCGTCCTGCTATCATCTGGTTATTACCGCAGACCTTTCCGATGAATCCTACTCAATCCTGAAAGAAGAAGGGTACTACAGCGGAAAAATGATGAGTTTCGGCAGCATTTCCGCCGTATGTGCATTTTTCATCGGTCAGTTTGTCTATCCTGCTGACCGTGAACTGATGATGCATGAAATGGACCCCGAACGTGTTCGTGCGCATTTATCAGAAATGCCTTCCTACAGTATTGAATTCCGTGTAATGCGCGACGGTATCGGAATCTGGAATGAGATGGTGATTACATCTATGGGCGCAGACAATGTGGCTATCGGTTTCATTGACCGCGATATGGAGATTTTAAGCGAGCACATCAGTAAAACCCTGCTTAATGAATCCCTCGGTCTTTATGTTGTCAACCTTGATTCTGACCAGATGAAGATTTTAAAGGCATCCGGAATCATGAGCGGCGAGACGCGGACGGTGAAATATTCGACAGCCGTCAGAAATCTTGCAATAACTTTAACCGGTAATGCGCACCTGCATTTTATGCAGACGGCCGATGTTTCACACCTGCGCAGAGTCCTCAAAGAAGAAGGCAGAACCGGTTCTGTTTTTCTTTCGCCCAACTTCAACGGCAAACATATCTGGGTGAAGACTGAAGCAGTTCCTTTAACCTTCCGCGGAACCGAGCCGGAAACCGCTCTTGTCCGTGTCACTCTCATCGACTCCCTGCAGCGCAGAAAGCTTGAACTCGAAGAAGCGGTTGCGCGCCGTCAGGCGGAAAAGGACGCAAACTACCAGCGCGTCCTGTCTCTTTCAGGAACTTTTGAATCACTCTATGAAATCGACCTTGAAACAGGCGGATTTGAAGCATTCGTGCAAAATAATACCAGATATAATGATTTCTACTCGGCTCATGTCACCGGCGGCAATTTCTATGAGGAGTCGGCAGAAAACTGCGAACTGGTGATTTACGAAGAGGACCGGTCCCTTGTTCACATGATGAACAGCCCGGAAAAACAGCGTGAAGTGCTTAAAGACCGTGATTCTTATGAATGGTACTACCGCATGCTGATAGACGACAAACCGGTCTGGTACAAGAACCGCCTGATTTACAAGGATGGGGAAAAGAAGAAGGTCATCTTAGGCGTATTCAACGCAGAAGAGGAGGTCGCTGCAAAAGAGCAGATTATTGCCCAGCAGGAGATGCTCGAAAACGCGCTTGTCCGCGCAGAAGAGGCAAACAAAGCGAAAAACACCTTCTTCTTTGGCATGTCTCATGACTTAAGAACTCCTCTTAATGCCATTATCGGTTATTCCAATATTGCATTAAAGGACCTTTCCGACACCGAAAAGGTGCGTCTCAGTCTGGAAAAGACAAGAGATGCAGGCAGTCTCTTAAACTCGCTCATATCCGGTATTTTAGACATGAGCAGCATTGAATCAGGTTCAGGCGAACTTGAAGAGTCCCCGGGAGATGTAATGCTTACCTTTACCGGAATCAGAGAAGAAATGCAGCTCTTTGCCGAGGCAAGAAACATTGACCTGGAATTTTCATTCGGCGAAATTACCGACCGTTATGTATATGCAGACTTCGAGCGCTGCGGGCGTGTGCTCATCAATATTATCACCAACGGTGTCAAGTACACGAATGCGGGAGGATATGTCCGCGTCCGCTGCGAGCAGACTGCATCCAAAGGCGGTATCGGAACGTACCGCTACACGATTGCAGACAATGGTATAGGTATGTCCGAGGAATTCCGCAAACACCTCTTTGACATCCTCTCAAGCGAGCCCGGGACGGAAACGAATGTATCCGGCAAAGGTCTCGGTCTTTCCATATGTAAATCGTTCATCGACCTGATGAAAGGAACGATTGAGTGTGAAAGCAAACAGGGTGTTGGAACAACCTTTACTGTCACTATCCCCTTCCGCCTTCAGGACGGCCGGTGGGCAACCTGGGTTGATCCAAAAACCGGAGAACTCATCAGCGCACAGGGTGAGGCAGCATCAGAAAAACCGGATTTCACCGGCAAACGCGTGCTCTTGGTTGAAGACAATGAGATGAACTGTGAGATTGCTTCCGACATTCTTGAAGACGAGGGCATGATTGTTGAAACTGCTGAAAACGGTAAAGTCGCAGTGGACATGGTCAAAGAGCATGATCCTGCCTACTATGATTTCATTCTGATGGATATCCAGATGCCGGTGATGAACGGTTATGAGGCAGCAAAAGCCATCCGTAATATCAAGGGATGTGCAAATCTGCCGATTATCGCGGTTTCGGCCAATGCGCTGGACGAGGACAAAAAAGAGGCTCTTGCGGCCGGTATGAATGCCCATGTCGCCAAGCCGATTGATGTGAAAAAACTGTATCGTGCGCTGGTAAAACACGGGCGGAATTAAGATGGATATCTCACCGCTCTTATTCTGCCTCGCCCGCCTGCGTACCGCTGCAGCCCGTTTTACGGAGTGTTCCCGCGCCGAGGCGTATGCTTTGGCAGAATCAGGCGACAATGCCGCATCACTGAAAGCAGACGGCGAGGCAGACCAGCTGGATAATCTTACGTATGATATTACTGATTTGATTGACCGGCTGGCAGCCGCATTTGATGAAGACGCCGCATGCCTCGCCAAAATCGAAGAAGAGGCCGCATCGTATGCGCCTGCAAAGGAGTTCAGAGCATGTTTTGCAGAGTTCGCGGGCGAACTGGATAAGGAGATTGAGGAGCTTTCGGGCGTGGGGGCGGCTGATGATATCTGTGAAGACCTTGCGGGGCTCTGCTTTATGGTGCGGGCGATTTCCCGCCGGAAATAAGAAGATTTATTCGCTAACAGAAACAATTTAACTGTATATGAAAAAGGTACTCATGATTTTACTTGCCGCCGTTTTTGTCACTGCGGTGATTGCCTCGGCGGGATGTCTCACCCAGAGCAGTTCCGTCCCGATTACTCCGACCCCTGAAATGACTCAGACTCAGGTCATTTCCCCTGTGCAGCCGACTTCTGTGGTTATCATGCCTGATGAAACTGCTTCCGACCTTTCCGGTGAATGGTACGGTTTATTCAACCCGTCCAACTCCCGCTTCATTGAAATGAGTGTGGACAAAGACGGCAAAGTCGATGCCATATACTGGAAAATAGACAAAAACGGCAACAGAGAAAAAATTGATGTCCGGAAAGGCACATTGACCGGAAAGCCTGACGGTACCTATGTTCTTGCCATCTATAATGACAGAGAGCAGTCAAGTTTCACCCTTATTCCGGGACCTGCTCTCGATGTAATGGCGGAAACAGCTGAAAACGGTCTCGTCTTCTTCAGAAACAGAGACCTTGCCGGACTTCCGGCCAATATTAAATTCTAATTCTTTTTTGCAACTATTTTCTGCCTGCTTTACAGGAACAATTACACAAAAAAAGAAGCGCCCCGGTTTTACACAAACCGGCGCATATCCATCTCAAACGCACAGACCGGCTGCTCGATACCGAACGCGTTTAACACATCCGGATTGATTTCACCGAACACACCAATCTGCTGACCGTGTACGAAAACTGCAGCACAGCGACCCGGAATAAAGGCCCCGTCCACATTTTCCTTAACCTCGTACGGGATTGACATCTGCTGACAGAACGAATCAAAGACCGCATAGATTTCAGAGAAATCCGCTGCCGGATGACAGGAAACAGCCGCCATTGCAGGCCAGGTCTTTAAGTTCTGCACCACATCACCGCACGCAAAAATCTTCTGCGGCAGTTCACGCGACTTGTTGATAGAAAGCGATTCCATCAGAAGCGGCAGAATACTGGTGCGCACAACCGTCTGGTCCTCTGAAATCGGGTGCAGAAGATGCAGCGCAGATGCATCAGCCGGGCGGCACATGGACTCATAGGCGACCTTTTCACTGGTCAGCGTAAACGGCGTGTTTTCAATGAACTCAAAACCCGTCATCACCTTTCTGATGGTGCTGTATAAAATCTGCACCGGATGCGGCTTTCCGACCGTGAAACTCGGCGGAAGAGAGGTCTCAATCCTGTCGTAACCATAGGCGATTGCAACATCCTCGTAAATATCATGGTCATGCATAATATCCGAACGGTAGCACGGAATAAGCACACGGACCTTGTCCTCATCGACAACGAACGCATCGAACCGCATCTTCTCAAGAAGGGATGCCATGAGTTTTGCCGTAAGCTGAACACCGGTAAGCGCCTCGCACTCCTTAACCGAGACAACACGCTCCGATGGTTCCATAGTTGGCGTTTCAACACCGTCAATGGTGACTGATTCGACAGATGCCCCCATCTCGACAAAGGCTGCACACAGAATGTTTGCCGCAACTGCGACCGCACGCGGCTCGATACCGGTAACATCAAGGAGAACATTGTGCGTGTTTTCCGTAACACGCGTCAGTTCACCGTTGATGATTGGCGGGAACGAACAGACATTACCCTTGTCATCTTCGATAAGCGGATAGAGCTCGAAATCCCGCACAATTTTTGCATACGCTTTTCCTTTTGGATGCTCGTCAAGAATTTCCGTCATCGTCATCTCGCGGTCGTAATCCAGCGGCACAAATTTGCGGTCATGCGGCGCTGCAATGTAATGGAACGGACCGGTGACTTTGTCCAAATCATGGACACCGATAGCAACCTTCTTGCGTCCGCGGCCGACTGCCCAGTGCAGAGACTCCTGCAGACCCATCAGGGATTCAATCATCGCATTGTCCATATTGAGCCCGCGAATAACCGCAGACGCAAGATACGGACGGATTTCCTTTAATGCCGGGTCCACCGTGAATTTTACTCCTGATGGCTTGACCGAGTATTTGACAAGACCCTTTTCGATGCCAAGGTATCCGCGAAGGGCGCGGGCGGTACCTTCCGCGCTGTATAAATCCGGGCGGTTCGGGAAGTACTGCACATCAGTCTGCTCCTCTTCCTCGCGCTCGACCTCGGAGCCCATCATCGGCAGATTGTTTCTGATTGTGACAATGTCTGCTTTCGTAAGTCTGGCTAAATATTCATTGTTGAGTTTTACGACCGGCATAATTACACCCTCCTGACCGGACTGTTTCTAATCCAGTCAATATCACTTCTGTACAGCTGACGCAGGTCCTTTAATCCCATTCTGAGCATGGAGACACGGGACACACCAAGACCCCAGGCAAGAACCGGGCACTTGATTCCCCATGGTGCAGTAACTTCTTTTCTAAAGATACCTGCTCCACCTAGTTCAACCCAGCCGAGACCGTCAACCCAAACCTCCGGCTCGACTGAAGGCTCAGTATACGGGAAGTATCCCGGACGGAATCTGACCTCTTCAAAGCCCATGCGGCCGAAGAACTCCTTGAAGAATCCAAGCAGGTGACCGAAGTGCAGACCTTCGTCCATGACAATACCTTCCAGCTGCTCGAACTCCGGCAGGTGTGTCGGGTCGATTGTTTCACGGCGGTACACACGGGAGATTGAGAACGCCTTAAGCGGCGGGTTGGGGTGTTCTGCAAGGTACTGTATAGATAACGAGGTTGAGTGCGTACGCAGAACGCATTTGCGTGCGACCTCTTCCGACCAGGTACCGCCCCAGCCGGTTGAACCCGTATCGCCGCCATTGATATGAATATCACGGATTTTCTCCCATCCCTTCGGGATATCCATTTCTTCTGCCAAGTGGAACGTGTCCTGCATTTCACGTGCGGGGTGGTCCTGCGGCTGATAAAGTGCATCAAAGTTCCAGAAGGAGTTCTGCACAATAGACCCGTGGAACTCGGTAAAGCCCATGTCAAAGAGGAGTTCACGGATTTCATCAAGAATCTGCTGGTTTGGGTGCACTCTTCCGCCGTAGATGCGCTTTGGAAGTTTGTCAACGGCATAGCGGCGAAGGGGCAGGTTTTTCCAGTCGCCGGACATAATCTGCTCACGGGTCAGGGTGCCGATTTCCTCGCGCAGGTCAAGACCTGCTTCAACAAGGGCGATACCTTCCTGAGTCAGGGAAATCTTCCAGGTTACCTGTTCGGATATGGTAACAAGACCGCGTTTTACCAGTTTGTTGCAGCCCTCGGTTCCCGGAACCGGATTTTTCAGTGCCTCTTCATCGTCCCCTTTCGGGATATTTGCACACGGGTGTACTAAGCCGTCTTTAATGGTAATCCAGTTCTTCTTGCGCAGCCAGCCGATTGCAATGCGGGATAAGGAGAAGTCTTTGAGGGCATCCATGGTAATCGGCTGCTTGATTAAATCGATAATCTGTCTTTCCGGCAGACCTTCATTTGCATATTTTTCTCCTTCGGGAGTGAGTGCTGCAACCTGCTTTATTTCCCGGTCTGCATTCACCAGACCTTTGTCGGCACAGAGAAGTGCCCACTGGACAGCCGAAAGAAGCGGCGCATCGATGCGTTTTGAAAATTCGATACCGGTAATGGCTGACCCGTCTTTTGGGAGAACCGTTAATACACGTTTTTCATTTAATGTTAAATCCATAGTTAAAACTCCACCATATGTGCAACTTCGTCACGTTTTTCCTTAAACTCCTTCAGGAATGTTAAGACGCGTTCTGCGGTCTCCTTTTTGCAGGTGCCGCACATCAGTTCGCCCGCTTTGCATGCCTCGCACATTTTGCAAAGTTCGGTGTCGGAATCCATCATGTGGAATCTGTTCAGCTGGTAAATGGAACATTTTTCCGGCTCGCCGCCGAGTTTTTTCTGTTCCTCAAGCGTCTGGCGGCCGCCTGTTACAGCACTCATTATTTTCTTTTTCGCGGTCTTTTCGTCTTCATCGAACCAGACCAGACTGTCAGGAACGGATGATGACATTTTTCCGCCCTGAAGACCGGTTAAGAAGCTGTGGTAGGTTGAGGAGGGCAGAATAAATCCGAACCCGCCCAGTTCCTGTTCGGTCTTTCTGACAATTTCTTCAACGCGGGCAGCGTCAAGCGGGAAGCCTTCCGGCAGGTCAATGTGTCCTTCGTATTTTTTTGCGCCCTTGAATTTTTTGGCAACGGCAGAAATTGCCTCAGGGGTCGCATTTTTGGCGCGGATACTGATATGGGTGCCGCGGTCTTCAACAAGGAACATGCGGAATGCGTTTGCAACATCGCGGGTTAAGCGGATGTGAGGGTCCTGGTCGATTCCCACAGGAACTATGGTGGGGGCGGCGCCTGCTTTTAACTGCGGGTATAAAATGTCGGCGACCTGCATCGAAACACTTACTGCATGGGCAAGTTCCGTTTCCGGTCCGAATCCGTAAATGGCTGATAAGTTGCTGAAGTTAATATGGGTTGCCGCCTCAAAGGCGAGGTCCTTTAAAGCGTTGTTGCGCCGCTGAGTATATATTTCGCCTTTGAATCCGAGCGCATACAGACATTCCATGTATTCGCGGGAGTACTCGTCGCATTTCTCCCAGGTAAGCCCGCGTACAGCGTGTGCTTCGCGGTCGGCCATGGAAATAAAGCCCTGTCCACCCTGCTGAATGTGCCAGACGACTTCTTTCATTACCATGAGGTGTCCGAAGTGGGGATGACCTGAGGGCATAAAGCCGGTTAAGACATGGAATGGTTTCTTATTTTTAATCGCGTCGGCTACTGCGTCATATCCGCGGTGTCCTGCGATAATATTTCTGCGCATAAAGACAGGGAGGTCGGGAAGCCCTGCCTTTTGTTCCTCAAACGGTGTGATGCCGAAGTCCTCGTAAAGCCGTTCAATACTGACTTTGGGAGTACTTGACCAGGGGTTTATTTGTTCTGCCATATTTTTTCCTTACATTTTCATTCGTGCAAATTCGATTTCAGTGAGATTTCCTGCTTCGTCCAGACAGGCAAAAAGCATCTTTTTGCGTACCGAGTGTGCGAGGCGCACGGATCTGGAGATTTCGCTCATGGATTGTTTTGTGCCAAACGGCACGGCGTGTATCAGCATTTCAGAGTGGCTCTTTGCTTCGGTGTACACACGGAAGTGGTGGCCGAATTTGTAACCGGAGCGGGGGGAAAAACCCTGTGCTTTAAGCGAGCGGTAGAGGATGAGTTTTTCTGCAAATTCGCTGTCGGCAGCTGAGGCAAGGGCAATGTACTCTTCTGCTGAAAGACGCGGGGTAAGTGCAAGTTTTCCCATCTCAAGCAGCCATGCGGTCTCGACCGGTGACAAAAACAGGCGGGTTTCATCAAGCATGCGGCCGAGCCAGAGTTCTTCGAGTTTTTTGGTTATGCCGCTTCCGTCTTCGAGTATGCATGCCGGTATTCCGTCAAGGACTGCTGTAAGCGGTCCTGGGATTTCCTGCAGTTCGCGGTTCGCAAGTCCGCCGGTTCTGATTTCGTAGTATGTCAGTTCGTGCTCGTCGTCTAAAACTGCGAGGATGAAGGTTTTGCGCATGTTTGCTGCGGCTTTGGCGTCTGCAGTAATCTGTGCAAAGTCGATTACATCTCTTTCGGAGAGCACGCGCATGAGGTAGCGTGATGTGCCGTGTCCGGGTTTTTGGCCGCGTGCAAAGATTCTGAAGTCCTGCGGACCGGTGGTTATGACATAGCCGCGTTCGCGGATATCGCGGTACACAATAAATGAGCGGAGGAATCCGGGTTTTTTCGAGCATTCGGCAAGCAGGGTGTCGAAGGTGTGCGAAGCAACTTCGATTTTGCCGCGGGCGATTAAATAGAGCGCTTCGCGTACATCAAGGCGGAGTCTGCCGTCTTTTTCAATTCTGCCGTAGCCGTTTTGCTCGTAAAGTGTTGTGGCGTCTTTGGGTGCCCAGACACTTTCTCCATCGAATTTCGTGTTCACGCGGGTTATATATTTAGTGTTCTTACTCAATAAACGTATTGAATGGGCGGGAGGAGATACATAAAGGGAAAAAAGTCTGCCTGCCGATACCACATCTATTTATCCTTGCAGGAAGTATGTTTAATCATGGTATCCTTTGATATGAATTTTCATGAAGCGCTTCGTGCGGTTGAGAATAATGGTGCGGAAAAGACTGCTGCCGACTGGCTGATGCGTGTTGAGGAGGAGTTTGGTTCTGCGCCGCTTATCTACAGAAAGCTTGAGGCGTCGCCTGAGGCTCTTATTTCTCATCTGCTGTATAAAAATGCGGTAACGGCTGCGGGGGCGCTTCCGCCGAAAACGGTTGAGTTAATCAGTCTTGCTGTGGGTGCTGCGCTTCGGTGTGATCATTGTACTTCTTATCATATGCATGCTGCGCAGAAGGTTGGTGCAACGCGTGAGGAGATTTTGGAGACGGTGCTTTTGGCGGGTATGCTTTCGCAGTCTTCTATTCTCGCTAATGCGTATCGTGTGGTTGAGCCGATTACGGAGAAGAAGGAGTGCGGGGTTTCGTGTGCGGTGCAGAAGGTGGTGTAGTTTTTTTTCGATGAGGTACTGTTATCTTTCGTCCGGGGTGTGATATATGGGCTAGGTACCCCAGGTACCCCACTTTTTTTTGAAAACTTTTTCAGGGAAAATATTTTTCTGCACACTAGTTTGTTGCAAAAAAAGTGGGAAAGTGGTACACCTTTTTCTTCTCATTCAGAGGGAACAAAAAACAGGTGGACCACTTTTTGCAAAAAGTGGACCACTTGTGGAATACTTTTACCCTAAGGTGGAACACTTTTTTTTTCTGTTTTTCAGGTCACCTGATATTTTCGCATCACAATCAGAACCGGTGACTTCTTTTCATAACAAAATAAAAGAGATAGGTTTAGAAAGTATCCTGATTTATTTCCCCTTGTCTTTATCCTTATCCTGTGCTCCTCCGTCATCGTCTTCTATCTCAATACCATACGTAGCCGGGTCAAAGAGCGCATAGAACAGTTCAAGGAACTCAGACATCATGTTCAGCGGGTTGGGGAAGAATAACTCATCTTCTTCACCATCTTCATCCGTTGGTTCTTCAGTCTCGGTTTCTATGTTTGGACGCTTCGCTTCGCTCGAGGTTGGTTTGGGTGTTGCAGTTTTGGTAGCTGTTGCAATAGCACCCGTGCTTGCGAACTGATGAGTTATCGTCATCGTTTTCTTGTCACTGGTGATTGTTGCATCATGCTTTTCACCGTTCCAGACTGCTTTTGCATCACTGATGAATTTGTCCGTTGTTGTAAACACTATTGTTGCAGTGTATACAGTGTTTTGGGCAAATTTGCTGCCGGACAGTTCCGGCGACCAGGTGACTTTGCTGGTTACACCGGATGATGGATTAATGATGTTGAGAGTTCCCGGAGTTCCACCCGGCTGCGGACCGGAAAGAGTGAACTGTACTTCGGAAATACCGGCTAATGACATACTGGCACTCTTGACTTCTGCCTTGGTGTTGTCTGAGGATAGAGACTGGATTGTTGCATCAGCACCGTTGATGGTGAATTTGGTGTCATTGTTAAAGAAGTATCCATCTGATGCTTTTACTGGAATTGTTGCGAAATAGTTGAAATCTGTTTCAAATTTCGCAGTAGACGGATTCCATGTGACATCACCATCGATTTTCACACCGGATGATGGTGAAGAAACCTCGGCATATTTTGTCGGGGTATTTCCTTCTTCAGGTTTTGCTACGGTCAGTGCAACACTTGAAAGATACATTCCGGAATATTTCTTTGTGATAACGAGTTTGTTCCCGTCCATTGTTTTGCCGGATGAGGGGATTTCTTCATCGTTTAAGAGGACCTTTTTGGATGTGTCAAGGGAATATCCGTCTTTCGGGGTGAGGGTAATTGTTGCTGTGTAACTTGAACCGGATTTGAATGTGGAATCTTTTGGCGACCATGTCACTTCAGCTTTTTCCACGCCGGTGGTTGAGGAGTCAATTGATGCTGTAGACGGGGCGGTTTTGTCTGCTTCCGGTACCTGTGAGAGTGTCAGTTTGATTGTGTCGGAAGATGATGAAGAAACCTTGTCGTAAGTGTATTTCACTGTGAGCGTTTTCTTATCCGGGTTTAATGTTATATCTTTTTCCGGTACTGTCGTAGAATCAACTTTGACTGTCGGTTTGGGTGATTTGAATTCAACATTGTCTTTTGCTGTGATGACGATTGTTGCCTCATATGATTTCCCGCTGGTAAATTTCGAACTGGAATCCCAGCTGACTGCTGATGAGGCAGCACCGTTTGCGGGGCTGGTTGTTACGGTTGCTTTATTTATTTCGGACGGGTATTTACCCTCAACGGGCTGAATGCCGGAAATGGTCAGGGATTCGATGGTAAAGCCGGTTGCGGGGTAAGTTATTGCGACATCAACAGATTTTCCATCTGTTGATGATGTAACTTTTTGATCTGAACTGCCGGTTGCAAATGCTTTAGTGGATGAATTAAAGCAGAAATTATCTTTTGCATTTATTTTAAACTTCAGCGTATATTCTGTATTTTCTTTAAAGGTAGTTTCGGTAATTTTTGAATTTCCGGTGTACCATGCAAAATCAGTTGGAACTTCGACTGCATCTCCCTGGTCTGTTGATACTGATGCTGTTGGTACTTTAGGAGCATCTGCTGCAGCCCCCCTAATTGGAGCTGTCACTCCTTTAAGGGTTAGTGTTTTTATCACTTTATCGTTAGCCTCAGTTGCAGGATATGTTATTGATACAGTCAGTCTGTCATTATTTAAGCCTAAAGATTTATTAGTAATTTTTGCAGTAGATGGTAAACCTTCAATACTTATATCTGATGCAAATGTTTTGCCGTCTGTTGCATAAATCGTTTCTATATCTGCAGTGTATTGAGTTGCTGCTGCAAATTCAGTCTTGCATTCACCTGTATCACTCTTCCATGTAACGGAATAATTATCGTCTGTAAGCAGTTTTTGAGGTGTTGAAGAAATACTGCAAGAATTATCTGGTTGTTTTCCTTTTTCAGGAGCATCCAATCCGGTAATTGTAATTGCAGTTATATCTCCAACTTTAGGTGCAGAAACTGTTATTGAACATGTTTTTGTTTCTTTCTCATCAGTATCACTAATTGCTGTAAGTGTTACTGTGAACTCCCCTTCTTTAGTATATTTGTGTTTTGCTGTAGATGGTGTAACATCTTCCTCACCTCCTCCCTCGCCGTAATTTATCTTATATTTAGTTGCCCCAGTAGCGGAAATAGTAAAAGTTACTTCTTCATCGACTTTAGGTAAGTTTGGGCTTGGCTTTATAGATAAGTCGGTAGGTTTTGAGGATTTTTTTGATACAGTTACTTTACAGTCTTTTGTTTCTTTTTCATCAGTATCACTAATTGCTGTAAGTGTTACTGTGAACTCCCCTTCATTAGTATAGTTGTGTTTTGCTGTAGGTGGTGTAACATCTTCCTCTCCTCCTCCCTCACCGTAATTTATCTTATATTTAGTTGCCCCAGTAGCGGAAATAGTAAATGTGATGGTATCATCAACATAATGCGTTCCGGAATTTGCCGTTATCGTTACATCTGTCGGGACTTCCGCACTCACGCATCCAATCATCGATACAACCGCCAGCACTGCAATAAGCACCAGCACAATTTTACAAACAACATGTCTCATTATAAATTGCCTCCGACAATACCAAGTACAAACAACAGAACATAAGCGAGAATAATACCCGCAAAAACCCCGCCGAAACCCGCGCCCGGCGTAGTATTCTGCCCTGCAACAACACCCTTTCCTGCACAGATACCGCTCCAGATAGATGCGATAAACATACCAATAACCGGAATCCAGCCGATAAATGCATACGCCATATCAGTCCGCATCTTGATTGCAAGAACCTCAGACACCATACAGCCCGGATCAATCAGCCGTGCAATAAAACCGCCGACAGCTCCTGAAATCAGCGTAAACACAATCCACAGCACAAAAAGCATCAGGATGAAAAAGACCAGCAGCAACGGATTATCTGCAAGCGCTGACATAATCGGAAGCTTTTCCGCATCAAGCTGCAGAATATTCGGTAAAACAAACGCCATAAGCAGCCCTGTAAGAATCGCCCAGAGAGCCCCTGAACCGAGATACATCGCAAGAGCATCACGCGGCGTCTCATGGAAATAATACATAAACGCATCAGACGGCCGCGTAAGAAAACCTAATTTGCTTCCATTATACGGCGGCTTTTCACGATACACACGCTCCCGTGGCTGCCTCGGAGCGCGCTCGCGCCGCTCTCTTGGCTGCCGCGGCTCACGCCCTGCCCGCTCACGCCGCGCCCTTGACGCGTATTCCTGCTGATTTTCGTACCCGTAATCCCCCTGCTCATCATAACGGGGCGCAGAAGGCGCATTCGGAACCAAATCCGAACCGCACATGCCGCAAATCGTGTCATTAATGTGATTACGCGCACCGCAGACCGGGCAGTAACGCACAGCCGTATTCTGCTGCTGTGGCGGAGTAACCTGCGTAACAGTGTACTGCGAAGCAGCCGGCGCCGGCTGCGGTACTACCTTCGGCATAACACCCTCGAACAACAGCATCCAGCGCTCGCGTTCATCCATCGACTGGAAAATCAGGTGCATTTCGCGGTCGCCCTCACGACCCCGCATGGAAACAGAAATACCCGGCTCGCCGAGTTCGCCCGCCATTCTCACACACCGAAGAAGTGCAGAAACCGCAAATTCACCGACAATACCGGCCCGCCCCTCAATTACAAAACGCGTGTTTGTCAGATGCGCGATTACGAAATTGCTCTTAATCCGCACATCCTTTGTTGATTCAAGCAGATGCTCGTTTTCTGCCGGAACAAAAGTACCAAGTCTTGCCGCACCCTGTGCCTGCTCGGGTTTGGAAACGGAAACCGGCTTGCGCGACGGAAGATGCACGGAAAGCTCGCGAATCCACGCATCGCGCGCCATTTCAGTCGGAAACGTCAGAAGCATCTGCTTCATGCCGTTCTGGGAGCCGATGGAAAGAGCTATTGACGGCTCGCCGGTTTCGGAATTCATCGGCGATGCATCAGTAATTTCTGCAACGGAAAACTCCCTGCCGATTTTTCCAAGATTATTCTGCAGAATAAGGCGGAGATTGGTAAGATATAAAGTATAATATGCACGCTTGATTCTGACACCCGCAGTCGATAACTCCTCGGTTTCACCGCGCTGATATGACGGCGCAGGATACTGCCCCGTATTCATTGAGGAGGTAAACTGCGGACGGTTTACCGGTATGCCGCCGGACTCACGAAGCGGCATATCTGCTTTACCGGATGCTTTTTCAATATTTTCTATCCATGCGCTCTGTTCACCGGCTTTGAACACAGAATCGACCGGAAACGTCCATATCATTTCCTTGCGGCCGGAAGGCGTTGAAAGCACAACTTCAACACCTGGTTCATTATTACCGGTTGTAACCGCTCTCGGTGTATCAAGACTGGTTGCCTTGAATTCGCGTGTCGGACCGTTTCCTTCAAGAATCAGCCGTTCACTTGTCAGCGTTGCGTAATATTGCTGACCTTTTACCAGTATGGGCGAGGCATAGATTTGTACCTCGTTTGCATGCATCTCTACAGGAGACATAAACTATGTAGTATAGTTTAATTTCTGATAGTATAAAGTCATCTCTGTATACATCCGGCATATGCCTCCCACACCTTTAACCACTTGGAAAGCAAATATTACAATAGTATTAACAAGGATAGTATGAACACAGCAGAACTTGATGCAAAATACTACATGCCCTGCTTCGGCCGGACGATGAAAATCGTCAAAGGACAGGGCTGTAATGTCTTTGACGACGCAGGAAACAAATATCTTGACTTAATTGCAGGAATCGCGGTTTGTTCGACCGGACACTGCCACCCGAAAGTAGTCGAAGCAATCACCCGTCAGGCAAAAGAGCTCATTCACTGCTCAAACCTGTACTACGTACCCGGTCAGGCGGAACTTGCGGAAAAAATAGCAGGCGCATCCGGTATGGCAAAGGTCTTCTTCGGCAATTCCGGAGCAGAGGCAAACGAAGCGGCAATGAAACTTGCCATCCGCGCAACCGGCCGCCACAAATTTGTTTCATTCAGCCATGATTTCCACGGCCGTACAATAGGAAGTCTGGCAGTAACCCACAAACCGGCAATCCGCGAGCCGTTTGAGCCGCTTGGAATCAGTTGCGACTTCCCTGAATACGGAGACCTTGAAGCGCTCAAGGCGGCTGTAACCAAAGATACTGCAGCGGTTATTTTTGAGCCGATTCAGGGTGAGACAGGAGTAATTATTCCAAATGATGATTTCCTGCCGGGAATACGCGATATCTGCGACGATGCAGGAGCAATTATGATCTGCGATGAAGTCCAGACCGGCATGGGAAGAACCGGCAAATGGTTTGCATTCCAGCATGCAGACGCACGTCCTGACATTATCTCCTTTGCAAAAGGTATTGCATCAGGTCTTCCGATGGGCGGTATTGCCGCACGAGAAGGACTTGAATTTACCCGCGGCGAGCACGGAAGCACGTTTGCAGGCGGTCCGATTGTCTGCGCCGCAGGAAATGCGACCTTTGATATCATCAAAGAAATTCTGCCGACGATTAAAGCAAAAGGCGAACTGTTCCGCGAAGGGCTGAAACAGTTCAACCCGCGTGCAAGAGGTCTTATGGTTGGATTTACCGCAGGCGAGGATGCGCCGAAAATTCAGGAATACTGTTTAAAACACGGTGTTTTAGTCAATGTCGCAGGCGAGGGCAACATCAGAATTGTACCGCCGCTTGTAATCTCCGATGATGAAATCAGATTTGCCTGCAAGGTTATCAATGAAGCAGCTCGTTCGCTCTGAATATCAGGGGGCAGGCTATGTTTTTGCGGCTTCTGCTGCGGAAATCGCAAAAAAATACGGCTTTGAACAAGTCGCCCTGATGGGAAGCAATGAAAATCCGTTCCCCCCTTCCGTTGCTGTGTTAAAGGCAGCAGAGGCGGCGCTTTGTGGTGTAAACCGCTATCCTGACCCGAAAGCATCGGATTTTGCAGCCGCCGTCCGCAAATACATTTACGATGCGCCTGTTGTCACCTCAGGGCTAGGGATGGATGGTGTGATTGAAACCACCATCCGTACACTTGTTGCACCGGGTGAAAAAGTGGTTATTTCTACACCGACGTTTTCCGTTTACGGTCTTGACGGAAAGGCTGCTTCGGCAAAAATCGTGAATGTACCTCGAAAAGCGGATTTTTCGGTCGATGTGGATGCATTTATCGCGGAAGCGCACGATGCAAAACTTTCGTTCCTTTGTTCGCCGAACAATCCGACGGGTACTGTCACGTCTCCGGCAGACATTGAAAAAATTCTCGACAATATTGATGGCGTTTTGTTTCTGGACTGCGCGTACGTTGAATTTGCGGATGTAGACTATTATCCTCTGCTTTCGCATGAGAATCTGATTATCGGTCACACCCTGTCCAAGGTTTACGGTCTTGCGGGGCTTCGTATCGGTTATGCGTTTGTGCCTGAATGGTTTGTCGCGCCTTACACGGCTGCGGCAACACCTTTTACGCTGAACAATGTTTCATCCGCGGCCGCCTGTGCAGCGGTTTCGGATACAAAGTATCGCGCGGACTTTATTGCGCATGTGCGGAAATGGCGCGCGGTATTTGAGCGGGAGATTCCTTATCCGACCGTGTCGTCAGGTGCAAATTTCATTCTGATGAATGTCGCGCCGAAAAAATCTGATGATGCGGTTGCTTTCCTTGCGCAAAACGGCGTTCTTGCGCGTTCCTGTGCAAGTTTCCCTGGTCTCGGGGACACGTTTGTGCGTGTCTCGGTCGGTGCCGACTGGGAATGTGAGCGGTTCCTTGCGGCGGTGAAAAAACTTTGATGATAGGAATTACGGGAACACCGGGCACGGGCAAGACTTCTGTTGCAGAAGCATTGCGCGCCCGCGGGTATTCTGTTCTTGATTTAAAGACTACGGTCGGCCCCTTTGTGGAATATCATGACGAATCGTGCGATTCAGATATTGTTGATGTGGATAAATGGGCCGACGCCTTTACGCCTGTTGACGGGTTTGTCGAGGGCGCATTTGCGCATTATCTGCCCTGCGACAAAATAATCATTCTGCGCTGCAGGCCTGATGTGCTTGAGGCGCGGCTTGCGCCCCGCGGATATTCCATAGCAAAAATCCATGAAAACTGCGAGGCGGAAGCACTTGACCTCATTTTGTGCGAGGCGGCGGATGCTTTCGAGCCGCAACAAATTTATGAAATCGACACTACATGTATGAGTATAGATTCCATAGTCAGTCAGGTGATAGGATTTGCAGAAGACAGACTTCCTGCTGCGTTCGGTTCGCTTGATTTTTCGGAATATGTGATACAGTATGAGTCTTGAATCTCTTCGACCTAAAATTCAGTGGATATTAACTCCGGTTGCGCGGTTTTTCTCAAAATTACCTGTGGGACCTAATTTCTGGACGATTATGTCTTTAGTCTGCGCTCTTGGTGCAGGTGTGGCGTTTGCGTTTGGAAAGCCGCTTATCGGCGTAATTTTAGTCATATTAAATGCGTGTCTGGATGTTTTGGACGGCGGTCTTGCACGTTATATGAATATTGCAAGTCCTCTTGGCGATTATTTAGATCATGTGTTTGACCGGTATGCGGATATGTTCATCGTCATCGGCATTCTTATCTGGGGAATACAGAACTGGACTTGTCCTGTTCCATCCTGGGTTATCGGTGTTGTCGCGATAACTGGTGTACTTCTTTCGTCCTATCTCGGCACGCAGGCGCAGGCGGTTGGTTTAAAGCGCAACTACGGCGGTGTTTTAGGACGTGCAGACCGGCTGATTCTTTTAATAGTCTTCGGTATCGCGGAGTTTGTTTATCCGGCAAATGTACTGTGCGGTCTTTCCTTCCTCGGATGGCTTTTAGTTATCTATGGTGTCCTTGGTCATATTACGGCAGTACAGCGCTTTGTATCAGGCGTCTGCGAGCTGCGCAGGATGGAAAAGAAGGAATAAATATTTTTTTTCAGGCAAAAACCCTGTTTACGTCTTCAAGAATTTTTCTGTCAATTTCGCCATTGTCTGCCATTTCCTTCAGAATTGCAACCGCTTCTGCATGACTTTTGCCTTCTTTGTACGGGCGTTTTTCAACAAGGGCCTGATAGATGTCAATGATGCATATTATGCGTTCAAAGATGTCAAGTTCCTCTGCTTTGAGACCGAACGGGTAGCCTGTTCCGTTGAGTTTTTCGTGATGATGTGCTGCCCAGCGTGCAATTTCTTCCAGCCCTTTCACATCTTTTAGGAGAATCCAGGTTCCTTCCGCATGGTTTTTGATTTTTCTGAATTCATCATCGGAAAGGCGGCCGGGTTTTTCCAGGATGTCGTTTGAAATCATCAGTTTTCCCACATCATGCAAAGCTCCTGCAACATAGAGTTTGTCGCAGGTTTCGACATCATATCCGAGGGATTTTCCAAGGAAAGAGGCTTTTTCCGCAACGCCAAGCGAATGGTTTTTCGTAAACCTTGATTTGTAATCGGTAATAATACCAAAAACAGCGGAGATTTCCCGAAGTGATGCAGGGGATACTTCGGTCATCGTATGTAGCAGATTTTCATGCAGATATCCGGCGATGTTTTCATCTCTGAGATTTTCGAAGAACTCTTCAGAAACAGCGCTTAAAAAGAGGTCGGCGCTTTGTTTGTCAAGCATTATTCCCGACTCGTTTTTTACCCAGGAAAGAAGGCTCTGATATCGTTTATGTGTCATTGGTTTCTGGGAGAAAAAGACATCAACGCTGTCTGCAAAATG
This sequence comes from Methanocorpusculum sp., assembly GCA_029987235.1. Lineage (GTDB taxonomy): Archaea > Halobacteriota > Methanomicrobia > Methanomicrobiales > Methanocorpusculaceae > Methanocorpusculum. Next base: position 62,972 of record DALTWF010000004.1, on the reverse strand, counting down.
CAGCAGCCTTCCAAACAGGGGTGTTTCCGATGATTTTTTGCCAAATGCTCCGTTTCCGTCTGCACGTTCATGGTGATAAAGTACTGCTGTCTTTACGTTTTCATAAAACGGAAGTCTGCAAAGAATTCTTTCGCCTGCAATGCAGTGGGCGGTCATATTGCGTTCTGTTACGGCATCCCCGTGTCCGAATTCGTCTCTGAAATATTCGGTCAGTGCACAGTCATGAAACATACCGGTTATCGTAAAGGATGTGAGCGTTTCGTCGCTTACTCCTGCCGTTTTTCCAAGCAGGTTTGCTATTGCTGCAACCCGTTTGCCGTGATAGGGTGCGATATTGAGGATTTCTGCTTCTACATAGTCCATGGCAACGGACAGGGACTCCATGAAGCCGGTCAGATCAATTTTCATGCGGAACTTCTGTACATAAAAAATGGTTTTTATCTGATATTAAACATTGTATGCCCGAGTCTTTCGGTTGATACCGTTTTACAGGGAAATTTTATATTCTTTTCACACTAATTACCATGTATGAGCACAGCTGTAGTTTTTGACAGTGCGGGCACGCTTCTCAAAACCAACCGTTCGGTTATACAGATAAAAAACCATACGCTTCTTCCCGACAGTGTTGAAACAACAACGCTTACCTTTGACGATGAAGACAGAATACTTGTTTTAATCAATATCAGTTCATCCGAGGTCCTTGAAGCCCCTGCGGAGCAGACGCTTTCCTCCTACATGAAAGAGCATAGAGTAACATTCGGCATCTCCTGCGGGCGCAAAATTATTGATGCGGATGCGGTCGGGCGTATTTTGGAATATGACAATGGATGTAAAATGGCTGACGTGCAGAAGGTTGTTTCGGTCTGCAAAGAAAATGCATCGCGGGAGTTCGGGCTGTTTGCCTTAAATGCAGGTATCATTGTCAATACCCGGTGCGGTAAAATCGAGTTTGCGATAGCATCGGCAGGTCACCCGTTTCCGGGTGTGCGAAAGCTTATCTCCTCGCTGCACAAAAAAGGCGTGGCGGTTTTTATTGCATCAGGAGACAGAACGGAAAAACTGGAGATGGTTGCAGACAAAATCGGCATTCCGCGCAACCGTGTGCACGGAGTTGCAACCCCGGTCACCAAGGCGCAGGTTGTTCAGTCATTGAAAGGCGAATATGATGTTGTTTTAATGGTAGGCGATGGCATTAACGATTTATCCGCCATGCGCGAGGCGGATGTATCGGTATTAACCGTGCAGCAGGGCGGGGACAAACCTGAGATTCTGCGCGCAACTGCGGATTATATTATCAACGATATCAGCGACGTTGAGAAAATAATCGACGGATTGCTTTGAATAAGAAAAAAAAGTAAACTTAGTCCCCGAGGACAAGTTTGGTAAGTTCAAGCGGCATTAAATATTTGCCGTCTTTGTAGGCGCGCATGTTTCCACCGGAGATTTCATCGATTAAGATGACTTTGCCGTCTACTTTTCCGAACTCGAATTTGATATCGTAGAGGTCGATTCCTTTTTCTTTGAGGGTGTCTTTCATGATGGTTGCAATCTTTTTGGTTTCTGCCTTCAGGTCTTCATATTCTGCACCGGTCATGACACCAAGGCATTCAAGTGCGTCTTTAGTTACAGGGGGGTCTTCACGTGCATCGTCTTTGAAGGTGGTCTCAACAAATGCCGGAAGTTCTGCGCCCTCTTTGACATAGTCGCCGTATCTTCTGTAGAAACTGCCTACCGCACGGAAGCGGCAGATGACTTCAAGGCCCTTGCCGAAGGTCTGTGCCGGAATTACAGTCATGGTTGCATTTTCAATATCAGCGTCTATAAAGTGGGTCTTGATGCCCTTTGCATTTAAGATATCCATGAAGTATTTGGTTAAGCGAAGACCTGCGCGACCGGCGCCTTCGATTTTCAGACCGACTGTGTTCATGCCCGGGTCAAAAACGCCGTCTGCGCCGGTGCAGTCGTCTTTAAACTGCAGGAGATAGTTTCCGTTATCAAGCGCAAATACGTCCTTAGTCTTACCAGTGTAAACTAATTTCATGCCATATATGTTGCATGTAATAAGGTATATTTTTTTTCAGGGGGCGGGAAAACAGGAGTGAAAAAAAAAAGAAAAAAACAGGGATGCCCTTACAGGGCATTCACCAGTGATTTCCGGGTAACAAGACCAATAATTTTACCGTCTTCTTCCACCGGTACAGTACTGATATTCTTCTTTGTCATAAGCGAAACGACCTCGGCTACCGGTGTTGCAACATTCACACTCATGACCGGGCTTGACATGATATCTGCTGCTACCACATTTCTGAGTGCATTTTCAAAGTGCTTGTCGATATCGCTTTTCATCTTTACAAGCACCTTTGCAACGTCAGTTTCTGTGACAATACCGATTGCCTTGTTATTATCCATGACAATAAAGCGGGTTGAACCGTTGTTTGTCATGCGGCGGTGAATCTGCACAACGCGGTCTTCAGGGGTGATGCGGGGCGCAAGTTCGATGAGGTTTTCCAGTTTGCCTTCCGGTGCCATTATCTTTAACAGGTCTCCTTTGGTAACCTGACCGATAAGCCGGTGTTCCTCATCCCATACAACAACAATCTTGTATCTCTGCAGGAGCGGAATAAGAATCTCCACATCCTGGTCCTGATAAACCGACGTAAAGTCCTCTTTGGTTACGGTCGCAACACGAATCTGCGATGCCGGGATATTTCCTGTTTTTTTGCTGCCCATCTTTTCCGCAATGGTGCGGCGGGATGCGGTACCGACAACAACATGGTCGTTAGTAACTACAATCGGGTCGATTCCGGCTTCAAGCATCTTTGCAAGTGCTTCCGGAATAAGGGCGGATTTGGCAATCGAGACAGGTTTGGACATTACATCTTTTACCAACAGTTTTTGAGACATAGTTTTTATCCTCCGTTAAGGATTATTGCATTCGACGTTTCTTTGCCGGATTTTTGCATCTGCAGTCCGTGTCTGCAGAATACCGGACCAAAAGCACCAGAAGAATCACCCGGCTTTCGGGCGTCTGTGGTGCGGTATGTTCTATGATTATTCGTTTGCGAGTTCGCGGACCAGGTCAAATTCTGTGATGATGCCGGCAAGTCTGCCTTTATCCATCACCGGAAACGCTCCGATACCGTTTTTGAGCATCAGTTCAGCGGCTTCACTTACCGTTGCGTCTGCGGAAAGTGTTTTGATGTCTGCTGCTGTCATTACCTCGCGTACCGGAAGGTTGAGTACTTCATCAATGGTGCCGTCTTTCATCTCTGAAAAGACGCGCCCCCGTCCGATGTAGTTCATTACATCGGTTGCGGTAATGATGCCAATCAGGAGTCCGTCTTTCACCACCGGGAATCTGCGGTAGCCGTGTTCAACGATTTCACGTGTTACGGTGCTTAAAGGCACATCAGGCTCGATAACACGCGGATTCTTTGTCATAATCGAGCGTACTTTGGTTGTGTTTTCCTCGCCGGCAAGTACTTTTATTATATCGTATTCGGTGATAATGCCGCACAGAACGCCGTTTGTTTTGACAATCGGATATGCTCCGTGACCGGTTTCAATCAGGAGTTTTGCCGCGTCCTTTACCGATGCGCTCTCAGGAAGTCCGGTGACGTTTTCGGTCATGATTTCCCGCAGGCTGTCGTTTAATGCTTTTAAGAGATTTCCCTTGTGCTTTTTTGCAACAAGATTGTAGCGGCTGCCGCCGCCTAACATATCCACTATATCAGTCAGGGTAATAAGGCCGGTCAGTTTTCCGGTTCCGGCATCGGTAATCGGCAGTCTTCTGAAGTTGTTTCTGCTCATCAGCTGGACTCCTTCAATGATACGCATAGTCGAAGGTACGGAGATTACATCTTTTGTTGCGAAATCAGAGACTTTCTGCCCGTTTGATGAGTTTTTAGCTGCCATTTGTTTTTCCTAATCACGCACTCTTTTGGCGGATAGAAGATAATAGTGCTTACTTACTTAAATGGTTTCGCATATGTTACCTGCCGGTTACATAGGTGGTGGAAAAAACAAAACAAAAAATGAAACGGAAAAAAGTGAAGGGATATATTTCTTTAAATCATCTTGCGCACGGTTGCAATCTCGAAACAGGTACCGGGACTGATAGTGACGTTGAATGCGACAAGATCCTTTGCAGACATGGTCGGTAAAATACCCGGACATTTTTCCAGATACATAACACGCTGACGGGTGACATCTCCGGTCCATTTCAGGTGCATAATGACATCCATACAATCTTTTAACTCTGCCTCGCGTTCCGGCGTTAACACACCTTCTCCAAGGAGGAACACAATATTTACACCCTGCTTTTTTGCACCGCGGGTGATACCGTATAAAAGCATCAGGAACTTTGCCCATTCATCCTCTTCATGGAAGAACGGAAGGTATGCAGTAATTGAATCAATGAAGACTGTACAGTTCTGTTTTACGCTGATTAAACGATAGGCAACATTGGTTAATCCACCGAAATCATCAGTGGTTCTTGATTTTAAGACATATCTGTCCTTGTCTTCATACCAGTCGCGCGGAAGACCTGAGCGTGCGAAGAATAAATCTGCGGAATCGATGAAAGTAACCTGTTTTTCGAATTCCTCGACAGATTCGCGTTCATCTTCGAACAGGTGGAACTGCATCTTCAGACGCTCATAGAACGTCTCTTTGGTCATTTTCGGTGATATATAGTATGCTTTTTCCTGTTTGACAGCGTTTGAGGATTGTTTGGTATTTGCCTGAACAGCACGGAAGAAGTTTACAGCTGAGGTCTGCATCATTTCCTGTCCTCCTGCACCGTATTCAGAGACGAGAAGGATGGTTGAACCTGCCGTCCAGCCGCCTCCCATAACATTGTCAATTGATGGGATAAAGGATGGGATACGTGCACCTATCTGTGTAGTCATGTCTAAATATTTGATATGATAGTAAATATAGATATCCCTTGGAATAGCAGTAACTCTAATACCTCATACGTCATATAATATGGCATATGGAGATAAATGGTGTTACAATAGACGATACATATTCAGAGGCATTTACTGTCTGGGCTGCCCGTATTATTATTACGGCGGCAACGAAAAACTGGGCGTTTAAAGCCGCTACCGAGGCAACCGGTTTTGCTTCATCAACTATACGCTGTCCGTGCGAAGCGGGAATCGAAGTATATCTTCCGCCGAATGAGACTCCTGATCATCGTCCGGGGTATGCAATATTAATCTGCTCGCGCAAAAGCGTGCTCAAAGAGCAGGTATTATCCCGTATTTCCGACTGTGTTATGCCTGTTCCGACTGTTGCGGTCTTCAACGGCCATATCGGCGATGAAATCACTCTTCCGGTAAAGCTGCACTATTTTGGTGACAAATTTGAAAAGAAGGTCATGGTCGGTGACATTGAATGCTGGTCGATTCCGACAATGGGCGGCGATTTCATCATTGAAGAAGAGATTTCCGCAATAAAGGCTATTGCAGGCGGAAATTTCTTTGTCCTGGGCAAATCCCAGATGGCAGCACTTACCGCGGCTGATGTTGCGGTTGAGGCAATTAAATCCGTTCCGGGTACCATTACTCCGTTCCCTGGAGGCGTTGTTTCTTCCGGTTCCAAAGTGGGTTCCAAATTCTATAAGTTTATGACCGCATCCACGAATGAAAAATACTGTCCGACCATTCGTGATGCTGTTATTGCAAAGGGTCTTAAATCGAATGTGCCTGACGGTGTGAAAGCAGTCTATGAAATTGTGATTAATGGTGTTTCCGAAGAGGCAATCAAAGCTGCAATACGTGCCGGAATTCAGGCAGCGGTTACCATTCCGGGAGTGAAAATGATTTCTGCAGGAAACTATGGTGGAAACTTAGGCCCTTACAAGTTCTACTTAAGGGACTGTATCTAAACTATTTTTTAAAAAAGATTAAAGAAAAAGAAATTATTCGCCCAGTAATTTCTTCATCAGGGCAATAATGGAATCTTTATTGCCAAAGTTTTCAATAACTGCATATTCTGCATCAATCTCGAAATCGAACTCTTCTTCAAGCTGGGAAACAATCTCAATCAGTTCAAAGGAGTCAAGCGTTCCGTCTTCCATCATATTCGGACCGTCATAGGTCAGAATCTTTTCATTGACGTTTGCAAGAACCTTTATAATTCTCTCTTCAGTGGTTGCCATATTGTAACATCCTGAAAACCGGAAATATTTCCGGTTTTACACGTGCCTTATCTTTTTATAACTCCTTGTATTTTAATCTGAGCATAGACTCCTTGTCAAGCGGAAGATAAATCGCACCGTCGTTTGCATCGGCTTTTGCCGCATCAACCTTGCTGTAGCGGACAATTTCAATGTCTTTTCCCTCAAGTTTGGTTTTCATATGCGGGAAAATGTCATTCGGTCCGTAATCTGTGCTGCGCAGAAGGCGGTAAATGTAAATTGGGTCGTCTTCCAGACTGAAGACACCTTCTGCCGGAACCATTTTGGAGAAGTACATCTTTCTGTTCGGCGGGAAGGTCTGATGAGTTACTTTTGCCGTTCCGGTTAAGACCTGCTCGAAACACTCGACAAATCCTTCGTAGGCAATTTTCATCAGGGTGCCTGCAAGTGCGTATGCCTTCATGTCAGGCGTGATATCCGTCTTCTTCTGCACGATAATTGCACCGTCGTCAACACCCGGTGTTACATAATGCCAGGTGATGCCGGTTTCGGACTCGCCTTCAAACATTGCCCAGGACGGTGCATTGCGGCCCGGAAACTTCGGCAGTAGCGCATTGTGGAAGTTGATAACCGTGGTGTTTTTCCGGTTAACAACGGCTGCCGGGAAGAGATAGTTGTTGCTTGCGGAAATAATTAAGAGCGGCTCGGTGATGCTGAGGAATTTTTCGGTAACCCGGTCTTTTTCCGGCATAAGATTATATGGTATGCCTTCATCCATGCAGATTTTATGGGTAATGCTCACCGCATGAACCTCGTATTCGATGAATTCGAGTTCATAGCCGTATTTTTTCTCAAGCGACTTTACATAGGAAAGAACCTCGCCGGTAATCTTTCCGTATCCGATTACTATTACTTTTTTAAAGAGACACTCACTCATTTCAGTTCCTCCATAAGACGCATCCGGTCGCATTTTCCGTTGGGCGTACGCGGAAGGGTGCGTCTGAGTATTTTTGCCGGCAGCATATAATCCGGCAAAAGCCGGGCAAGGTTTTCTGCCACGTATTCAGGGTTTGCCTCTCCTTCATAAAAGAGCACAATCCTGTTTTTTGTCCGGTCAAAGACGGTGCAGCATGATTCAACACCTAATAGGGAGCCTGCTGCTGTATCAATTTCACCGGGTTCAATGCGGTGACCCAGATATTTTATCTGGGCATCTTTTCGACAAATATACATTAATTCACCCAACGTATTAACTTTACCTATATCGCCCGTCCGGTAAATGATGTCTGCTGACTTTGACAGCGGATTTTGTACAAAGACTTCCGCAGTCCGTTCAGGCGACTGATAGTAGCCTGGCGAAAGACACACTCCTGAAACGCAGATTTCGCCTTCTTCACCCTGTACCACGGGTTTATCGCCGTTTAATAGAAACACTTCGCAGTTGTCGATTGCTTTTCCTATTGGCAGTGCCTCTTCATCGGAAAAGTTGCGGTCAACAATGTAGCAGGTACATGCATCGGTGATTTCCGTGGGTCCGTAAAGGTTTGCATAAAGCACGTCTGGGAGATACTGCCGCCAGACATTTAACTGCTTTACCGGCATTACTTCGCCGCAGAAAAGCACGCGGCGAAGGGTACCTGACAAGTCAACGTTTCTGAATGCTTTGAGCCGTGCGGGACCAATGAGAGCGGACGGCACCCAGAATATGGTGGTGATTTTTTCATCCTTCAGATAAGATAGGAGCCGCACCGGCTGGGAAAAGAGGGTGCCGGGCACGATATGCAGTTCTGCCCCGGTCTGCATACAGGAATAGATATCCAGAATGGAGTTGTCAAAGAAAAACGGCGCCTGATTTGCGAAAGAGTCGTCTTTCGTAATCTGAAATGTCTTTACCACCCAGTTTATGTAGTTTATCACCGAACGGTGCGTAATCGAGACGCCTTTAGGCTCGCCGGTTGAGCCCGAGGTGAAAAGCACATACAGCAGGTCTTTTGCCGATGCCTGTTTCTGCACTGCGATTACGCAATCGGAATCTCCCGCATCCGGTTTAATTTCGTCTAAAATAAGCAGCGGTACACCGAATTGTGCGGCTTCATCTGCGAGGTTTTTATCGGTAATGATGAGCGAGGGCTCTAAGTTGGATAGGATTTTTTCAATCCGCGCTTTCGGCTGGTTTGCGTCAATTGGTGTGTAGAAACAGCGTGCATATGCAATCGCGGCAAAGGATACAAGAACGCGTGCGGATTTTTTCAGATAAACGGCGACGGGTTTCTGACAAAGTCCCCGGTCAATTACGGCGCGGGCTAAGGTCTGTGCGTATTTATGATATTCGTGCCAGGATATCGTCTCAGCCTCATCTATTATCGCCGGTTTGTTGGGGAAAGCGTCAGCGGTTTTATCAAGCCACTGTGTTATGCTTACTGTCATGTATCGTATTCAGTAATGGTTGTTCAAAATATATCAAAATGCTCTTTATGAACTATAGGTGAAAAAAGATATTTATTGCATTGCTGCCTTGATTTCGGCAACAAGATGCGCATATTCTGCATCGACAGCAGCAAGCATGCCGGTGATATCTACTTTCGGTGCAACACCCGGGCGCATGGTTTCGCATAAATCGCTTGAAACAGCGGCAAACTTTGTCAGACCAAGATTTAATGCAATACCCTTCAGATTGTGGGTAAAACGAAATGCATCCGCATAATTCTTTGCATCAATCGCATCGTGCATTGACTGATAGTCCGGGCTTTCTAAAAACTTGCCAAGGTATTTTTCAATGCGTTCGTCTTTCATCATCCGGCTTAAGACACCTTCGTAGTCTCCGCCGATAGTGGTATAGAATTCTTTTACGTTCATGGATTTACTCTCGAAAATCTTGCTGCTACAATGGTGCTGGACAACTCCTCGAACTCCCCGCGGCACTCGGTGAAGCAATCAAGGATAACAGACGAGAACGCACCGCACTCGCCGTTCATTATCATATTATATGCCTGTTCACATGAATAAGGTTTCTTATAGACACGTTCGGTTACTAAAGCATCGTACACATCCGCAATAGATACAATCTGTGCGGAAATCGGGATTTCATCGCCTTTAAGCCCGTCAGGATAGCCCCGTCCGTCTACACGCTCGTGATGATACCGGCAGATATCATATGCGGTCTTGTAATACTCTTCACCCCACATATTGCGGGCGCTGTCGATAATTTCGCAACCGAGCACTGTATGCGTTTTCATGATTTCAAACTCGTCCTGAGTAAACCGACCGGGTTTGTTCAATATCGCATCGGAAATCATGATTTTACCCACATCGTGCAGAGCGCATACCGAAACCATAATCTCGATTTTGTGCTCGGTAAGATTGTATCCCGGATATTTTTTCATAACCATGTGCGCAAGAGTACTGGTAAATCCTTTGATTCTTCTTACATGCAGACCGGTCTCCATACTGCGCGCCTCAACCAGATCACCCACAATTTCAATGATTGACTCATTTGTACGCAGGAGCGCGGTGTTTGCCTCGTTTAATTCGACCATCTGCTCAACCACCTTGTTTTCAAGCAGGTCACGGTAGCCGAACCGCTCAATTGCGTTAGAAACACGCATCATCAGGAGTTTAACGTTAAACGGTTTGGGGACGAAATCCGCAACGCCGAAATCAAGACAGCGCATTTCGGCTTCTGACGAGGTATCGCCGCTGATAATGAAAACCGGTACTTTTTTCGTAAGATTGTGCTCTTTCATGTAGGAAAGCACGCCGAATCCGTCAAGACGCGGCATAACCAGATCAAGGAACACTAAAGCGACTTTTCCGCCGTACTTTTCGAGCATCTCTAAAGCTTCAATGCCGTCTTTTGCTTCAATAACCTGGAATTTCTCTGATATGATGTCGGATAAGATTTCGCGGTTCATTTCCACGTCATCAACGATTAAAGCAAGGTTTTTCTCCTCGGCTGCCGGTTTTATGCCGGCAGATTTCTTTTCAGCAGAAATTGATACAACCTCGATGCCGTTTCTGTAAATCTTATTGGAGCAGGCAGTACAGTTCTTTCCGCTGCGTTTTCCGATGTAAAGCTGGTTGTCTGCAGCAGATACAATATCGTTTTTCAGCGTCTCGACAGCGAACGAATAAGAAGCGCATCCGGCTGTAATCGTGATGTGACCGATTGTTATGTCATCACGTTTGATTGCTGCGTTTCTGACGGCTTCATTGATATTATTGCCGAACTTTATCATCGTTTCGTCATCTGCATCAGGTAAAATGATAATAAACTCCTCGCCGCCGTATCTGAAAACATACTGCTCGATTTCTGCCGTCTGCAAAACACTGCGCGATACACGCAGCAGTACCTCGTCACCGAGGACGTGACTGTAAGTATCATTGAACTTTTTGAAGTCGTCGATATCGTAGATAATTACGCCGAATTTCTTATATGTGCTGGTTGTACGATTCCATTCAACATATTCGTTGAGTGCCCGGCGGTTTAAAAGATGCGTCAGGGGGTCGATATAGGATGCGTGCAGGAGTTTAATGCCGCTTTCCTTGAGCATTACAGCATTTGTATGCATTGTCAGGTGCACTGCACGGACAAGGATATATGTCACGATGAATGCACACATCATGATTGTTGTTTCAATGGTGTTAAACGCTGTACTGCCGGGGACAAACGGTAATCCGGGAATAAAGAGCATCAGAAACAGAATTACCCCGAGGGCTATTGAAAATCGTCTCTGGTACATCGGCAGAATACAGAGAATGATAATGTTATAGACAACAAGGTAGACGCCTATAAACTGGGACTGCGCACCGGCAGCCTCAACAAGCATGTTGCGGTTAATGGTAACTGCTGCAATCAGGTAGAGGAACAGAGTATAATAGATAAATATGGACCAGATAAGTAGTTTTGAGTCTCCCTTCGGTTTGATGAAGTAGAGCACAATCATATACACCGATGCCGCATCAAGAATCAGAAGCGCTGAAAGAGGCAGAGGCGCAAACATGTTGAATGAGCCGTTTGTGCCCATATCCAGGAACATCCAGACGGTATTGAGGACAATAGTAATTATTGCAACGAATCGGATAAACCAGAGAAGGTTTGACCCCATTGCACCTTCTACTGTTCCGGGAGAAGTAAGGTCTTTTCCCAGAATCTTTTCCGCAAATGTCTCAAACTGCCTGTTCTGTGTCGCCACTTGTGGAGTTTCGGGTATGTTCTCGGCGGTCATGGGTATGCAGGTGTGTTCAATATCTAATTTAATAATGTGTTCTTCATACATTTTAATCTGTGTATTGGAAGGGCGTCTAAATCAGCAGTAAGCAATATGTCTGTTTTATAATCCGGCGGGTTGAATGATATGGTATGTATTTGTCAAGAACGTACAAACTTCGTTTCACGCCGAAACGTTTCTGGTTTATCGGTGCTGCGATGTACTACCGTATGGAACGTGTTGATCTGACAGAAGAGATGCTTGCCGGAAATTAAACCTTTAAATTCTTTTATTTCCCATATATATGCAGGATGTGTTCAGGATGAATCTTATTCATAAAGAAGAACTTACCGGGGATGATTTAAACAGTTATATGCAGATTTTTTCTGTATTAAAGACCGAACCGCGCGGAGATGGTGTTTATATTGAGGTTCTTGAATATGTGAAAAATTTAAAGGATCTTGAGTTTGACCGGTTTGATATTTCCGCAGTTGTTTCGGGTGATTCGGTAAGCGATTACGTACGGAACAAAAAGTACGGGCTGTATTTCGGTGATGAGGATACGCCGCATATTATTTTTGATCAGACGAAGCCGGGCAGGATTTTTGTAAATGCAGGTGAGGTTGTGTCTGAGGCGCCCGTTGCAGAACTGTTGAAACTCGTATAATCTTTTTTCTCCAGAATCCAAAAACCTATATTATCTCAGCACAGAATATAGTATATGGATAAAACAGGTCTTATTACATTAATTATCGGTATTTTCCTCTTAATCGGCGGAGGATTTTTAATCTGGTTCTGGCTGCCGGAGTTTATCATGTTCTTCATGGGCGGTATCGGTATTGTTCTTGCTTTAATCGGTCTTGGAGCAATAGTATTAGGCGCTTTGATGCTGAAAGAATAAGAACCTTATTCTTTTTTCATCCTGATTGCAAAGATGATTTTTTCCCAGCTGTTTTCGTAAAAGAAACCGGTTATTTCCCCGTATAACTCGAATCCTGCATCCATCAGACGTGCAGGAACTTCGTTTATTGTTCTCGGAACAAAGCCTGCTTTTTTTCCGTCTTCGGTTTCCACGCGGATTGCCCAGCCGTCATATTCGTTTGCAAGTTCGCGGATGAGCACAAGTTTTGTTCCGGGCGTTAATGCAGGCTTTACGGCATTAAAATTATAGATATGGGTTGTTCCCGCAAGATATGTTTCGGCAAGGGTTATGTCTTTATTCAACGACATAATCACGGATTGTGCGGTTGCATGACTGACCGATTCCGTACACAATCGAAACACAGACCGATGTTGCAATTTCGCCTGATTCGATAAATGCTTCGGCTTCATCATCGGTTGCGGTCGAGCAGCAGTCAATATTTCGCGAAAAGGTGCAGTAGTGTCCTTCGTCTCTGTCAACATGAATCGAGAGCGGACGCGAAATAACAAGTCCCATTGCTTCTGCGGTTGTCTGTGCGTCAAACTCGGCTGCCTTTACTGCTTCACACAGGGCTATACCGCGCTGTTTCTGCGCTAGTTCATCAGAGAGGCGGAAATTCACATCTGACACAGACGTTGCGCCGGATTTTTTTGCAAGGTTGATGAGGGAGGAGACTTCGCCTGTTCGTGATGAGTCTACGCGTATGGCGGAGCTGACTATTGTTATCATTTGTCCATGAGGCCATTTGCCGCTTTTTTCCTTGTATTCATAGTGATGATTGGAAAAGGATTCGGTGCGTATCGAGTCACCTTCTTTTGCCCAGGATTTCAGCGCGGTCAGGAGTTCTTCGGTAATGCAGGAGACTTTGTGAAAAATAAAATCGTCATCGGGATGTTCAAGACCTACAGTCAGGCGCATGGAGAACCGGTCGGGTTCGGTATGGGAGCGCCCTCTGCCTGATACATACAGTGTTGGCTGGTCGCTCGGGGATTTTATTTCAGATGCCATACTATACAATTAGCGGCGGCAAATTTATTCTTATCTATATGAGTTTATAATATATCTGAAGAGAGTTTATAGGGTTGTAAAATCCATATGTTTTACCAGATATGGCTGCTATGACTGATGAAAAAATACTTGAGGAAATCAGAAAATATCGCAAGCTTTCGGGGTCGGTGTATGCAAAGGAGGCTTGTTTTGCAAAGAGGAAGGCGGAAAAGATGATGAAGGAGTATGGTGTAACAGAAAAAGAGTTGTAATTACTTTTTCTTTGGGCGCTCAGTCCCTCTCTTCACCGGAGCACACCCGCAAACCGGACAATCCTCTTCTGAATCAGGAATAACCGCCCCGCAGCCTGAACAAATCTTTTTCCACACCCGTTTTTTTGCCCGTTTCTGAAGAATCGACTGAAACGACACCTTCAGATGGCGGCAGACATTCTGCACTGCAAAATCATCCGAAACAACCGTGCCGTCTAATGTCAGCGCAAGAGCGACAACGGACAAATCTGTATCAGATAAAACACGCGCATCACCTGAATCAAGCGCTGCTTTCGTTACCCTCAGTAAATCATCCGGCTCTGCCTCGGTAACACACAAACCATTCGCAGTCAGAACCTCAAAACGCATTTTCGACGTTAGGTCTTTGAGTTCTTCAGTAACTTCAGGTGTGGTGAATAATTCGCCGTCAAGAGAATAATCGCCAAAAAAGAAAGAAGAGTCCAGAATGAATTTCATTTCCGGACAGCGTCTGCAATAATCTGTGCCGCGGAGAATTTGCTTGATGCGCGCTCAATCGTATCAGAGTTTGCAATGTCTGCAAGACCTGCATTCATTAACTTGACATAACCGCCGGAGGCAAACACACCGTGAACACCCGCAACGCTGACTGATGCCGCGCCCTGCTCCATTAAGCGGGATGCAGCAAGGGCAACGGAACCGCCGGTTGCGATAATATCATCGACAATGACACAGTTTCTGCCTGCAGCATCAAGATGTTTCGGTGCCATAGTGACCTCGGAACCGGAATGTCTGGTTTTATCCATATGGTCGCAGTCAAGACCGTAAGGCTCTGCAACCGCTTTTGCAAACTCCCATGCGCCGACATCCGGGGATAAAATGAGGGTTTTGCCTAAGTTTCTTCCTGCAATGTATCTGCCGATTTCGGGTGCAAGAGATAAATCGGTTGCCGGACATCTGAAATGGTTTAATACGGACTTGTCATGGATGTTTACCGTAAATACGCGGGATGCACCTTCGGACAGCGCCTTTGCCATTGCGCGTGCGGAAATCGGCTCGCCGTCGTTGAATTTCTTATCCTGACGTGCATAGCCCATGTACGGAAGAACAAGTGTGACATCGCGTCCCTCGCATGCATCCAAAAGAAGCATAACCTGCGTTGCAGAAGCAGCATCAACAGTACTTCCCACAATGACCATGTCATCTTCCATATCCATAATTCTCACATACTGTTCTCCATCGGGGAACGTCGTGTATTTTACTTCTGCAACCTTGCAGCCGAGTGCCTGAGCGGTACGGGATGCAAGTACCTGACTTTTTTCTGTATATACTACCTTCATATGAAACTAGTTACATATCTATAACTGAAAGTACTTAAATCATAATTAAGTACAATGTATAAACACTACATTCCAAAGTGATTTGCGATAGTATGGAAGAACCTGAAAAAATTGAAAATAGACCCTCCTCTGCTGTAATAGGGCCTGAAACAGACCCGAATGCACCAGTCATTTCCGAAGCGGCGGAACCTGCGCGGGAGGAAGTATTACCTGGCGCGCCGGAAGAAACAACACCAGCCCCTGAAGCAGAACCGATACCTGAACATTTTGCATCGGACGACTTCGATGCCGACCTTTTCGGCGGAGTGCGCTTTAACACGACTGCAGATATTGAAATCCCGCCTGATTTAATCAATCAGGTTATTGGTCAGGAACATGCTGTCGATGTAATCAGAAAAGCTGCAACCCAGCGTCGTC
This sequence comes from Methanocorpusculum sp., assembly GCA_029987235.1. Lineage (GTDB taxonomy): Archaea > Halobacteriota > Methanomicrobia > Methanomicrobiales > Methanocorpusculaceae > Methanocorpusculum. The sequence continues at coordinate 47,703 of DALTWF010000004.1, read as the reverse complement.
ACGTGATGATGATTGGAAGCCCGGGTACAGGTAAATCCATGCTTTCCAAGGCAATGTCGGAACTTCTTCCGAAAGAGGAAATGCAGGATATTTTGACTTATCCAAACCCCGAAGACAATAATAACCCGATTATCAGAGTAGTTCCTGCCGGTCGCGGAAAAGAAATTGTAGCCCGCCACAAGGAAGATGCGAAAAAACAGGCATCCTCAAAGAATACGTTAATGATTGTACTTGTTATCGGTGTCATTGTAATCGCCTTTATTTCCGGTCAACTCATAATGGGTCTGCTGATTGCCCTGTTCCTGTTCTTCATGTTCAAGACAATGATGCCCAAAGACAATGCGCTTGTACCCAAACTCCTTGTCTCAAACAAACCGGACAGCACCGCGCCGTTTATTGACGCAACCGGTTCTCATGCGGGTGCTTTGTTAGGAGATGTGCGTCATGATCCGTTCCAGTCCGGCGGACTTGAAACCCCGGCACACGACCGTGTCGAAGCAGGAGCAATCCACCGTGCGCACCGCGGCGTTTTATTCATTGATGAAATGAACACTCTGGAACTTTCATCGCAGCAGAGCCTGCTTACCGCTTTACAGGAAGGCGAATTTGCGATTACCGGTCAGTCCGAGCGTTCTTCGGGCGCCATGGTCAGAACAGAACCTGTTCCCTGTAGATTTATTCTGATTGCGGCAGGAAACCAGGACGCAGTCCGGTATCTGCACCCGGCACTGCGCAGCAGAATCAGAGGTTACGGTTACGAAGTATACATGTCTGATGTTATGGACGATACTCCGGAAAACCGTGCGAAACTCGTCAGATTCGTTGCGCAGGAGGTTAAAAACGATGGAAAGATTCCGCCGTTTGACCCGTCTGCCGTCTCTGAAATTCTGCGCGAGGCAAGAAGGCGCGCAGGTCACAAAGGTCATTTAACCGTGCACCTGCGTGATTTGGGCGGTCTGGTCCGTGTTGCAGGTGACCTTGCAATTCAGGCCGGCGATAAGATTACCACGGTAAATCATGTGGTTTCCGCGAAAAACATCGCACGCTCTGTCGAAGACCAGGTTTCTAACGAATACATAAAACGCACAAAGGATTATGATTTAACCATTGTCGAAGGAAACAAAGTCGGTCACGTCAACGGTCTTGCGGTTGTTGGAAACGATGCAGGTCAGGTTCTTCCGATTACAGCCGAAGTTACGCCGGCAATCTCCCGCGACAAAGGTGAGGTTATCGCAACCGGTCTGTTAAAATCGATTGCACGTGAATCTATCAAAAACGTGAGTGCGATTATCAAGAAGTTCTCCGGTGTTGACATTAATCACCTCGATATCCATGTTCAGTTTATCGGCACCTATAATGGTGTTGAAGGTGATTCGGCCTCAGTTACGGTCGCAACCGCTGTTATCAGTGCACTTGAAAACATCCCGGTGCGTCAGGATGTTGCCATGACCGGATCGCTATCGGTTCGCGGCGATGTGCTGCCTATTGGCGGTGTAACCTACAAAATTGAAGCAGCAGTTAAGGCAGGAATTCATACGGTCATTATTCCGCAGTCCAACCTTGCCGATGTGTTAATCGAAGACAAGTACGCAGAACAGGTGAAGATTATTCCGGTTACGAGAATTGAAGAAGTCCTTCGCAATGCGTTAGTTCCGGAGAATATGGTCGAGTTTGAGGAAAAACTTGCCTTAATCGGCAAGCACATGGATATCAAACCGGATATCTAATTTTTTTAGGGGTCTTCTTTTTTTGTTCCCATAATCTTCACATATTATCTACAGAGTCCGGTTTTCAGAGATAGGTTTATTTAACGTGAATATAATACAAGTAATATAATATGGCAGGAAGACCCCCAAGACAAACCCCGTCACCCGCAAAAAAACGCATTACCTTTTATGCATCCCGCACGGTATCTGATATTATTGAAAGCGTCAAAGAGGCGCAGGGAAGCGACAGCGTCACTGATGCACTGACTCAGATAATCTTAAATTATGCAAATCAGCATGTGCTCCACACAATCGGTGATGAGGTAAAAAGCAACTATGCGGAACAGATTGAAGACACCCGTGAAATGCGTGCTAAAATCGAAGTCCTTGAAAACCGCCTTGCAGGTTTAGAGGAAAAATATGCAATTATGAATACTTTGTTCACTGAACTGCAGAAAGCATATCCGCTCAGAAAATAACTTTTTTTATTTCCGCTTCAGACACACAACCCGACTTGGTGCATTTGTGTCATAAAGTACATAATGCGGCGCCGCATCCGAAATCCCTTGTGCAAATGCTGTAATTTCATCCATGTTTGGAACAGCAGACTCCGGCAGGCGGCTGCGTGAAAACCCGAGGTACATATATCCTTTAATTTCCACATAAAGGGGCGCCGTCTCCTCAATTATTTTTGCAAAACCTACCGGGTCAGAATCGTTATAGTCTTTTACCAGTGTTATGCGGACCGCAGTACGCACACCCTCATCCTCCTTTTTTGCAAAAAGAGAAAGTGAATGCATGACATTATCCCACATCAGTTCCGCATCGCCGGCCGGCCGGCAGAGTTCTGCATATCCTTCTGCTGTGCACGCATCAAGTGAAATATACATTTGAGTTGGTCGGATTTTTTCAATCATCTCAGGCACCGTGCCGTTTGAGACAACAAAAACCGAACATCCGTTTGCACGCAGTTTTCCAATCAGTTCCGCAAGATGAGGATACAGCGTCGGCTCGCCTGAAAGCGAAACCGCATACTGCGTCGGATTGTCAACGGCAGTATACCAGCGCTCCTCATCGCAGAACGGCTTATCTCCTGAAAGCCCTTTGCGCTGCAGAGCCGGAATCCCGGCAATAATTTCATCAGGCGATAAAATTCGCTCATCCACAGGCTCATATTCCATCGACCGCCAGCAGAAAAGACAGCGCTGATTACACCGGAGTGTTGGCGTCATCTGTACGCATCGCCAGGTATCGATTCCGTAAAACTGATGCTTATAGCAGGACTCACCCCCTCTAAGAGCACGTTTGCACCACAGACACGGCTTTACCGCGGCTGTTGCATCTTCTGCAATAAAATTATACCCCTGTCTGTGCAGACTCTCTCTTGGCGAAAGCGGACGGGGTTTTCGATACATCGGAAAAAAGATTAGTTTTTCAGACAGGTAAGCAGATTGTCGCAGCGTGCGGTGATACGCTCGCATGCTTCTTTGATGACATCAACCGGTGATTTCTTTGCACCCGGTTTCATGGTAACAGTGAGTTCCGGATCGGAGAACTGGTATTTGATGACATAGCGCGCTACATCAACGGTGTCATCCAAAAGGATTTCTTCTGTAAGAGCGTTCATGAACGTGTGGGTCTCGCCCTCAATAATTACGTCTATTTTATCTTTTTCAAGCTCAATAACTTTCAGCTTCATTGCCTTATTAATTAGTTGTTACAAGAGTATAATAGTTGTGCAAAAGACCGGGGAAAACCTCCTGATTTTCTCCGCCCGCTATACTTTGCAGTCCTACTTCTCCTCCTTCCCACACACTTCAATCCGCATACTATAAAACCTTTTACCACCAAATAATACAGTGCCGTGAGAAGGAGGGTTGGATGAAAACTGAGGTTCTAAAAAGCATTAAGGAAGCCGAAGCCCAAAGCAAATCCTCAATCCAGGCAGCTGAAAAAACCGCCGCAGATGTAAAATCCAAGGCGCAGATTGAAGCTGAAAACCTGATTGCCAAAGCAGCGACCGCTGCCGAGGATTACAAAAAGCAGAAGCTTAACGATGCAAAGAATGAAGCAGCAGCCAAACACGCCAAAGTCGTTGAGGAAGGCAAAGCTCACGCTGCCAGACTCACCGAGGCTGGAAGCGCAAAACTTCCGCAGGCAGTTTCGCTGTTTGTAGAGAGGTTCAAGGAGAAACTCCATGTTTCAGCCTGAACCGATGACGCACATGCTCATTGCCGCAGGCAAAGAGCAGACCGCGTCAGTAGTGACCGAATTATACCGCCACCAGGTATTCCATATCACCGATTTTGTCGATCAGGGCAAAGAGGGATACGAAGGAGTCAGGATTGGCGTTCCGTTAGCGAACGCCGGCGATGTCTCAACAGACCTGCTGAAAATCCGTTCCGTTGAAAACGTATTCCAGACATCCCCAAAGACACAGTTTAATGTTCCGGTACAGACTGCAGATTCGATTCGAGCAGCAATAAAAAGTGAACTTCCGAAAATTGAAGCGGAAGTAAGCCAGCTCACGGCCAGAAAATCGAACGCAGAAACGAAAACCCGCGAACTTGAACAGCGTATCGCCGAACTCAAACCCTACGAACTTATCCCGATAGACCTCGACCTCTACCGCGGATATGAATCCGTAACATGCTTTGCAGGTTCAATCGAACATGACGTTGAATTTGCCGTCCCTGTAGAAAAATACTACAATGCCGGAAAAGAATCAAACTTTATCGTTGTATTCGCAGAGAACACGAACAAGGCAGAAGTTGAGAAAGCACTCTTTGATGCAGGCTTTAGTGCCGCAGCAATTCCGAATGCATCCGGAAGCGTCAAAGCAGCAGTTGAGTCATACTCCGAATCTCTTGCAGTTGAAAAAGCTGCAATCGAAGACTGCAATGCCAAAATCGAAGAGGCAAAAGCCAAATACGCAGACTTACTCGCAGCAAGCGATGAAGTATTATCGTGTGATGCTGAAATTGCCGAAGCCCCGCTCAGATTCGCAACTACGGATGAAGCATTCGTCATTGACGGATGGGTGCCATACCGCAAGATTGAATCCCTGACCGCAGGACTGAACCAGGCAACTGGAGGCCGCGTTTATGTAACCGTCGACGAAGATGAAATAAACTTCGACGAAGTACCGGTTGAGTATAAAAACCCGAAGATTACTCAGCCCGGAGAAGTATTACTGGACTTGTACGCACGTCCGAAATACAGAGAAATTGACCCGACTATTATTTTAGGCATAATGTTCCCGATTCTTTTCGGTTTCATTGTCGGAGATGTCGGATATGGTATTATATACCTCATTGTCGCCCTTATCCTTCGTAAATTCATTTTACGTCTTGGAGACATGGGCAGAAAAATCATGGGTGTCATGTATGGAGTCTCAATCTGGACTATCATTGCAGGATTACTCTATAGTGAATTCTTCACCTTATCATTCCCGTGGCATCCGGTGCTGTTTGTAAGACACCTGCCAATCGGAGCTGAGCACACACCAAACATTATGGACCTGCTTATTTTATCCGTTGCACTTGGTATCATCTACATCAGTGTAGGAAGAATCTTCGGAATGATAAACCATGCAAGAATGGACCACAAAGGTCCCCACAGAACAAAAGCAATTCTTTCCAACCTTGGATGGAACTTCATGCTCTGGGGCATGTTACTTGCAATTTTCTCCTTAATCGACTTAAATGTCGTCCTTGCAAACGCAAATCTGATTATCTGGATTCCCTACATTCCGGGAACCGCAGGATTTATTTGCACAATCATTGCAATTGCAATGTTCATCATTGGTCTCATTTTCGTCTTAATGGAGAATGTATTGGATATTATGGAACTTCCGAGCAACCTGCTCTCCCACATGTTATCCTTCAGTCGTATTGCGGCAATCGGATTATCCTCTGTGGCAATCGGTATGGTTGTCAACTACTTCGCAGGCATGTTCTTCGGCATGGCCTTTGACGGCGGTTTCAATGTACTTAGTATCGTCTTAATAATCGCGGCAGTACTCCTGATAATTGTCGGACACGCCGTAAACGCTGTACTTGGTGTTCTCGATGGCGCAATTAACTCCATTCGTCTTCACTTCGTGGAATTCTTTATGAAATTCTATCAGGGCGGCGGCATAATTTACAAACCTTTCGGACATAACAGAAAGTTCACAGAGGAATAAAAATGGCAGCAGAAGCATTAATTGATTTAGAATCAGCAAAACTTATTGGAAAAGGACTTGGCGCAATCGGTGCAGGTCTCGGTGTTGGTCTTGGCGGTGTCGGTACCGGTCTTGCCCAGCAGGGTATCGGAGCAGCAGCCTTTGGCGCAATTGCAGAAGACAAAGGTATGCTTGGTTTAGCACTCGTCTTCATTGCAATTCCGGAAACCCTCGTTATCCTTGGTCTCGTTATCTCAATTATGATCATGTTCATTTAAGCGGAGGACGCTTTTATGGGACTTGAGGTAGTAGTTGACGAAATCAAAGCGAAAGGCGAAGCAGCAGCTGCAAAACTTATTGCAGATGCAAATGCAGAAACCGTAGCAATCAAAGCAGACGCGCAGAAGCGTGCAGACGAAATCAAGGCTGCTGCAGAAAAAGATGCCGCAGAACAGTCTGAACGCATGCTTGTCCGTGAAACTGCAAGCGCTAACTTAATTGTGAAGCGTGAGGAGTTAAACGCACAGAAAGCGCTGCTTGACAAAGTCTACGCAGCCGCGCAGCAGGAAATCGCAAACCTTCCGGCAGAAACCCACGCAAAAGCAGTAAAAGCCCTAATAAAAGAAGCCGCAGGTCAGATAACTGCAGGCGAGGTTTTCTGCAATGCACGTGACGAATCTGCAGCAAAGGAAGCAATCGGCGAACTTTCCGGATTTTCGTTTGGAGGCACCAAAGACATCGATGGCGGTGTCATTGTGCAGAGTACCGATGGTCAGCTCACGCTTGATTACTCATACAAAACCTTTATGGGCGAAGTCTGGGAATCCAGCATGAAAGACACATCGGAAATTTTGTTTGGATGAGGTAATATGACAGAGGTATCGAGCGGTTCTGCCCCATATATCTATGTATCTACCCGTATGCGGGTAAGAAAAGCAAAGCTGATTCCCAAAGAGGAATACCAGCGGATGCTCAACATGGGACTTCCTGAGTTCACCAGACTCATCGAAGAAATGGAGTATAAACGCGAAATCGATGAATTATCTTCCATATTCAGTGGAGTTGACCTCATCGAAAGCGCCATGTCCTGGAATCTTGCAAAGGAATACCAGCGGATTATTTCACTGGCACCGGGAGAGATGAAAGGATTTACCCGCGATTACCTGCACAAATGGGATATTCAGAATATTCTGACTATTCTCAGAGGTAAAAAACTTGGTTTTTCGAATGGAAAGATCAAGTTAGTACTTGTACCTGCCGGTGCACTTGATGCAGCCGCGCTTGACAAGCTCTTAGCAGAATCATCAATCGAGAGAATCGTTGAACTGATTCCGATTAAACCAATCGCAGACATCATCAGCGAAGGTTTAGCCAAGGCTCTTGAAACAGGGTCCTGGAATGCAGTCGAAACTGAGTTGTACAAGTATTACTATGCGACGTTACTGAAAGCCGGACACGGCATTATGAAGGGCAGCGGTCCGTTCTTAAAATATGTCGTGTTTGAAATCGACGTAACAAACATCAAAACTCTCTTCAGGCTCAGGGCACAGGCAAACCAGCAGTGTTCCACCATGTCCATGTGGATTGAAGGAGGATCATACAAAGCTGACGAACTTGAACGCCTGACGTCGGCAGAAAGTCTTGATGAAGTAGTCGATACGCTGAAAAAGAAGGTAAAAGCACAGGTTCTGATAGATACACTTGATGAACTCCGTGAGAAAAAACCGGTTTACGAAATCGAGAGCACGCTCATTGCAGCCCAGCTCTTACAGATGGAGAAGTCGTCCAAGCGCGAACCGTTCTCAATTTCTCCGGTCCTTGTGTATCTGGAAAACAAGAAATACGAAGTGGCAAACTTACGTGCCTTAGCCCGCGGTAAAGAAGCAGGTCTTGAGCCGGAAGTCTTAGCCAAATACCTGGTGATGTAATATGGAGATAGCAGTAATTGGAAACAAAGAGTTCATTCTCGGATTCCGCTTAGCCGGAATTCTGAAGACTTATGCCGCTGAAACTCCGGAAAAACTCGCTGAGGCTATTCAGAAAGTATTAGACGACGAAAATGTCGGCATTCTTGTTTTACAGGAAGCAGACCTTGAAACCATCCCGCGTCGCCTGCAGGCAACCGTTGAAAATTCCGTCCGCCCCACAATTGTGACCTTAGGCGGTCAGGAAGCAGGTCTCTCCCTGAGAGAGCGTATTAAACGTTCGGTGGGTGTTGATTTGTGGAAGTAAATAACAAACCAGGAGTACTCAAAAGAATTGCAGGACCAGTCGTCACTGCAGTTGACTTTGACGCACACATGTACGATGTCGTTAAAGTCGGTAATGAGCAGCTGATGGGTGAGGTCATCAAAATCGATGGTGAGAATATCATCATTCAGGTTTATGAGTCCACCTCCGGAATTCGTCCGGGAGAACCCGTCATAAACACCGGTCTCTCACTCGCAGTCGAGTTAGGTCCGGGATTATTAACCAGTATCTACGACGGTATCCAGAGACCGCTGGAAGTCCTTATCCAGAAGATGGGTAACTTCATTTCCCGTGGTGTTTCTGCACCGGGTCTGGACCACGAAAAGAAGTGGGAGTTCAAGCCGGTCGTTAAAGCCGGTGATGAAGTAAAACCGGGTCAGATTGTCGGTGAAGTTCAGGAAACCAGATCCATTGTCCACAAGATTATGGTTCCACCAAACTTCAAGGGCGGCAAAGTTACCAAGATTGAATCAGGTTCCTTCACTGTTGATGAGATTGTTGTAGAACTTGACAGCGGCGAGAAGTTCCCGATGATGCAGAAGTGGCCTGTTCGTGTGCCGCGCCCGTACATCGTGAAGCACTCTCCGAAGATTCCGCTTCTGACCGGTCAGAGAATCTTAGATGGTCTCTTCCCGATTGCAAAGGGCGGAACTGCAGCAATTCCGGGTCCGTTCGGTTCCGGAAAGACCGTTACCCAGCAGCAGCTTGCAAAGTGGTCTGATGCAGAAATCGTGGTCTACATCGGATGCGGTGAGCGTGGAAACGAAATGACTGAGGTATTAACCGAGTTCCCGGAGTTAAAAGACCCGAAGACCGGCAACTCTCTTATGGAGAGAACTATCTTAATCGCAAACACCTCCAACATGCCTGTAGCAGCACGTGAAGCATCGGTTTACACCGGTATCACTATCGCAGAATACTTCCGTGACCAGGGTTACGATGTCGCATTAATGGCTGACTCCACTTCCCGCTGGGCAGAAGCAATGCGTGAAATCTGTTCCAGACTTGAAGAGATGCCCGGTGAAGAAGGTTATCCGGCATATCTGTCTTCCAGACTTTCCGAGTTCTATGAGCGTGCAGGTTTAGTCGAGCCGCTCGCTGGCGGATCAGGTTCTGTATCTGTTATCGGTGCAGTATCTCCTGCTGGTGGTGACTTCTCCGAACCGGTTACCCAGAACACTCTGCGTATTGTTAAAGTTTTCTGGGCACTGGATGCATCCTTATCCAGACGCCGGCACTTCCCGGCAATTAACTGGCTGCAGTCCTACTCCCTGTATCAGGGTCAGCTCTCTGAATACTATGATGAGCAGGTTTCTCCGGAGTTCAACAAACTGAAGGCATGGTTCATGGAAGTCTTACAGAAAGAAGCCGAACTGAATGAAATTGTGCAGTTAGTCGGTTCTGATGCACTTCCGGAAGCAGAACAGGTTACCATTGAGGTTGCCCGTATGATTCGTGAACTCTTCCTGCAGCAGAACGGTTTTGACCCGGTCGACACCTACTGTGATCTGCCCAAGACTCTTGACATGTTCAAGATGATCAAGACCTATGCAGACTATGCATACGCAGCACAGGCAGCAGGTGTTCCGCCGGCACAGATCTTAAACGTCAAATCCAAGAACGAGATGCCGCAGATCAAGTTCACCAAGGACTACAAGGTTGTTCTTGACAAGATTTATGCTGAAATGGACAAAGAATTTAAAGAACTGAGGGCCTGAACATGAAAGAATATAAGACTGTTTCCAAAATCGCCGGTCCGCTGGTATTTGTCGAAAAGACTGAACCGGTAGGATATGAAGAGCAGGTTTCCCTTGCACTTCCGGACGGAACCATGAAACGTGGTCAGGTTCTTGATTCTTCTGATGATATGGTCGTTGTCCAGTGTTTCGAGACCACCACCGGTCTTGGAAAAGACACCGGTGTCAGATTCCTCGGCGAAACCTTCAAGATGCCGGTTTCCAAGAACATGCTTGGCCGTATCTTATCCGGCGGCGGTAAGCCGATTGACGGCGGACCGGAAATCGTTCCGGAAAAGCGCCTTGATATCAACGGTGCAGCAATCAACCCGTACGCACGCGGTTCTCCGAGAGATTTCATTCAGACCGGTATTTCCACCATCGACGGAACCAACACTCTTGTCCGTGGTCAGAAGCTTCCGATCTTCTCTTCCGCAGGTCTGCCGCACAACGAAATTGCACTGCAGATTGCAAGACAGGCTAAAGTCCCGGGATCTGAAGAAGCATTCGCAGTAGTTTTCGCAGCAATGGGTATCACCCGTGAAGAAGCAAACTACTTCATGGACGACTTCGAGAGAACCGGTGCATTAGAGCGTGCAGTCGTTTTCCTGAACTTGGCAGATGATCCGGCAGTCGAGCGTACTGTTACTCCGCGTCTGGCACTTACCACCGCAGAGTATCTCGCATACGACCTTGGTTACCATGTATTAGTTATCTTAACCGATATGACCAACTACTGTGAAGCACTGCGTCAGATCGGTGCAGCCCGTGAAGAAGTTCCGGGTCGCCGCGGTTATCCGGGTTACATGTACACCGACTTAGCATCTCTCTATGAGCGTGCAGGTATTATCAAGGGCTTAAAAGGTTCTGTTACGCAGATTCCGATTCTGTCCATGCCTGGTGAGGATATCACCCACCCGATTCCTGATCTTACCGGTTACATTACCGAAGGTCAGATTGTGGTTTCCGGTGAACTGCACCGTAAGGGTATTTACCCGCCAATCAACGTCATGCCGTCTCTGTCCCGTTTAATGAACCTCGGTATCGGCAAGGGCTTAACCCGTGAAGACCACAAGAAAGTATCCGATATGTTATACTCCGGATATGCAGAAGGTGTCGATCTCCGCGGTTTAGTCGCTATCGTTGGTAAAGATGCATTATCAGAGCGTGACCAGAAGTTCCTTGAGTTCGCGGATGTCTTTGAGAACAGATTCGTCCGTCAGGGAGCCGATGAAGACCGTACTATCCAGCAGACTCTCGACCTCGGCTGGGAGTTGTTCACCGGTCTGCCGGAGTCCGAACTTGAGAAGCGTATCGACCGTGACCTGATTAAGAAATACCACCCGAACTACCGGAGTTGATCGCAAATGGCGCTTAATGTGAAGCCTACCCGCAGTGAATTAATCGGCATTAAAAAGCGGATTGCATTGTCACAGCGCGGTCACAAGCTTCTGAAGATGAAGCGCGACGGTTTAATCCTTGAATTCTTCAAGGTGTTAGCTCAGGCTAAGGATCTCAAGAATGAGTTAAACGAAAAGTACGCACGTGCCCAGAAAATGATTGCAATCGCAGAAACGGTTGAGGGAAATATCGGTGTCTTAACAGCAGCTTTGTCTGCTTCCGAAAATCCTGAAATCGGTCTGAAGAACAAGAATATTATGGGTGTTGTTGTACCTGAAATCGAAGCAAAAGGCGTGAAAAAGCCGCTCGATGAGCGCGGATACAGTGTTATCGGTACTTCCGCAGCAATCGACGAGGCTGCTGATGCGTTTGAGGAACTGGTGGATGTTATCATCCGTTCAGCAGAACTCGATACCACCATGAAACGTCTGCTTGATGAAATTGAAGGTACCAAGCGCCGTGTAAACGCACTTGAGTTCAAGGTTATTCCGGAGTTAGTTGATGCACGCAACTTTATTAAGATGCGTCTCGACGAAATGGAACGTGAAGAATTAGTCAGACTGAAAAGAGTCAAGGGTAAGTCGAAGTAATTCCCCGGCTTATCTTTTAAGCTCTTTGAGAGGCTAGGGGAGGAACCTCAGTGGGGTATCCTCGCATAAATACCGGAGGGTATCCCTCCAACCCGAACTCTCAACCCATTTTTTTCTTTCTTTTGTGTTTTCTTCAATAATACTATATCTGTACTTATCCATGGATCGACATACACAAAGAAAATGCATGCAGCTGAAACCGGAACTGCTTTTCCTGTTCAAATCATGATTGGGGCAGGCAAAGTGAAACAGCCTGTATTTTATGGAAACAGAATGTGAAAATAAAAAAAGAAAGGGATTTTACAGACTTAATTTGGGTCGTACGAATACTTAAAGTCTGTGTCGAACGTGTGATTGTCCATGTAGTCTCTGTCTGAGTTATAGTAAATCGGAACGGTTACAGTGACTGTCTCCCATGGGAGAACAGTACCAACATATGCGGAACCGGATGCGTCAACAATTGATGAAGAGTATCTTGCATCAACATTGAGGGTTACTTTGGTAGCAGTTCTGGGACCGGCATTGTATACTTCAAAATTTGCATATTCAACCCACTGGTCTCTATCGTATGAACTGTCGATATAAGTTGCATACAGGTCAGGAGTTCCATACTCGGTCGGTGTCGTCTCAACATACACTGTCTCGACAATAACCTGCGGCGTCGGAGTCGGCGCCGGTGTCTGGGAACCGGTGTTAATCTGAATGCATCCAGCTGAAAGAATTACTGCACAGATTACAAGCAGTGCTGCTGAAAGAAAAAGAATTTTATTCATAGTAAATTATCTGCCATTATACTATTTATATTCTCCTTCATTTCGCAACCCTTAACGTCTTTCCCTTACAATATACATGCATGGGACTTGAAATCGAAATCAAAGTAAAAGTCGCCTCGCTTTCCGCAATCCGCGTCAAACTTACCGCGGACGGATGCGCAAAAATTGCAGATCAGGATGAATATGATGTTTATTTTAACTCACCGGTACGTGATTTTGCCGTATCTGATGAAGCTCTGCGTCTCCGCTATGTGAAAAACCAGAAAGCAGGTAAAGCCATGCCGCCCTGCATCACTTACAAAGGTCCGAAAGTAGGACGCGAGGGATTCAAGGCGCGTGAAGAGCTGATTGTTGATTTATCATCCGGTGATGAGTTTGCGCATATCCTTGAAAAATTAGGCTTTAGCAAAACCGCAGAGGTTGTCAAACACCGGGAAATTTATCAGTGTAAAAATGCAATTGTGACACTGGATGATTTGAAAGGAGTGGGCAGTTTTTCTGAAATAGAAGCATCGTTTGATTTAACTGAAGACGAAGCGGTTGCGACCATTGATAAAACTGCTGAAAAATACGGAATAACAGGCGAACGCCTGACGAAGTCCTATCTTGAAATTCTGCTGGAATCTCAGCAGTAATTCTATTTTAGAAAAATTAAGCGAGATAGGGTTTAATCTCGCCGAGAATTTCATCAAGGAGCGCTTTTGCCTCTGTTGCATCGGTTGATTCTGCATAAACGCGAATCAGCGGTTCGGTGCCGGAAGGTCTGATTAAAGCCCATGCGTTTCCTTTTGTGATGCGGATACCGTCGCGTGTATCCATCGGCAGGTCCTTGTAAAACTCTTTCATATGGGCCGTAAACTCTTTTGCGTTCGTGGATTTGCGTTTTTCCTGATACATCGTATATTTCGGCAGAGCGGCAATCAGTTCTGAAAGCGGCTGTTTTCTTGTGGCAACAACGCCTAACATGGTTGCAGCAGACATCCCTCCATCTCTGCAGAACTGGTGGTTCGGATAAATAATTCCGCCGTTTCCTTCGCCGCCGACTGCTATTTTCGTTCCTTTTGCGATTAATTCCATCATAGTGCGTGCAACATACGGGCTTCCAACCACAGTATAGGTAGTTTCGCATTTGTACTGTTTGCCTACTGCTTCAACGATACCTGAAGTGCTGACCGGTGTTACAATCAGAGAACCGGGGTTTTGCTCGCAGAAGTAGGATGCAAGAAGCGCTAAGGTGATGTTTCCATCCATAAACGTTCCTTTTTCATCGACAAATATAGCGCGGTCCGCATCGCCGTCATGAGCGACACCAAATGCGGCGCCGGTGCTTCTGACCAGTGCGGAAAGCGCGGCAAGACCTTCTGCGGTCGGTTCCGGCATTCTTCCGGGGAATAAACCGTTAAAGTCCGCGTTTATCGAATGAACCGTGCATCCGAGACGCCGCAGAATTTCAGCAGAGGTCGCGCATGCCGGACCGTTTCCCGGATCAACCGCGACAACAATTCCTTTTCCGATGTCAGCGGGGAATTTGGAGACGATTGCTGAAATGTAAATCTCGCGTGCATCAAAGTCTTCCTTTACCGAGCCGACTTTGTCCCATGCGGCAGTCTTGTAGGTTTTGTTGATGAAAATCTGCTCAAGTTCAATGGTTCTGTCATCGCCCATTTCCGTTCCGTCGGCTTCAATAATTTTAATGCCGTTGTACTCCGGCGGGTTATGAGATGCAGTAATCATTATGCCTCCGTCGAGTTTGTGCATCAGAATCAGGTACTGAAGACACGGTGTCGGAACGATGCCGAAATCAATTACATCGCAGCCGCATGCGCAAAGACCTGCGCGGACTGCGGCACCGAGTGCGGGGCCTGAGGTGCGGGTATCCATTCCAAGTCCGACTTTTTTTCCTTCGCCTAAGAGCGTACCAAATGCCTGAGCAATGCCGAGAGCAAAAACGGGCGTCATGTCAACACCTGAGACACCTCTTACACCGTTTGTGCCGAAATATTTTTTCTCGAGTTTTGCAAGTGCCATATGTATGATATAATTTGTCCGCCTTGGATATATGGTTGTGGTTTTGCAGAGGGTGACCAGTTGAAAATTCAGATGAAAAAGAGTGAGCGGAAAAAATAAAGAAAAATCAAGCCCCGCTGAACTTAGCCCAGCTTTCTTCAAGAGCCGCAATTGCCGGAAGTTTCTTTCCTGTCAGGAACTCAATGCATGCGCCGCCTCCGGTTGATAAGTGGGAGTAGTCATGTTCAAGACCGAGCTGCTCGATAACTGCTGCCGTGTGACCTCCTCCGCAGACCGAGAATTCCACATTTGCCGCAGATTTGAGTAAATCAAACGTACCTGTTGCGAAATCCGCATCCTCAAAGACTCCTGCCGGCCCGTTCCACACAATTGTGCCGGAATCCTTGAATGCCTTTGCGAATTTGGAGATTGATTTACTGCCCATATCCATAATCGGGCAGTCTTTCGGAACATCATATACATTATATTCAACACGCTTTCCGTCCTGCTTGACCGCAACATGTTCCGGAAGCATAACACGGTCGCCGAACTCCTTTAATATCTCCTTTGCGTGCTCTACCTCGCCGTCATAGCCAAGTGTGTGAATGAGATTCTTTGACGGCTCGCCGATATCAATTCCCTGTGCGAGATAGAAGACATTTGCTACGACACCGATGATGGATACTTTATCTGCCGTACCGTTTTTCAGGACATTTCCGGCAACAGCCATGGAATCATCAACTTTTGTGCCGCCGAGGACAAAGGTGACCGGTTTTGGAGCGGATGTAAAGACTTTGCCGAGCATTGAGACCTCTTTTTCCATCAGAAGACCAGCGACTGTCTTTTTTGCATAGGACAGACCGGTGATTGTCGGCTGCGAGCGGTGTGCAGTACCGAATGCATCGTAAACACATAAGTCTGCCATGGATGCAAGTCTGCGGACAAGGTGAGTTTTTGCTCCGTCTTCGGGTTTCAGCGTAAGGTTTTCCTCTGCCATAAACCGGACATTTTCAAGAAGTGTGATATCGCCCGGGTGCATATTGTGCACGGCTTTCTTTGCCGCGCTGCCGATTACATCATCCACATAGTTTACCGGCAGACCAAGCAGGCTTTCCAGTTTTTCCGCATGTGCTGCAAGGGTGGTGAAATCTTTTTTGCCTGGTCTGCTCTGGTGCGCTAAAATAACGACTTTTGCATCTTCAAGGGCGCGAATGGTTTGCAGATGTTCGCGGAAACGTTTGTCGTCAAGGATAGTGTTTGTTGCCGGATCTATTGGGGAGTTAAAATCAACGCGGAGAAGGACTATTTTTCCCGCGGTGTCGACATCGTTGAGAGTCCCGAAATTCATATGTATAAGATAGGCGGGCAAACAATATTAAGGGTTATGAAACCCAAGGGTGTCGCGAGTAAAACTCTTTTATCTCTGCAGGTCAAATAGTATGCATCTTACAAATGATAACCCGTGAAGATATTACACCGGTACTCGAAAAATGCCGGCTGTCCGATGCTTCTGCAGACGAACTTTTAGAGCATGCAAACAATCCCGCTATCCATGCGGATTTGGACAGGTTGATGCTGTATGCGCATTTTTTCAGCGACTGGTACGGCTCTGCCTATCATCCGCGTATTACTTCGCGTAAAGTTCGTGACTGCACGGTTTTCTGTATTGAACCGGAATGCGGGAGTACGACATGGGTTGTTGAGTCCGGGCGTGAACTTTTAATTATCGATACGGGTTTTCCTGTGTATCAGAACGAGTTGCTGAATGTATTGCGCGAGCTCTTTCCCGGCTTTGACGCGCGGAAGAAGACGCTTGTGCTAACTCACATGGATATGGACCACGCGGGTCTTCTGTCCTGTTTTGATGCAATCTATATGAGTAAAACCTCTCTTGATGATTTCAGGCGGCGCGCCCAAGGCAAGCCGAATTTACGTGAATGCGTTCCTTCCCGCGCTTCTTATTATCGGATAACGAGTATTTTCTCCCGTGATTGTGTTGCAGATACGGCAAATATGTATGCAGTATCTGATATATCCCCTGTTGCGGGAAAAGATCTTAGCCTGCTTGGTCATTTTCAAATGGCCGGTCTTGATTTCGAGGTCTATGAAACTTCGGGCGGGCATGTTGAAGGTGCGATCATTTTAATCGAGCATAGTTACGGGCTTGTTTTCTGCGGCGACACGTATGTTAATACAGATATGCGAAAAGAGCAGACGGAATTTATCAAAACGAGCATGAGCATTATGGGCAGTCTCAATGCAGATTCGGTAAAAGCGAAGCGCGAACGTGCGGCTATGTTTGCAATGCTTGAAGGCGGAAAATGGATTGTTTGCGGCGGGCACGGGGGATTTGACGAGTATCCGAAGGTTTCAAAAGAAGGGTGCGAGTCAGAGTAATAAGCCTCCTCATGTTTTCACGGTATTCGGCTTAGCGTTGTACCCGGGTTTGTTCAGGCGCATATAACCCTGTTTCAACTTTCACCCGCAGAGATTCGCCGTTCCATCGCCTGCGGACTTCGATGCTCGACATTTCTGTCTCATTGCTCCATCCGAAGCGTCTCGTTTCTGTTCCAGAGCTCCGGCTCTCGCCGGCTGTACTTGCGTACAACTGCGTGCCTGAAAGGTGGGAGGACTTTCCTCAGCAGAATCAGTTACTACCGTTGACCGTTTGCTCTCTCTCGCACCAGGATTATGTATTTGGCGTATGGTTTTATGAAACTATCCAAAGGACAGGAAAAAAAAGTTATTGGGTTTCTGCCTTCTTTACTTTCTTCTGTGCCGGATTTTTGCCGACATTCTTTAAAATGATAGTAAGACCTGCAATGCTCAGGTATATAATGAAGATAAGGAATGCAGCAATATAGGCAAATCCGCCTGGCAATACCTGCGGCAGCACAAGCATCATAAGTCCGAATAAAACGATTCCGACAACGGCAAGAATGATATCTAATATCCAGTCTGTTCTCATGTATATTAGATTGGCGTGTGTGCTTTTATCTGTTTTGTTATCCTATTACTATACATGGAAAAATCCGATGCACTTATTCTCCTAAAAGAACATGTGAAAAAAGAGTCTCTTCTCGGACACTGTCTTGCAACAGCAGCCGTAATGAAAGGTCTAGCAAAAGAACTCGGAACCGATGAAAAAACCTGGGAATTAATCGGTATTCTGCATGATATTGACTTTGAGGAAATCAATGAAGATATGACAAAACACGGGATTGCAGGCTATGAAATCCTGAAATGCGCCGGAATCAGCGATGAAATCGCCTGTCCGGTCCGTGACCACAACCATATGGTTCATACCGCGCCGTACACCGAAAAAGTCGATATCTGCCTGCAGACTGCAGACAGTGTATCAGGGCTTGTTATCGCCTGCGCTTACGTAAAAGGCGGCAATTTATCTGATGTATCTGTGAAAACCATAACGAAAAAGTACAAGACCGCATCATTTGCCGCAGGATGCGACCGGAACCGTATTGCAAGCACCGATTCGTTAATCGCGCGCGACCGTATGTATGAAATAGCCATCGCATCGCTTCTTGAAATCAAAGATGAACTCGGTCTTACATAAATGACCGCAGCAAATCAGTCTGATGTGCTTCGCGCGCTGCAGAAAGCGCATGGAAAACTCGAAAATGTTATCCGCTATCTGCGGCCCAAAGGGGGCATGGTTTTAGCATATGCTGCAGATGGTGCGCGCGACTGCAAAGGTGTTGCCGTTGCTCATGAGGGTTCTGTCGGATTCGGCATTGACGAAGAAATTACGCGCGTAATTCTGACCGTTCTTCGCTATGATGAAGACATGCGCGCGTGCGGTGTGGTGCGCTATACGGATGAGATATATGAATTTGTGCGCGAACTTTTGCTTGAGGTGGAAAAATATGATGTGCAGAAATACCCCAAAGGCATCTCGACAATGGACTGGGGGGTTTCATTTATGTGCAAAAAAGGCGTCCCCATGGCATTAGCATCGCAAAACAGCTCGGAACGTGAAGATTGTATCTTCATTTTCGGCACCACTCCTGAGGAAGCGGCAAACAGAATACTTATCTTATCTGAGCGACTATCTATATAGACATCAGAGGAAACTCATGGGAATTAAACCAAGTTATATCAAGACAATGGGCGAGGCCCTTTTAGAACAGCATCCAGAATCCTTCAACGGCAACTTCGAAGACAACAAAGCAGTTGTTTCCGAGGTCACCACCATCCAGAGCAAGACTATTCGCAACCGTGTTGCAGGCAACATTACCCGCAAGGTAAACAACACCCGGCGCAACCACTAATTTTACCACTAAACATATTTTTTTCTCCGGTTTTTCAAGCGTAAGCGCTATATTTTTACAAAACATTACTAAACCAGCGCGGCATATTGCAATGTGCATATTATTATTGTAGCTGTTAATTCAGTTTTTCACTTGCGGGGAGACAGATATCAGAACCTGTCACAGAAAATACGCAAATATCTGTTTCGGTACTCTTTTACCTCCGTCTCCGCAGTATTATCTTTGTTTTTCCGGTTTTTGTATTCGGTTTAATTAAAGAAGAAAGTTATTTAATATAAACACACATACTTTTAGTAAAGGTTAGAGTAAATGTCAAAAATTATTAAAAATGCCGAAGATTACTTTGAGGAAGGAAAACGGCTGTTTAACGGAACGAAGGGCAAACCAGACAAAACAAAGGCGATTAAGCAGTGGGAAAAAGCAGCGGAGATGAAACATCCTGGGGCACTATATAAACTCGGTATGTGCTGCTACCTTGGCGAGGGAGTCTCTGCAGACCGGGAAAAGGCACTTAAATATTTTGGAGAGGCAGCAGAACTTGGTTCTTATGATGCGGCCCAGTTCCTTGAACGGGTGAACGGAAAAATCGATGAGGCGTTAAGCGAAAGCAAACCAAAAAGAGAGGCAAATTCCGGGTCTGATACAAAAGCAGATGAAAAAAGTACAGAACAGACCGGCAGTTCTCCGTTCTTAAAAATCAGCGAGGAAGACGGGAAATACGTAATCAGAGCCGGTTCTGCAGTTGCGTATGTTTCACGTTCTGACTGCGGTTTTGAAATTAAAACCGGTTCGCAGTTCCTGAAAAGGGATGTGAACTTCTCCGATGCGGTTTCACAGGGCAGACAGAATCTTGAGGATTTATGTTTCCTTAAAGTTGTCCCAGGTGTAAGTTCGGTTCTTGAGTCGGTTAAGTCCATTCAGGTTCCATATCTGAAGGATGCCGTTTCTATAGTCTATGGAAAAGCCGTGGATATTATGGGTGCCGGTGTTAATGTCGAAGAGCCGCCCAAAAGAGAGTATCCGACGCCTGTAACCCGCCGTGAGTTTCTTTCTGTCGGCATGCAGATGTATGCGGACGGGGACATGATGCAGGGTCTTGCATATATTAAGCAGGCGGCAAAATACGGTCTGTTAGATGCAAAGGAACTGCTGAAATCCGGAAATATTGATGCGGAAATCCGTGCACGGATTGCTGCACACTAATCCTTCTTTTTTTTTTATTCCAATATCTTAATCTCGTTTTACATCCCATTAATCAGGCAGGTAAACATAATATGCACCCTCACAATACCAAACATGGCGGAGCAGGGGGTAATTTCCTCACGGAAGGTCCGGTGCTAAAGGCGCTGTTTATCATCGCTCTGCCGATTATCCTAAGTAACCTCCTGCAGAGTGTCTTAGATTTAGTGGACATGTATTTCATTGGTCACCTCGGCGACAACAGCATTGCAGCAGGCTCAGTAAGCATGTCGGTTATGATGGTTTTGCTCACCATTGTCTTCGGTCTCAATACTGCCGGTGCCGCATTTATATCCCGTGCATTCGGTTCGGAAAAACATGACCGTATCCCTGTTATTTTAGGACATGTCACCTATATCGGTCTTGCTCTTGGTTTAATAATTGCTTTAATCGGTATCTTCTTTACTGAATCACTTCTGACACTCATGGGTGCAGATCCGGAAGTCATCTCCGAAGGTGTGAAATTCCTGCAGCCGTATCTGGTGGGGAGTGTCATTTTAATCATGCTCATGATTTTATGCACCATCCTGCAGAGTACCGGGGACTCAAAAACACCGATGTTTGTCATGATTATTGTAAACATCATCAATATCGCCTTAAACCCGTCCTTAATCCAGGGACTGTGGATTTTCCCCCAGATGGGCATTGCAGGATCCGCATTTGCATCCCTAATCTCTCGCACTATAGGTATAGTTCTTCTGATTCTTGCAATGTATTATCTGCCGGGCAGACGTGACAGTCCGATTAAGTTCCCGAAAAAATGGACCTTTGAGCCGCATTTAATCAAAGACATCATATTTGTTGCAATACCGTCTGCGGTTCAGAGCGCCATCAGAAGTTTCTCCTTCCTCGGCATGAACTGGATTATTATAATGTACGGAACGGCAGCACTTGCAGCATACGGCATATGCGGAAGACTGGATATGCTTGGCTTCATTCTCGTCATGGGTCTTTGTACCGGAGTTGCTGTAATGGTCGGACAAAACCTTGGCGCCCAGAAACCGGAACGTGCGGAAAAAGCCGCCAAAATCGGCATGGCATTTAACGCAGGATTTATGCTTTTGGTCGGCATTTTATATCTCCTGTTTGCAAAATACCTGCTTGAGTTCTTCGGTGCAACTGATCAGTCACTTGCAATCGGCATCTCCTTTATGCAGATTGTGCCGCTCGGCTATTTCATCGCCGCAACCGGTATGACTATGGGATTTGCAATGAACGGTGCGGGAATGACCAGACCAGGCATGTATGCGGCATTAATAGGACAACTCGGCATGCAGGTCGGTTGTGCGTTCCTTTTCAAAGTGGTCTTTGATTTGCCGATAGAGTGGATTTGGGCATCTATCATCATAGGCGGCTGCGTAACCACGTTTGTTGATTTCCTGTTCTTCAGACATGGCGGATGGAAGAGAAAGAAGCTCAATCTGGATGCACAGGTATAATATTCTTCATTCTTTTTTCAGGACATTTTAAGCAACTCCTAAATATTTATCTAACCAACATTAGTATACTATGGCGTCATACGAAGAAATGCTGAAAAGAGCATATGCCGGCATGGACGAGCCCACTGATTCCGGTGAGCGTTTTGTCATGCCGAAGACGAAAGTCTATATCGAAGGAAAGACGACCGTTTTAGAAAATTTTGCCGATATCGCAGATACTCTGAACCGTGAGCAGGACCATTTCATGAAATATATTCTCGGCGAATTAGGTACTGCGGGAAAAGTTGACGGGACGCGCGCGGTCTATAATGGTAAATTCGAACCGTCTCAGTTTGAGGCAATCGTGCAGGAATATGTCAATGATTATGTTATCTGCTCCGAGTGCGGCAGACCTGATACGCGTCTTATCAAGGATGAACGTGTTCTGATGCTTCAGTGTGATGCGTGCGGTTCCAAGCGGCCGATTCGCAAACGGAAGGTAAAGGTCGAGGCAACCGCTCCTGTCATTGAAGAAGGAAAGGAAATGGAGGTTGTTATAGAGTCGATAAGTAAAAAAGGCGACGGTGTTGTCCGTATCGGCAAATACATCCTTTATGTTTCCGGGGTAAAAACAGGACAAAAGGTCCGGGTACGGATTACCAAGGTGTCCGGTCAGGTTGCGTTTACGCAGAAAATACTTTAAAAAATTATTTTTTTTACTCTTTTACCAGTGTTGCGCCTTCCATTTCTCTGTCCTGCAGAAGGCGGTAGTCGATTTTATTGAATTTGGTCATCGGCATCTCGGAAATAACCTCAACCTTGACCGGCGTACTCCAGTGATTTAATTTGTCCTTGGAGAATGCAATCAGCTGTTCTTCGATAGTCTCCGCGGAATAACCCTCATTTAACGTGACAAAGAGTTTAATCTTTTTATCCTGTTTGTACGGCATTGCAACGGCACAGACCTGCTTTACTGCCGGGTGGTGCTGGATTTCCTCTTCGATGATAAACGGATAGACATTAAAGCCGTTGATTTTTACCATCCTCTTGGAACGCGAGCGGAAACAGATATTGCCGTCTTTTTCACGGACCACAATGTCACCGGTATGCAGCCAGACTTTGCCATCCGGATGCTTTATCATAACGGCATCGGTCGCCTCCTGATTATTGTAATAGCCGGTCATCATCGCAGGTCCATAGTAGCAGAGTTCTCCCTCCTCTCCGTCCGGAAGAACATTTGTTGTATCCGGCTCGACAATACATACTTCGGAACCTGTCATCGGCACACCGATACAACCGGACGGAAGGAAAATGTAGTCATTCGGGGAAAGCGTACAGGTACCGCATGCTTCAGTAAGCCCATATCCTGCGCGGAATTTGATGTCTGCTCCGTCACGTTTGAGAAGTTTGTTGTACTTATCCATCAGCTCAAATGCAACCCTGTCACCGCCTGACACCATCAGTTTCAGGTCGCCGAGATAGTAGTTTTCGAAATATGGATACATCCGCTCAAATAATGCAGGAACGCCTGGAAGGAATACCACGTGCTCGCGTTTAATCTGCTCGAAACAGCCTTTTGGATCAAAGCGGGGCACAAGAACCACTTTCATGCCTGAGATAAGGGGCGCGTGAATCGTGACTGCCAAGCCGAATGCGTGGAATATCGGCAGAATTGCAAGGAATCCGTCTTCGACATCCGTTTTTCCAAGGCCTACGTCAATGAGCATCTGCATCGAAATCGAGTTCACCGCATAGTTCGAAAGCATGACGCCTTTGGAAACACCTGTTGTTCCGCCGGTGTACATAATCACTGCAGTGTCTTTTGCATGCCCGTTTTCTTCCGGTAAAACGAGCCCTTTGGCAAGAGCATCGCGCCCTTCTTTGAGAAATGCTCCCCATTCGGTAATGCCCCGCACATTTGCTGCTTTACCGTATTTGCGCATGACAAAAGCATATCCCGCACGAAGCACCGGGGCTTTTATTCCGCCGAAATAAGTGCCTGTTTTGCAGCGGATTATCTCGACATCCAGACCGGATACGTTTTCTTCATTGATTTCAACGGTGAAAACGATTTTACTTGAAGTCAGCGTAACTGCGTGTTCTATTTCCTGCTTCGGCGAGAGGGGGTGAATCATATTTGCAACCGCGCCGAGTCTGTTTGCTGCGTAGAGAGCAACAGTTGCCTGAGGGATATTTGGAGTATAAATGGTGATGCAGTCTCCTTTTTTCACGCCGTGCTTGAGAAATGCGGCAGCAGCAGCGTCGATTTCTTCCATGAACTGTTTCCAGTGAATGTGCCGGTCGAAATAGGCAACAGCGATTGAATCATCACCTGCACGGCAGTATCCGTAAAGCAGGGCCTGAAACAGGCTTCGTTTTTCATTCTCAGTATAGTTTAGCGGAATATTCTTTGAGGACATGAATATCTTATAGATAATGTGTATATTTATAGGGCGTCAGTGGTTAATAAAAGGCACGTTCAAAAATCAAACAGTGTCTTCTGCTCTCGCATCTCTTTCAGGAGTCCCATACGCGGAATCCAGAATGATGTGCCAAGCATCTGTGATGCGGCGGCTAAGGCTTCTGCAAGTGTTCCGACATGCACCGGGCGCGAAGAAAGCGATGCATGCGATGCTTCCCGCACAACCCAGACGCCTAAAGGCGCCCAGTACTCGCTTGTAATATCTCTGATGCAGATAACACGCGCACAGCGCCCGAGATTATGCAGATGCTCAAGTACTGCAAGTCGTGCCGCATAATAACCGCCTGCAATCGGTGAGTATTCCGACTTTGTCATGCCCTTTTCTCCGTCAACGATAATTGATTCATCCTCGCCTCCCCAGAGCGAATGCTTTTGCCAGCGCTCAAGCATCTCAAAACGCCAGTCGTTTGCCGGAATTAAGATGAAACAAATCCGGTTTCCGTGCAGCATCCCGCAGTAGACCTCGTAATCGGGCACACCCGGATAACGGGCGATTTCATGCTTGTAGGAGTCTGCAAGCATTGAATCAGTAGCGGTAATTGCCCAGCGGGTCGGAACAACCCGCCGGTTCTTTTCCAGACCCATGAGACCGGAGGTCAGGAGATTTGTGATTTTATAAATATCCGTGCCGTTTTCAAACATCACGCGGGCTGCTTCCACGGCCCGTAAATCTGTGTCTGACGTGCATTTGTCAACGATGCGTGAAACTGAGGCATTGTCAATTACATCGATTTTTTTCATCTGGCCGGACAAGCCCGTAGGAGTTACCTCGCCGTCAAAATTCAAATCAAACAGCACCGGCTTTTCAAAAGCAACCTCGACATCAAGTGGTTTTGAAGATAATGCAATCTCCTGCACTTTTCCTAAATCTGGTACATGCACATCGATATCTTTTCCGCCGCGGATTGTGCGCGAACGTACCGATACAATGTCATCGATTGAAAAACCCTTTTTAATCCAGTCAAGGGGATTGTCTGAATCGTTAATCATCAGCGGACCGCCGACAACCCGGGGATATCCGTATGAGCCGACAAAAACAGAAGGCGATGCGCCCATGTATTCTGAAACAGGGCGCGTGTCCTGCAGAGCATGAAACCTGGAGGAAATCGGGCATTTCGGCAGTCCGCACATTCCTTTTCCTTTACACACTGCACACTGTTTCGGCATTGTACATCTATTGGTTTTCTCATTACAAATACCTGCCGAGAGTGCAAAAAATTTTGCAGTTTAGAGAAAATATTTTTAAACAGACGGCAAATAATAGAGTATGAAAGTAAAATCTTTACTTGGAGTATTCTGTGCTCTTGCAGTACTTCTCCTCTTAGTATGTCCTGCGGCAGCTGCCGAAGACAGTGTGACTGATCATGTAATCAAAGTAACCGGCTTTGGTGAATCAATTTCCGCACCTGACAAGGTCACCGTAACCCTTGGTGTAAATTTCATTGACACCAATGCGCAGACGGTTCAGAAAAAAGCCGCTGATGCAATGAAGAAAATCACTGCAGCGGTAAAGGCAGCAGGCATTAAAGAGTCTGACATCAAGACGAACCAGTATTCGATGTATTCTTACACCATCGGTGAATACAATGAAGGAACATACCCGAAGGGAACGTTAGTCTATGAAATTTCGAACAGTATTCAGGTTGTATCATATGATGTAGATACCATCGGCAATGTCATTGACAAAGCGGTCGCAGCCGGTGCGAACAATATCGGCAGTCTGCAGTTCGGTCTTTCAAATGAAAAGCAGAAGAGCGAAAGAAAAGCTGCAATTCAGTCAGCGGTAAAGGCGGCACGTGCCGATGCTGATGCGGTTTCTGATGCGCTTGGCATTAAGATTACGGGACTTGGCGTTGTTTCTGTTGGTCAGAGTTCCAATCCGGTATCTTATGTGCCTTCTCCGACCGTTGAAAATTACAAGATGGCAGCAGCAGATTCGGCAGCCGGCAGCATGGCTGTTTCCGCAGGGGAACTTTCCACTACGGCTTCCGTGTCTATTGTGTATCTTTACTAACTTTTCTTTTTTAAACAGTCTGCTGCATTCCTGTTTTTGCTGGTAGAAAGGAAACAGATTATAAAAGCAGTACAAATGTTGAACCTCCCGAAATTTTGAAATGGATAGTAGACAATTTACTATAGTATCGGATACCATTATGCCCCTGACTGCAATTCCTGTAAAAGACAACTCAAAAGAGTATCGTGATTTCATATCTTTATACCATACAGCATTTCCCCCTTCTGAATTGATTCCGGCAGAGTATTTTCAGGCATCAATTCATATAGAGGGTGCAGAAGTTACATCATACTACACAGAAAATACATCGGGCGGGCAGGAATTTGTCGGATTTACCTATGTGATTGATACAACAGATTTTTTGTTTATCTATTTTTTTGCTGTGAATCAGAACCTCCGGTCCCGGGGTTTCGGTTCGGAAATTATCTGTAATCATCTGATGAAAAGATATCCTGGAAAAATACTGGTGCTCAATGCAGAATGTCCGGATGAGACAGCACCGGATAACAGCCTGCGTCTTCGGAGAATTGCGTTTTATGAGCGTCTTGGTTTTGTTCAGGTGAACTGTACGTTTTATGACGAACGTGTACTGTTTACCATTCTGTCTACTTCTCCGGCATTAGATATAGACAGATACAAAGCATTCCTGCAGAAACTCTATGATTTACAGAATCTGCCGGATACTGTGTATATTCTGCCGGTGTAAAAAGATTGCCGTTTTCCCCCTCCCAAACACAACATTAAAAACCCATTGACAACTATATGTTATCAATGATAGAACTCCACTCCTCGCCAAAAGTCTATTCCGGTTGGACCGAGCGTGCAAGCACCCTTGAAGATACTCTTGCACGCATAGAAAGCGCCGTTCCGACCGCAGGAATAACCCGTGTTGCAGATATTACCGACCTGGACAGAATCGGAATCCCGGTCTACTCCTGCATCAGACCGACCGCAGCAGACGGCGCAATTTCTGTTTATAACGGCAAAGGCGGCACCGAACTTGAGGCAAAAGTTGCAGGCATAATGGAAGGAATCGAACGATACAGCGCAGAAGCAGTCCCGCGCGACCCGGAAGGATTTATGTACTCGGCTCTTCTCCGCGACGGAAAAACAGCCCTTGACCCGCGTCTTTTAATTATTCCCAAAGAAGATGAATTCGATAAAAATATGCCATGGATGGAAGGCTTTGACATAGCAAACAATGAATCGATATTTGTTCCCCTCTGCGCCGTAATCCACCCGAATCCTTATTATTTCCCTTCCGTTTTCCGCTCCAGTTCCAATGGTGTCGCATCAGGAAACACCCTTGAAGAAGCAATATTCTACGCGCTTACCGAGGTTATCGAACGTGATTCCTGGTCGCTTGTCGAGGCAACCCGCAATACCGGTGCAAAAATAAAGGATTTCCCGCCCCGGGTTGCTGAAATGGTGGAAAAGTTTACCAAAGCAGGTGTTGAGGTAATTCTGCGTGATATCACGTCAGACCTTGGAATACCCACAATTGCGGCTGTTTCAGACGATGTCGAGCGCAAAGACCCGCGTCTGCTTACTATCGGCATGGGCACGCACACAAACCCCGAAATCGCTATGATTCGTGCACTTACCGAGGTTGCACAGAGTCGTGCAACCCAGATTCACGGCGCACGAGAGGACGCAACAATCGCCCAGTTCCGCGAGGTAATGGGCTATGACCGAGTAAAACGCATGAATGCCTACTGGTTCAGAGGCGAGGAGTATAAATCCGCATCAGAAATCAAATCTTGTGCAACTCCTGATTTCAAGACCGATATTGAGGAGATAATCAGGCGCATCAGAGGCTCGGGACTTGACCGTGTGATTGTATTTGACCTTACCGACCCTGAAATCAAAATTCCGGTCGTCCGTGTGGTTGTTCCGGGTCTTGAATGTTTTACGATTGACAATGAACGAAAAGGAGACAGGTGTCGTGCAGCAGAGCGTGCAAATCTTCGCCGGACCAAGCATAACGCGTGAGGAGGCGCTGTCGATTCTGCCGGGCGCAATGTATTGCCCGCCGGTAAAACGTGGCGATGTTTTAGCTGCGGTTTCTGCAGGGGCAAATGTGCTGGTCATTATTGACGGCGTTTTTTTCCAGAATGAAGCAGTAGCGCACCGTGAAATTCTTGGTGTACTAAAGGCGGGCGTCAGGGTATTCGGTGCCTCTTCAATGGGGGCCCTTCGCGCAGCAGAGTTGGATACTCTTGGCATGACCGGCTGCGGTCAGATTTATGAATGGTACAAGTCGGGCAGAATTATTGCCGATGATGAGGTTGGCATGGTTTTTGATGCTGAATCAGGTATGGCACTTTCAGACCCTATGGTAAATATCCGGGCGAGTTTTGCTAAAGCCGTTGCTGAAGGCGTTATTTCACCGGAAGAAGAAGCAGCGCTTCTGAAAACCTGTAAAGGAATTTATTATCCGGAACGCACGTATCGCAAAGTTGTAAAGGAATCGCCGATTTCAGAGGAGAAAAAAACCGTTTTGCAAGGATGGCTGAAGGAAAACAGGGTTGACCAGAAGCATCTTGATGCCGTATGCTGTCTGAAATTAGTGAGGGATAATCTTGAGTAACAGATATGCACGACAGATTCCGTTAATCGGAGCGGAAAATCAGAAAAAACTGCAGGATGCGACCGTTTTTATTGCGGGTGCCGGAGGTCTTGGTTCACCGGTTTCGTTCTATCTTGCGGGTGCGGGTATCGGAACGCTTCGAATCGCGGATTTGGACATTGTTGATGAATCCAATCTGAACCGCCAGATTCTGCATTCAGAGGAAAAAATCGGCATGAAAAAAGCGGTTTCTGCAAAAGAGACGCTTGAAGCATTTAATTCAGAATGCCGCATTGAGGCGTTTTCTGAAAAAATTGATGACAAATCGCTGAAAACACTTACCGGCGATGCGGATTTACTTATTGACTGCATGGACAATTTCGAAACACGGTATGCGTTAAACCGCTATTCGCAGAAAACCGGCATCCCGCTTCTGCACGGGGCGGTTTCGGGCTGTGCAGGGCAGATTACGCTGCTAATTCCGGGAAAGACTCCGTGTCTTTCCTGTATTTTTCCGAAATCGGAAGCATCTTCAACGCAGAATATAATCGGTGCATATGCAGGGGTTGTCGGCTCAATGCAGGCAGCAGAAGCAGTCAAATATCTTATCGGCGAGCCGTCTCTTGCCGGAAAACTTCTTATCTATGACGGCAGGGCAAACAGTCTTGACCTTTTTTCCGTGAAGAAAAACAGAAACTGTCCGGTCTGCGGTGAAAAATAATTTCACCATTTTTCCCTCTTTTAATCACTAACAATATCTTATCCTACGACCTATACTATATCCATGACTCACTCCGGTGAACAGAAAATCCAATGGGCCTGGCAGTATATGCCGGTCCTTCAGGCAATCAAAGCCCGCTTTGAAAAAGAAAAGCCCCTGGCGGGACACAGAATAGGAATGGCGCTTCATGTTGAAGCAAAAACCGCATGCCTTGTCAGAACACTTGCAGCAGGCGGCGCGGAAGTTTCAATAACGGGCTGCAACCCCCTCTCCACACAGGACGACGTTGCAGAAGCCCTGCGCCTCGGCGGAATCGCATGCTATGCAAAACGCGCCTGCACCAACGAAGAATACTATGCAGCAATCGACAAAGTTCTTGACGCAAAGCCGACCTTAACCATTGACGATGGAATGGACTTAATCAATCGTGTCCACCTTGACAGACGCGATGCCCTGAAAGGATTAATCGGCGCATGCGAAGAGACCACGACCGGAATCCACCGCCTGAAAGCAATGCACAAAGAAGGCAAACTTGAAATTCCGGTTGTCGATGTAAACGACACCCCGATGAAACACTACTTTGACAATGTCCACGGCACCGGTGAAAGCGCACTTTCCGGCATTATGCTTACCACCAATACTCTTGTTGCCGGAAAACACGTAGTAGTCGGCGGATACGGCTACTGCGGACGCGGTGTTGCAACAAAGGCACGCGCCCTTGGAGCACGTGTTATTGTTACGGAAATCGACCCGCGCAAGGCGCTTCAGGCGCACTTCGACGGATTTGATGTCCTGAGCATGAACGAAGCGGCAAAAATCGGAGATTTATTTATCACTACCACCGGAAACTGCGATATCGTTACTGACCGCCACTTCCCGCTGTTAAAAGACGGGGCACTTCTTGCAAATGCAGGTCATTTCAATACGGAAATCACTATTCCCTGGCTTGAGGCGCATGCCTCGGAAATCGAGCACCGCGACAGTATTGACACGTATGTGGTCAACGGCAAAAAGATTCATGTGCTTGCCGAAGGGCGCTTGGTAAATCTTGCAACCACGAAAGGAATGGGTCATCCGATTGAGGTCATGGACCTGAGTTTTGCTGTGCAGGCTTTGTCCATTGAATACATGGCAAAACACGGCAAAGAACTCAAAGCAGGTGTTATTGATGTGCCGACGGAGATTGATGAGTATATTGCTCTGCTGAAGCTTGAGTCGGTTGGTGCGAGTATTGATGTGTTAACGCCGGAGCAGATTGCATATATGGGCAGCTGGAACCACGGGACGTAATGTTCCGTGCCGTTTTTTTTTGAAATTGTAACTATAAAAAAAGGTTATCTGGTTAAAGCCAGACCTTCGGAATAACCATCGAAGATGTACAGATAATCCTTTCCGCCGTTATTGATTATCGTAAGGAAACTGCTCTGTGCCTGACTGCCTGATGTGCGGGGAAGACCCGTGTAGGCAACAAGATAGTATTTCTTTTCATCACCTTCATCAACATACATCCAGCGGAAATTCACCGTTTTTACCGCAAGATTATTGGAACGGAATTCCACCATTCCGGTATTGTCCTCTTTAAATATGTAGTATATATTGGCAACTGCACTGTCAATCTCAAAATATTCCGGATTGGTCCATTCTCCAAGAATTGCCTCCTGCGGCGATTTTTGCTCACTTACACAACCCGCTGTACAAAGCACTGCTGCTGCAAGAAGCACAATTATTATTCCGATAAGATATTTTTTCATCCCTGTATTATTGCCGTGCCTGCTATAAAAATATCTGGGTTTGCCGTAACCAACCACTTACTATAAACATTTGAAAAGACAAAATACTATCTATATATCTGCCGCTGTTGGCAGGAGACATTTCATGAGATTTGATGTAGAAGAATTCAAAGAGCGTAGAAAGAATGATTTTGAAGGGGCCTGGCATGCCGGACCATCGGTTGTAACCCCACCGGTATCTTCAAAAATCTATCCGAGATACACCTATCCGAAAGCAAAAGTTCACCCGATTTTTGATACCATTAACAAACTCCGTGAAGCCTACATGGCAATGGGCTTTGATGAAGCAATGGTCCCGACCTTTATCGAAGACACCGACGTATACCGTCAGTTCGGTCCGGAAGCAGCAGCCGTATTAGACCGCGTCTTTTACGTAGGCGGACTTCCGCGCCCCAACGTAGGTATTTCCAACGAACGTCTTGAAGAAATCGCAAAAATTGTAGGTCACCCGCTTGCCGAAGACACCGACAAAAAACTCATGAAATGTCTGCAGGGATACAAAAAAGGCAAATTTGACGGCGATGACCTGACACATGAAATGTCAGTTGCACTTGGCACGGACGATGGCGTAGTAGTTCACATATTAGACACCGTTTTCCCGGAATTCAAGTCCCTTGAACCTGAATCCTCCCATACAACCCTCAGATCCCACATGACCTCCGGCTGGTTCATCTCGCTGTCACAGATGTGGGACAAAAAGCCCCTGCCGATTAAGATGTTCTCTGTTGACCGCTGCTTCAGACGCGAACAGGTCGAAGATGCAACACATCTCAGAAGCTACCACTCAGCATCCTGTATTGTTGCAGGTGAAGACGTAACCGTTGAAGACGGAAAAGCAGTTGCAGCAGGACTCCTGTCCGCATTCGGCTTTACCGAGTTCAAATTCCAGCCGGACGAGAAACGCTCCAAATACTATATGCCCGATACCCAGACTGAAGTCTATGGAAAACACCCGGTCCACGGCTGGGTCGAGGTTGCAACCTTTGGTCTGTACTCTCCGGCAGCCCTTGCAGAATATGGTGTAGGTGTTCCGGTAATGAACCTTGGAATGGGTGTGGAACGCCTTGCTATGGTCTTAACCCAGGCAGAAGACGTGCGCAAACTCTCCTTTGCCCAGCTCTTCCCGCCGGAGTACACCGACCTTGAAATCGCCCGCGGTGTCGGATTAAAAGAGGAACCGATTACACCCGCAGGTCGCGAGGCGGTTAATGCCGTCATTGCATGCGGCGCGGAAAATGCAAAATCCCCGTCGCCGTGCAGATTTGTTGCATGGACCGGTGAACTGTTCGGACGCAAAGTCGAAATCGCTGTAGAAGAGCCGGAGGAAAACTCCACGCTCTTAGGTCCTGCTGCACTCAATGAGGTATTCGTGCGCAAGGGTGCCGTTTTAGGTGTGCCGGACAATGAGAAATTCGCAGACGTACGTTCTGAAGGAACTCCGGTCGGCATCTCGCTCATTTATGCCGCGGCAAACGAGGCGGTTGCAAAAATCGAAGAGGCAGCCCGTATGGGTGAAGAGACCTCTGTTCAGTTTAAGATGTCCAAGCATCCGAGCGATGTGAATGTCAAAATTGATGAGTATGCAATGCGTTTCATCACTGACAACAAGAGAAAGATTGACCTCCGCGGCCCGGTGTTTATGACCGTCTCATCAAAACTTCTCTAAATGACATCTCCTTTTTTTGAAAAAGTTGCATCCGCGGTTGAAACCGCAATACAAGGCGCGGAAACGGAGCTTCCGTCTGATGTGCTGCGTGTTATAAATCGCGCCCGTGCGGCTGAAACAAAACCGCAGGGACAGGGCGAATATGACAATATTTTTGCCAATCTCGCGCTTGCAAAGGAAAAATGCGTCCCGATTTGTCAGGATACGGGAATTATTGTGCTGTATTTTACACTGCCGCCCGAAATTCCACTTACAGAAGAACTCTATGAAGCAGCGCGTGAAGGTGTGCGGCGTGCAACAAACTCCGTGCCGCTTCGACCGAATGCAGTAGATGCCATCAGGCGCGAAAATTCAAAGAACAACTGCGGTGCGGGCATTCCGGCAATCCATATTGCGCCTGGCACAAGATTTAGTGTAACAGCTCTGCCGAAAGGTGCGGGTTCGGAAAATATGTCGCAGATTAAAATGATGCTCCCCTCCGAAACAGACAAAATCACGGATTTCATTGTGCAGGTTGTGCGTGAGGCGGGTTCGCGCCCCTGTCCGCCGGTTGTGGCGGGTGTTGGAATCGGCGGCACATTTGATACATGCGCTGCTCTTTCAAAAGAGGCGCTGCTTGAAGATATTTCAGAGATGGATGCATTCGAGCAGCAGGTCTGTGATAAAATCAATGCGCTAGGTATCGGTCCGATGGGTCTTGGCGGCGATATTACCGCGCTTTCTGTTAAGGTAAAGCGGGCGGCATGCCATACGGCAAGTCTGCCTGTTGCGGTAAACATCCAGTGCTGGTGCTGCCGGAAAAAGACGGTGGTGATTAAATGAAAGAAGTAACCCTTCCTCTTAGTAAAGAAGCGGTTGCAGAACTTCACGCAGGCGACCGTGTTCTTTTATCCGGAACGGTGTACACCGCACGCGATGAGGCGCACTTGAAGATTGCCGAATGCGGTTTTCCGTTCAGCCCGGAAGGTGCTGTGATTTATCACTGCGGCCCGGTTGTTGCTGATGGAAAAGTTGTTGCCGCCGGACCGACAACTTCTGCACGCATGAACAAACTGACCGCCCCTGTTCTTGATGCAGGTGTGCGGGGTCTAATTGGAAAGGGCGGTATGTCGCAGGAAGTTTTGCATTCCATGGCGGGTCGGGCAGTGTATTTCGCATTTACCGGCGGGTGTGCCGCCCTTGCCGCAGACCGCATGATGCTTGAGGGCTGCTTTTATCCGGAGTTAGGCATGGCTGAAGCCGTCTGGCAGATTCATCTTGATAAGCTGCCGGTAATTGTTGCGATGGATTCGCACGGTCAATCGCTGTATAAATAGACAGATACTCTTATCTTTTTTCACAGATAATATTATTATATTATGGATATGCGCATAAAGCAGCTGGTACTGGTCTTAGTTACCACGCTCATCCTGCTGCTTACCCCTATGTTTTCTCCGGTAGTCATAGGAGTAATGAGCATAGTATTTACCGCCCTCCTTTACTTTATCTTCAAAATACGTTATTACTCAATCGCAGCGGCGGTATTGTCCCTCCTGTATGCAATAGGTTTCATCCCGGTAACGGCTTTTATCGGACCGATGATGATGGTTGTTTGGGGAGAAGCGTTTATTTCAGCGTTTAAAAAGGCAGATCACCCGCTTGGTTTTTTCTTTGCGGGTTCAACTCTGGCGCTTATTCTGACTGTTGTTTATCTGAGAGATACTCAGCCGCTGATTATTGTGCTTGCAGTTTTGGTCCTGCTCCTTCTGCGCAGTATCTTAAAAGATCGTCAGGACGGCTCAATGATAGCTTTAATTGGTGTTGGTGCAACGATTACGCTCTTTGAAGACCTGGAGTTTTTAGTAGATAACATGACGCTTGCAGTAGCAGTAGTGCTTTGTATTGCGTTCGGCTACTTCGCATACAAGGCGAAAACTGTTGACTTAAGTGGTGTTTTTGCAGCGGTTCTGATTGGTGTTATTTTAATCACGTTTGCAAATGTGATGTGGTTTTTTGTGGTGCTTGCCTTCTTTATCATCGGTTCGCTGTTCACCAAGTTCAAGTATGCTTTAAAGGATAAAATGGGTGTCAGTCAGTCGCGCAAAGGGGTGCGCGGCTATATGAATGCCTTTGCAAATGTGGGTGTTGCAGTAATCGGTGCAATTTTATATGGTATTACGGGCGAGATTATGTTTGCAGCGCTGTTTGTCGGCTCAGTTGCAGTTGCAACAGCAGATACTCTGGCAAGCGAAATAGGTGTGTTAGGCGGTACGCCGGTTATGATTACCAGTTTCAAGCCGTGTCCGGTAGGAACAAACGGCGGTGTTACAATGACGGGTGAAATCGCCTGTCTTTGCGGGTCGGCGTTTATTTCGCTTCTTGCGTATTCGCTTGGTATTGTTCCGGGGTATGTTGCGGTAATCTGTTTCCTTACCGGTATTATCGGTACGAATCTGGACAGTCTTGTGGGGGCGCTTATTGAAAACCGTGGTGTTATCGGTAATTCCGGTACGAATTTTATTGCAACCGCATCAGGGGGGCTTATTGCGCTTGGTCTTACGGTGCTGTGTATTTCGGTGTTTCATTTTGCGTAATGCTCGTAAGACAGAATGTTTATCTCTTAAAAAAAATAATTAATTAATAATATGGCTGATTTGTTAACAACAATCGTAATGATTATTGCTGCTTTCATTATTTTGGGTGTGCTGATATTTATTTTCAAGCATGTCGGAAAAATTCTGATAAATTCTGTGTGTGGTCTGGTAATATTGTTTATTTACCGGTTCCTTGTTCCGGGAACAATTAATTTCCTTCCGGCGCTTGGTGATTTGTCTTTGGCGCAGATTATTGTATGTGCGGTTGGCGGTATTCCGGGTGCGGTAATTGTGATAATTCTTGCGTTCCTGGGAATTACGGTATAACTATTTTTTCACTCTTCTTCTTCCCCTGTAAATTCAAGTCCGTCAAGTTCATATCCGCCGTTTACCCGGCGCAGATGCACATATTTTCTGAACTCTTCAACAGGAATACTTTTGTGCCGGTCAAAATGCGCTAAAAGCACCTCCCACGGCATGAGATATGCCTCGTTTTTTGCGCCCCCGCGGAATTCCACCGCAATAAAACCGCGTCTTCCC
The DNA here is from genome assembly GCA_029987235.1 of Methanocorpusculum sp. GTDB lineage: Archaea > Halobacteriota > Methanomicrobia > Methanomicrobiales > Methanocorpusculaceae > Methanocorpusculum. The sequence goes on along the minus strand of DALTWF010000004.1, from coordinate 11,774 downwards.
GTGTATTTCACAAAGCCGGAAATATTGTCAATCTGATGCACGCCGTCTTTATCTTTATGGAAATTGGAGGAAAAAGAAAGCCGCGTTCCCTTAAGTGATTTGCACTCGACCGAAAGATAAAACTCTGGGTCGGGTGAATCAACGATAATATCTACATACTGGGTGTTGAATGTTGACTGCTTCAGGCGGTAGGCAAAGCCGGTTTTTTTATTGCGGGTGAAATATTTGTTAAAGCACTGCACCATTTCGCGCTCGAAGTCATTATTCATTAGTTAGTATTAGGCGCCGGAAGGGAAAAAAGAATAGGGTAATTCCCCCTCTTAGTCTCTCATGGTGAGTTGTTAAGGGGAGGATTGTTGCAAAATCTATAAACAGTCAGCCGCCTGAAACTATACTTCAAAAATGGATGGGCAGAAATATCTGAATGCGCCGGCAGTAATCACTCTGATTACCGCTTTGTCAATAATCGGTCCGCTTTCGACAGACATGTATCTGCCCGCCCTTTCAGAAATTGTCGCATTTTTCGGGACTACCGAGGCATTTTTAAATATCACGCTCTACGGCTTTTTATTTACCCAGGCACTCGGTGTCCTCTTTATCGGTCCGGTATCAGACAAATTCGGGCGCAAATATCTGCTTCTCGGAAGTATCGCCGTATATATCATATCATCTGTTTTATGCGCTGCAGCACCCGATATCTTCTGGTTTATTGTGCTGCGCTGTATTCAGGGAATCTCGACCGGTGGACTGATTGTCATTGCGACCGCATTAATCAAGGACTGTTTCCGCGATATAAAAGTGCGCGGTCGTGTTCTGACGCTTACGGTTTTTTTCGGAGTAGTCGGTCCGATTGCTGCCCCTATTCTTGGTGCATGGATAATTCATACTATAAACTGGCAGAGTACGCTGATTTTTCCGGCATTTCTTATGATTGTCTGCATTATCGGCGTGCTTTTCCTGACTGAGCCGCTTGGAAAGGAGGAAAGACTTACCGACAGCATTTCCGCATCACTTCTCAGACTGCCGAAACTCTGTAAAAACCGTGTGTTTACGCTGTTCCTTATTGCAATGGGGCTTCCGTCAATGGCTCTTTTATGCTATGTTGCGATTTCATCCTATATTTTTGTGGACGGATTCGGCATTTCAGGCACACTCTACAGTTTTGTTCTTGCGGGCAATGCGCTTCTTGCAACGCTTGCGATGCTTGTTCTGCAGCGGTTCGTAGCGTCTGTCAAAATGCGCAGATATGGTCTTGTGCTGCTTGTCTTTACGATTCTATCCGGAATTCTGCTGCTTTTGTTCGGAGAGGCCGGACCGCTTGCATGCATGTTCTGTATATTTCCGATGTGTGTCGGTGCGTTTGCTGCACGGCCGTATGCGCTTGGCATTTTACTGCAGCAGTATGCAGGAGACACCGGTTCGGTTTCATCTTTGTTTAATTTCACCGTAATGATCTTCTGCTGCATAGGTATGTTTTGCGGTACTCTTCCCTGGCCGACGCATATTTTCGGTCTCGGCTGCATGGCTGTAATCAGTGGCGGGCTGGGTGTTATTGTGTGGGCGCTGCTTCGCGCGGGCGGGATGAAGCTGAAGGGGATGGATTAACCATCTCACTCAATACCTATATCATAACAGCCGACCAATATATATACATCTATGTCACAGCTCACCGAATCAGAAGGCGCGCTTGCACTCCGTGCCGCCCGCAATTTTGCCCAGGCAAAAATTTTCAATATGGACGCACCGGTACCGGCATTTCCCAAACCCTTTGACGAAAAACGCGGCGTCTTTGTCACTATCACAGAAAACGGCACGCTCCGCGGCTGTATCGGATTTCCCTTCCCGGTAAAACCCCTGCGCATTGCCCTGCGCGAAGCAGCAGAAGCAGCAGCAGCCGACGACCCCCGCTTCATGCCGATTGATGAATATGAAATACCGAATCTCCATTTTGAAGTAACCATCCTTACCATGCCTGAAATCCTTGCAGGTCCCGCAGCAGAACGCCCCGCCCGCATTGAAATCGGCAGACACGGACTTATTGCAGCAAAAGACGGACAGTCAGGTCTTCTTCTTCCCCAGGTTGCAGAAGAATACGGCTGGAATTCTGAAGAGTTCTTAAGCCAGACCTGCTGGAAAGCAGGACTTGCAGAAGACGCCTGGAAATCGGAAGAATGCATTATCCAGACCTTCGAAGGACAGATTTTCTCCGAGGAAGAATAAATGCCGATAACCTTTGAGGTAATCCATAAAGATATTGCCGGGCGCGTGGGTAAACTAAAGGCAGGGGAACGTGCCGTGAAAACCCCGGCACTATTGCCGGTTGTAAACCCTCACCTCCAGATAATACCGCCCGCGGAAATGAAAAAAATGGGCGTGGAAGGAATTATTACCAACGCCTATATATTTTCCAAAAGCAAGGAGTTCAGACAACCCGCACTCGAGCGCGGACTGCATGATGTGCTGAACTTTGACGGCCTGATTATGACCGATTCCGGCTCGTTTCAGATGATGGTCTATGGAAGTGTGGATATCACCAACGAAGAAACCATCGCATTCCAACGCGATATCGGCTCTGATATCTGGGTGCCGCAGGATCTGCCGACACTTCCCGACACCGACCGTGCCGAAGTCGAACGGCAGATGGAGATAACCTACAGTAATTTAGCCAGAGCGCGTGAAATTTTCGGTGCTGATGCGCCCCTTGCAGGTCCGGTTCAGGGCGCAACCTACGGCGACCTGCGCAAAAAGTCCGGAGAAATTGTGACCGGACTCGGATGCACTTACACACCCATCGGAGCCGTAGTTCCCTTAATGGAAGCCTACCGTTATGCAGATTTGGTCGATGTCATCATCGATGCAAAGAAAGGACTTGCCCCGGGCGCCTGTGTGCACCTCTTCGGCGCAGGACACCCTTCGATGTTTGCCCTTGCGGTTGCCTGCGGCTGTGATGTGTTTGATTCGGCGGCATACGCGCTTTATGCAAAAGACGGCCGCTATATTACGCCGTCGGGCACCCTGCACCTTGATGAAATGAGTGAACTTCCCTGCGCTTGTCCGGTCTGTCGCAATCACACTGCAGAAGAACTGCGCAAATCCCCGGACCGTGTAAAACTTCTTGCGCAGCACAATCTTGCAGTCACGATTGCAGAAATTGCCCGTGTTCGTGCTGCGGTTCAGGACGGCACTCTCTTTGAACTGGTTGACGAGCGCTGCCGTGCGCATCCGAAACTTCTGGACGGCTACCGCCGGATGCTCGAACGCATTGATGAAATTGCACCGTTTGACCGTGCAAGCAAGCGCCGGTTCTTCTACCGCGGTGATGAATCATGCAAACGTCCCGAGGTCGCCCTGTATCACAAGATGGTTGCAAGAATCGCACTTGGTCCCGAAGTGCTTCTTGCAGCAGGCGGCCCTGTTCCGTCCCGGTATAACGAGGTAATTGAATTTAAGCCGCCGTTCGGACCGCTTCCCTATGAACTTGCCGAAACCTTCCCGGCGGGTCAGGCAGAGATTCCCACATGGGATGCAACCATGGTCGAATATGGCATTAAGGGCATGAAAGGGCTGATGGCGACCAATCCGGAAACAAAACTGGTCATTTCTGCATCCCCCAAATGGCAGAAGACTTTTGAAGATGCATTCCCCGACGCGGAGTTCATTAAATGAGTTTATTTGACGTGCGCAGACGCGATTTTCTAGCCCGCATCGGGTCGCTGAAAATCGGTGACGATGTCTATCAGACGCCGGCAGTTCTTGATATGGAGGTAAAATTCCCATCTCTTGCCGCGTGGGATTTTTCCAACCTCCCGCTTTCTGCGCCGAAATCTGATATAGACAAATATTTTACCCCCGGCGCAGAAGAGCCTTACTGTATCCATCCGTTGAATACAGCAGGAGGTCCCGGTATTGTCATGGTTACGAACTGGAACAATACGCTTGAAGACAGCAAAAGAACGGTTGAATATCTGGAAATGCTGCAGAATGCGCCAGTAGACTCCGCGCGGTATGCACCCGCATCGGCGCTTCCGTCAAATGTCGCATCCCTGATTTATGCGGGCTTTGACGTATTTGACTATACGGCGGTTGACCTTGCGTCTATACAGGGAAAATTCTGTACCGTTGATGGTGAATTCTCTAAAGAATACATGAATCGCGGTATATGCTGCTGCGAGGGATGCAAAACGGGTGACGTAAAGCTTCACAACCGTCTTGCACTCGAACGTGAGATTGCCTACTGCAAAACATGGATTGAACGTGGTCAGATGCGCGAATTTATCGAAATGCGCTGCAGAATGAAAGCACCCCAGGTGGAACTGCTCCGGCATATTGACCGCTCGACCGCCTTTGATACCTCCTATCCATCGGTGCGCGCTGCACGTCTGTATGCAAATGCGGGCGAGTCTATGTTCCGCCGCGAAATTGCGCTCTTTGAAAACCGTATTCTCGAGCGGTTCACTCCTCCTCGGTCGGATATCTGTGTGCTTTTACCCTGTGCGGCACGTAAGCCGTATTCGCTTTCCCGCTCGCATCAGATGTTTATGAAAGTGGTTGACAACCGTGCGCATGAGGTAATTGTAACCTCGCCTCTCGGTGTGGTTCCGCGTGAACTTGAGTTAATTTATCCGGCAGGACATTATGATGTGCCTGTTACGGGTTACTGGGACAAAGAAGAATGCTCCGTTCTTGCCGGCTATCTTGCGGCATATCTTTCGAAATTCCATTATGACAGAATTCTCTGTCATCTTGAGGGCGGTGCAAAAGAGGTGGCAAAAGAGGCGGCAGTTCGTGCCGGAGTTACGCTTGAATTTACGTGCAATGACGACAAGCCGCTTTCGCAGGACTCGCTTCGGGCGTTAAACAATGCGCTGCGTGAGTCCCGCAGGGTGCGCAGTGCGCACCTGTCAGGAACGCTTTCCTGGCAGTTTGGAGATACGGTTGAAACAAAGGGCTGGATTGCAAAAGGTCGTTATCCCGAGCAGAAAATCTATGAGAAAAAGACGCAGATTTTCTCCATCGATACCGAAACGGGTCTTCTCCGCCCGACACATGACGGCTGGAAATTTATTTCGGGCTACCGTGTGCAAATCTCTCCCGGCTTTACGCCGCAGGGCGATGTTCTGGCGCCGGGGGTTGCCGACTGCGACCCGCGGATTCGTGAGGGTGATGAGGTCCTTGTCGAAGGCGAGGGGTATCTTGCGACCGGAAAAGCGGCAATGGGTGCGTATGAAATGACACATGCAAAGCGCGGGGTTGCAGTTAAGGTCAGGAAGACGAAGAAAAATTAAGGGTACGGGAGTTTCCCCGCTCTTTTTGTGAATTAATAAAGTTAGTCTTCTTCGTCATCGAAGACATTTTTCAGCACAACTTCCGGCTCGTCTCCATCATCATTGATAGTGATTACCGCATAGTTTCCTGCGCGTGCCTCGCCCGGATTTACAATAATGCGGTGTCCGACATGCACAATTCCTTTCTGTTCATGAATGTGTCCACAACAGATTATGTCAAATTCCGGAAGCACTTTTGCAACCGCATGACAGCCTACATGTACATCGGGTGCAACTTCATCTAAATACCCGTACGGCGGGGCGTGTGAGATTAAAATGTTCCACCGGTTCTTTTTCATGCCGGAAACAAGACCATTACAGATTTCTTCCGCCTCTTCCTCTGGATGTTCAAAGGGGGTTGCAAACGGTGTCGGGTTTGAGCCGCCGATTCCGGCAACGGTTATTTCCCCAAGATCAAGACATTTTTTATGAACCGGGACCGCATCGGATGCTTCAAGTACCTGAAGGATTTCGCGTTTATCGCAGTTTCCCGGCACGACAAAAACAGGTGCCGGAATGTCTTCCATTAAGGGAATTACTTTGTCAAGGGGTTCGCCGAGGTCGGTTATGTCTCCTCCGATAAAAACATAGTCCGGGTCTTCAGTATCAAAAATCGACGCTGCAATATCGGTTTTACCATGAATATCTGTAAGAAAAACAATTTGCATCATACTATACTGTATAATATGCAGTAATAGGTTATCAACTTTGATATCTGTTGCGAATAAAGAGGATGTGGGGGTTTTACACAACCTGCATTCCGCTAATCCGCATCTTCGGAACAACAGCAGAACCAAGTACTTTTACTTCTTCTGACACGGTAACTTCCTTTGCTAAAATTTCAAAGACATTGCCTGAAATCATGGCTTTTTTCACCGGCTTTGTAAATCTGCCCCCTTCGCACAGGAAGGCGTTTGCCGTTTCTACGGAGAATTCTCCGGTCAGCTGGTTTGCAGTATGTGCGCCGATTACTTCATTGATGTATAGACACGGTTTTTCCAGCAGATTTCCTTTCGGCGCATCAATTCTTAAGCAGTGCGGGCTTATGAATATCGAACCGTCTGCACCCTTCTGGGCGCTTGCGGTGCTTTGTGTATTCGCCATTGCAGCTGTCTTTCTGTCATAGAGGAGCGAGGTTAAAACGCCCTTGTCTATGATGGAAATATCGCGGCAGGGCGTTGCTTCGCAGTCAAATCTCCGCCAGGAAGAGCCGGTTTTGTCTGAAGGGGATTCGGTTATGGAAAGCGCCTGATTTGCAACAGATTCACCGAGTTTGCCCGCATAAATGGATTTTCCATGCAGTACGTTTTTACCATTTACGGCGTCGGCTAAAAGTTCTAAGATAAGCGAATCAACCACATGTTCGGAAAAGACCACGTCATATTTACCGGATTCGATAGAAACACCGTTGCGGGAAGCCGTTGCCCAGAATGTGTTTCGTTCTCCGGTTTTTTCCGGATTAATGCGGGAGGCAAACGGGCTTGAATCATATTCATAGCCGGTTGAACCTTCACAGATTGAGTCCATACCAAGCACTATGTCGGTGGCTTTACGCTCAAGATACACACCGTTTGAGTTCGCAAGAACGGAACTGCCCTCAAAAAGCGTTACTGAGCCGGAAACAACGCGGGATTCTTTATGCATGGCGGCACCTTCGTTCATTCGTTTCAGATACTCGTTTGCGGTTTCGGGAGAAATTTCAAGACCTGAATCAAACGGGTCGTCTCCTGCGGGAATTGCGCATTTTTCGGAAAATCCGAATGAATCCGGTACTGGTTCGGCAAGTTTTGCAGAAGAGACCGCTGCATTCAGACAGTCTTTCCAGCGGGTGATGTCAGATGTGCCAGAAACACCGATTTTATGGTCTTTTAAGACGCGGATATAGACGGATTTGCCCGCATGCTCGAATACGGATGATACATCCGACTCGCGCTGTTCAAGCGAGAGGTCGTTTGATTCGGTGAAATATACCTCAACTTCGTCTGAAATACGCTCTCCTGCGCGAAGAACCTCATCAACGCTGAATGCAAAGCTGTTCATTGTCCGGCACCTCCCACAGTTGCATCGGACAGGAAAATATGCGGTGCCCCGTCAGAAACCGGTACACTCTGTCCTTTTCCGCACATTCCGGCGCTCATGCGCCGTTCATTTCCGCACAGTTCAATATTGTGCAGGACCGATAAAATATCGCCCGAAAGCGAGACATCGCGCAGCATCTGCGTTGTTTCGCCGTTTTCAATCATGTATCCGTATTTTGCATTGAATTGAAACACGCCGCGCCCCGTGTCAACCTGTCCTCCACGGCTGCCTGATAAAAGCACGCCGTTTCTGCAGGTTTCAAGAATTTCGTCATAGGAGGCGTCTCCTTCTTTGATGTAGGTATTGCTCATTCTGACAAGCGGCTGCATACCAGGTTCGGCACGGGCGTGGCCCGCTTCGCCGTTTCCGATTGCAGCAAGTGTTTCCCGTGAGTGCATAAAGGTGTTCATAACGCCGTTTTTGATTAATTCAGCCGGTCCTGCGGCTATTCCTTCCGCGTCAAACGGTTCGTACCCATAAAAATGCAGAGACGGGTCGTCAATAATTGTTACAATTTTACTGCCGACAACCTGACCGATTTTATCACCCAATACGGATATGCCGTCTCTGACAAGGTCTCCTTCAGATGCGTGACCTACTGCTTCATGGGCAAACACGCCTGCAAGTTCCGGATTCAAGACGGCAGGCATAACGCCGCCCGGCGCCGGTTTTGCGTCAAGGAGTTTTACTGCGATTTCCGAGCATTGTTTTCCAAGCGGGAGACAGTCTGAAAGACGCAGTCCGCCTACGGTTCCTTTCTGTTCGTAATTCATCTGCATGTCGCCGTTTCTTGCTGCAACGGATGATATCGTAAAAACCGTGCGGCAGACCGAGGATTTTGCCTCATTGCCGTTTGCGTCTTCGAAGAGTACATCCTGATACTGTTCACCGTAACGTGCTGAGGTGCTGACAATCTCATCACCGCGTGCCGCAGATTCAATATGTAAGAGGTCGCGCGCCTTTTCATCGAGCGGGATTTTTCGCTGCTCTGCTGCCCCCGCATTCCACGAACGCGGGGAACTTTCAGGCACTTCTGCTACATCGGCATGTACATTTGCAAGGCGCGCGGCATGTGCAGCGCGCGCTATTGCCTCACGCTTTGCTTTTTCGTCATCCATGTCAAACGAGGATGCACAGTAGTAACCCCAGCCGTTTTCCCCGAGAACACGGACAAGTGCCTTGCCGTAAAATGATGAACCTGCATTTTCTATTTTACCGTTTTCCGAGGTGATAGATACTGTTTCCCCCCGGACAAAACGGATGTCGTAATATCGTATCGAGTCCATTTGCATATAGTGTTAGGCGGCAGATAAAAAGAGGTTTGTGATACATATAGCATATGTTTAAATTCTAATACATCCATTAATAATAGGAAAGTCGTACCTCCGGAATCGAAAAACGATTCGTACGGATGGTAAACCGGTATAGAGAAAATGAACAAAATTACTGAAATTCAAGACTGTTTTACTTCTGATTCATTTATTTTGCATCGTATTTTTTCCGGTTCATCTGTATTGTACGGCCAATTCAAGGTAAGGTAAGAACGTTGACCGAAGATCTTGTCGATAAAAGAAAAGCACTTCTTGCAGAGTCTGAAGAACACAAAGCAAAGCGTAACGAGTTAAATGCACAGGCATCCCAGTATGCACGTGAAAGAAACGAGTTAAACGCAGCAACCCGCCAGTATGTTGAAGAGGCACAGAAGAACAAAGAACTTCGTGACCAGTCCAACAATGACGTTCAGTCTCTCAAGGAAAAGAGAAATGAGTTAAACGACAAGGCAAACAAACTCTTTGAAGAAATCGATGCACTCCGTGCAGAATCCGGCGCAGCGCCGACCCCGGCACCAGCAGCACCGCATGAGAAGAAGCCGTCTGCAAAAGACATCCAGCGTCAGATTGACCAGCTCGAAAAAGAGCAGATGACTATGCAGCTCTCCAAAGAGAAAGAGAATGGGATTGTTGATAAAATCAAACAACTCAAAGCCGAACTCAAAGACCAGGAAGAAGAACACGAGCAGAACAAGGAAATCCGTTCTCGCTTAGTTGAAGCACGCGAGTACAGAAAGCAGGCATCCTCTATGCACTCTGAAGTTACCGAAAAGGCAGAACTCGCACAGAAACACCACGACCTCATGGTGGAGTGCTACAGAAAGGCAGACAAGTCGCGCGAGGGTGCAGATGCAAAACACAAGCAGTTTGTTGAAGCACAGGAAGCAGCAGACCAGGAACACAAGAAATTCCTCGAATGCCAGAAATCCTTAAGAGACTACGACAAGGTCTTAACCGGAATCAGAACCAAACAGAAGAAAGTAAAGACTGTGAAGGAGAACAAGTCTGCAAGAAAGGAAGCTGAGACCATTTTCAACGCATTCAAGAGCGGAGAAAAACTCACTACCGAAGACCTGCTCAAACTCCAGCGGTCCAAACTTATCTAAATATTTTCTTTTTTTTATTCTGTTCCCAACAGATATTTAATCATTGAGTGATATAACTTATAGTATTAATGAGTGGGCGAACTCTGGTTCTTTGTGTCGACCGTGATGACGATATCGGATATAAAGCAAAAGTGGACAGTCCGTGCGTTGGGCGCGGTCCGTGTCTTGCAGCAGCAACTGCTCTTGGTATCGCAGATCCGGAAGATTCTGATACGAATGCAATTTTTCAGACGATAAAAACGTATGATGAACTTCTTGCCAAAGGCGAGGATGTTGAAATTGCGCTTCTTTCAGGAAATCATACCAATATGCTTGAAGGCGACCGCAGGCTTGGTAATCATCTGGAAAAAATCGTTGAAGAGCATGAAATAGATGACTGTATTTTAATCTCGGATGGCGCAGAAGATGAATTTGTTCTGCCTATTATTCAGTCGCGCATAAAAGTGGCAGGTGTTGTCCGTGTTACTATCAAGCAGTTGCCGGATATGGAGAGCAAGTTTTACATAGTGAAAAAACTCCTTGATGATCCGAAGGTTGCAAAAGGTATTCTTGTTCCTATCGGGGCGGTGTTTGTATTGTTCGCGGTCCTTGCGTTTATTGTGCCTGCGCTGAATGCAATTCTGATTGTGCTTGGTGTAATTGGTATTTATATTATTTTCAAGGGCTTTGGCATTGCGGATTATTTCGGTGTTGCTTATCATGGAATCATAGACTCGTTCAAAAACGGAAAGTTTGCAGGTATTGCTTATATCTGTACAATTCTGCTTTGTATAGTGGGTCTTCTTGCCGGGTGCATGAGTATGATTACTCTGTATCCGAATACAGGTTTTGCAGGTGCGCTCTATGCTATCTTTACGTTCCTGTTTGGAGCTATGATTTGGTTCTTTGCAGGAGCATTTGTTGCATGTGTGGGAAAGATTGCTGATTTCATGCAGAATAATAAACCTGCATTGACAAGAATGTTTGTTGTGCCGTTTTTTGTTGCAGCAGGCGGTTTAATTGCATATGGCGCGTTGTTTTATTTCATGTCGGTTTCGCAACTGGATCCTTTTATGATGTCAACAACGGAAGGTCTGATTGTATTTATTGTTATGGCTGTTCTCAGTCTTATTCTTGCGTTTGTTGGAATTTATTTCCGACCGCATTTCCAGCGCTCTGTTGGAAAATGGCTGGAAAAGCGCCGGCGTGAGGAAGAAGTGGCGGCTGAAATGGAAAAAGCAGGAAAGACTCATTACAAGAGGGTGAAGTACTGATGAAGAAGATTCGTTACATTATAATAGTATGTGTGGTTTTATTGTGTTCGTTTGCAGCACCGGTACTTGCAGATGACGCCCCCTCTGCTGATGACACAACTATGCGCAAAATGGTGCCAATCTATGAGAACAACAAGTATGGGTATCTGAATATTGAAGCAGTAACATTTGTTCTGACTGGTACCAATGCCGAGGTTACTGTTGATTATACGGTAGACAAATGGATTGAATTTCTGGTTTTTTTGTTTGGCAAGGAGGATTTAAAGAATCGTGTTCTTGCGGTGGCAAATTATCCGGAAATAGGTCGTGATCAGATTGTAACGTTCAAGTCGGTTGATACTGATAAGGCGGTATTTACGGTAAACAATGCTGTAATGGATTATGGTGATGGAAGTACATACTGGTTTTATCAACATGAGTTTGGCACCACAATCCCGCTTCTTACTTTCATTACGTCCGATGAATCCGAAAAGGTCTTTGTGAATGTGAAGAGAATGGATAAGGGATTTGGTTACTTCCAGTAATAAAATATTTTTATATATTTTTTTTATTGTAGTATCCTGAAATTAGTTCACAAATTTTTGGTACCGAATATTAAAAATCACAAAACCAGCTGTTAACATACACAAATATCCGTTCCGGCGCTTGCGCATGCCAAAACACATCTTCTGGTGTATGTCC